>CAZWVD010000010.1:9680-28549 GCA_964636855.1 uncultured Gammaproteobacteria bacterium | reverse complement strand
GTTGTAATAAAAAAGCAGCAACAGAAGAATCTACTCCACCGCTAAGACCAACGGCAACGGTAATTTGGTTTTTAGAAGACATAATAAATATATAATTCAGAGTTTTTTATATTGATTGGATATTGGAAATTTGGAATTTGAAATTACTTGATTGTAAATATTTCCAATCCTTTTGCTATAGCATTAAGTGCTAGAGACATTCTTTCTTGGCTTTGTGCGTATAAAGTAAATAATCTTTCACCCTTTTTAACACGATTTCCAAATTCTTTGTTTAGATAAATTCCTGCAAGTTTCTCATTTGGTGCTCCAAGTGTACGACAAACGTCATTTATAGCTTTTTGATTTACAAGAACTATTTTTCCATTTTTTGAAGCATTTATATAATTTTTTATAGCACCTATTGTAATATCTTCTGAATCAATATTTGCTTTTCCGCCCTGTGCTTTAATAATTTCTTGCATTTTTTTCCAAGCTTCACCATTTTGAAGTTGTTTCCATGCAAGTCCCTGCCCTTCTCCTTTTTTTGTTTTTTTGCAAAGCTCTAGTACGCGACCAGCCATTTTTATTCCCTCACTTTCTAAGTCTCCAGGACGATTTTCTTTTTGTTGGAGTACACGAAGCACGTCGCGAGCTTCAAGTGCTGGACCCATTCCTTTTCCGATAGGGTCAGTAATTGGAACAATAACTACATCAATTTTTACTTTGAATTTTTTTGCTAAATATTCAAATTTTCGTTTTATCTCAAGAGCATCTTTCATTTTTGGAATTTTTGTAGTTTCTCCCACTGGAAGATCTATTACTATGTGAGTTGAAGATGCAGCTATTTTTTTGGCCATAATAGAAATCACTGCTTTATCATAACTTTCTAAGGACATTGGATAGTTTGTTGTAATGATTCTATCATCAGCAGGAGCAATATTTAATCCCCCACCCCACACAATACAACCGTCAGTTTTTTTTATAACTTCTTTGATTTTTTTGATATTTAGATCTACTGGAGCTAGCACTTCCATTGTATCTGCGGTGCCAGATACTGAAGTGATGGCACGAGAAGATGTTTTTGGAATCTTTATTTCTAAAGATGCAAGAATTGGAACTACAATCATTGCAGCTTCGTTTCCAGCAACTCCACCAAAGCTATGTTTGTCTGCAACAACACCTTCTATATCTAATTTTTCTCCATTTTCAGCCATTGCTTTAGTCATGAAATATAATTCATCATCTGTAAAGTGTCTCATGTATGAAGCAGCAACAAAATAAGCTATTTGAGTATTTGATAATCTATTTTCAACAATATCTTTCATTATTGAATTGCAATCTTCAAATGTCAGCGTTTTTCCAAATATTTTTTTCTTAATAGCGTTGACTGATTGTGCACGATCTAGAAAATTAATTTCAACTATTTCTTTGTCTTGAAGGGTGGGAAATTTGTCCCAAAAATTACTATATAGACCTAGGTTTCCTTTGTCTATTTCTTTTTTTGATAAATTTACAGTAACAACGGCTTTTTTTCCACGCCACATTATTTCTATTTTATCACCAGGTTGAATTCCAAGATGATATGATTCTTCTTCTTGAAGAAGTGCTATTGGTTCTGTTCCAGTTTTGATATCCAATTTTTTTGCTTTTAAAAAAAATGACATAATTTAAAAAATTCCAAATCTCAAATTACAAATTTCAAAAAAATGTAAATATGAAAATTAATTATTATAGTATTATTTTAATGTATAAATGATTCTTTGACAATGTTTGTGAAATAATTTATTATGTATTTAGAATATTTTATTAGGGAGGAAAAAATGAACAAAAGTGATGTAGACATTACTGAAAACAAAGACGGACTTATTATGTCTCTTGTTCTGGAGGCTATAGGCATAGTAGTAATAATTTTGTTTTTAATCTAAATTAATTGATAATTTTAAAACCGCTCATTTGAATAATGTGGCGGTTTTTGTTTTGCTCAGTAATTATTTCTTTTTATTTTTCCAATACTCTAGTGCTTCATAATATTCCTTAAAATAATTCTTGTTAGGATTTTTAATATTTTCTATTATAATTTGTACCGCTTGATAACATGCTCGAGCACCTGCTTTAGATCCTTGTGGGTGACCGTGAAGTCCGCCACCATAGTTTATTATTAGGTCATTGCCTAAAATTGAAATTAATTTTTTGGTTAGCTCTGGATAAAGTCCGCCAGATGCGATTGGAAGAACGGGTTTGATTTTACCCCAATTTTCTCTTAAAATTTTGTTTATTCCAGCATCTTCTTTTATTGCTTCATTTATTTCAACAATCTCTTGCGCACTTCCGTCCATTTTTCCTACTACTGTTCCAGTATGAAGCTGGTCAATTCCAGCAAGTCTAGCAAGTTTTGCAACAACAAGCATGCTCATACCATGTTTGGGATTTCTAGAAAACATAGAATGCCCTGCACGATGGCCATGAATTATAAGATTTAGCCCCTGTCTTCGTAGTACTTGTACATTGTCAAGACCAACAGAGACAAGATCTACCATAACACATTTTCCGCCTTGAGATTTTACAAATTTTGCTCTTTCTAACATTAGATCCATTGGAGCGGTGATATTAAATACGTGTAATTTTTTACATCCTGTTTCATGTTCCGCCTTTTTTTTCTGCTTCATTACTTGAATTACACGGTCTTTAAATTTATTAAAAGGCATATTGGTTAAGTTTTCATCATCTTTTACTACATCAATACCATTTGTCCAGATATCATAAGCAAGTTGAGCATGTTCTTTAGCGTTTAATCCTACTTTTGGTTTAATTATTGAACCAATAAGAGGTCTATGTTGAATGTCTAATAGTTTTCTTACCCCACTTATTCCATAATGTGGCCCCTCAAATGAATTAATGTATTTTGTAGAAAGACTTAAGTCTTCTAGTCTTAAATTATCAATAACTTTCATAGAAAAAATATTGCCTGCGAGTGCAGATAAAAGTTGTGGTATATTTCCAAGTTCGAATAGTTCAATGGGATAAGCAATTTTTACAATTTTCTTTTTTTTATCAATAAAAAATATTGAGGGCGCAAGGCGATCAAATGTTTTTTGTTTTAATGTACTAATTTTTGTCCAAGTTCCAATTGATGATTCAGCTGCAATTTCAATAGCCGCTTTTTCTAGTCCTAATTTTGATTCGATTTTATAGGTTGCGATGATATCATTTTTATTTGGTTTGTAGTGTAAATTTACGAATGATTTTTTGTGCATAGATTAGTTTTTAGTATTTAGTTTTTAGTATTTAGAATATTAGGAAATTAATTTTACTTTTTTTTCTAAAATCCAAGGGTAATGTTTTTGAATGAGATTGTTTACTTGATTTGTCTTGATTATGCCAAATTCACAAATTATTCCAGCTATTAATTTTTCTGGAACATAATCAAAAGCAATATTTATCATATTTATTTTATTAGAATTTGGATTTTTCCATATTTCGTTATTGTGTCTTATTTCAATGTTTACATCATCTTGAGAGTCGTATTTCAGTAGTGATCCAGAAACGTAGATTGGAATATTACTTTCTTTACAAGCTAGTGCTATTCCATATGATCCTACTTTGTTGACAATAGATCCGTCTATTGAAATTGCATCACAGCCCACTATTACCTTGTCCATTTTGAGATCTCCTGAATATGGAGATATAAAAAAACTTGCAGCAGAGTCTACTATCATGGTTGTTTTTATGCCATTTGCAACAAGCTTACGAGATGTGATCCTTCCTTGCATAAGAGGTCTTGTCTCTGTATTATAAACTAAAATATTTTTATTTTTTTGAGAAATCAGTATTTTTTCAACAAGTGATGAGTGGCAGTGAGTCATTACGCGGTCATTTTTATTGATAATTTTAGTACCATTTTTTACAATATTTTTTTCTATTTGTTTTATTTGAGATTTGAGATATTCTATAGATTGTTTAATGTTTGAAATAGCATCTATGGTTGAAGCAAGTTTATTTTTTTCTAATTTGTGTAAGATATATTTTACTGCATTTCTTGACATTGGCTCTGTTGCTCTAATTAAACTTATTTTATCAGCTTCTTTTTCAAAAGTTTGTTTAAATTTATTTAGTTCAAGATTTTTATATTCAATTAATAGTAATTCTAATATATCAAGAGTTGCATAAAAAACATTTGTAGCGCCTTGAATTTTGATACTTTTTATGTCCTTACTTAGTTGTTGTATTTTTTTGTTCATGGGGGTTAGTGAGATTAAGAAATTAGGAGATTAGATAGCTCAGCTATTGTTTAGAAGAGTTTATTATTATAGCACTTTGATTTTGATTCATGGTGTCAATTTGTTCTTCTATTTGTTCCTCGGTTTTTTGATTAGATGAAAAAACATCTTCTAAGCTAATAGATTTACTTTTATTATCTTCTTTGTCTTTTTTGATTTTTGTGAAACAATCATTGCAATATACTGGTCTTATTCCATCTGGTTTAAATGGTACCGTAACTTCTTTTCCACAATTATCACATTTTGTAGGAAATAATTCTATACCAGATTTGCTCGTAGTATTTTGTTTTTTTTCTTGATTTTTATTTCTTTCTTCATTTATTTTTTCTTCTACTTTTTTAAATAAAAATTCTTCATTAGCTTCTTCGCTCTCATCATTTATTTCAAGACCACTCCATTTAAGAATTTTTGATTCTATTATGTCTCTTCTGGTTGCATATCTTTCTCTTGAAACTTTAATTACCTTTTCTGCCATTTCAGGACCATTTTCAGGCATTGGTACGGGAGATAACGTGATTCCTTGGAAAGGATCTGACGCAACACCATCTATCATTAGTTTGATATAAATTTTATATTTTGCAAGATTGACTAGGTCTACATTGGTGATGCTGGGTTCAAATTCTTGTTGTAAAAATTCTGCATCAGCTGCACCAACCCTAAAACAAATAAGAGTTCCTATGTTACCAAATATTGCAGCTCGTACTTTTTCTTCTAATTGTTCTATATATTGATGAGCTACAAATAAATTAAGTCTATATTTTCTTGCTTCTGATAAAATATTAGCAAAAGACTCTGTTGCAAAATTTTGAAATTCATCAACATAAAGATAGAAATCTTTTCTTTCGTTTTCGGGTATATCTACCCTACTCATAACGGCAAGCTGAATTTTGGTAATAATCATAGCTCCGAGAAGTGCAGAATTGTCTTCGCCGATTCTTCCCTTTGAAAGATTTAATAAAAATATTTTTTGTGTGTCTATTATTTCTCTAATATCAATAGAAGAATTAACTTGACCCACGATATTTCTAGTAAGTGGTGTTGATAAAAATCTTCCAACTTTATTTTGAATAGGTGCTATTGCTTCAGTTTGAAAGCTTTGTGGATATTTTGCATATTCATCTACCCAAAATGATTTTACTACTGGATCTGTAATTTTATTTACAACTTTTTCTCTATACGCTTTATCAACTAATAATCTCATAATACCAAGCATGGTTGATCCGGGATATTCTAAAAGTGCCATAATAGCATTATTTAATACATATTCAAGTCTAGGTCCCCAAGAATCTGCCCAAATCTTTTTAAATACGCCTAGTAGTCCAGAGGCCACAAGATGGCGCTTAGTAACGCCAACGTTTTCTAGTACGTTAAATGCTATTGGAAATTCATAGTCTGCCGGATTAAAGTATATTACATCATTTATTCTATGTGGCGGAATGAAATTTAATATTTTTTCAACTATATCTCCATGAGGATCAACTAGTGCCACCCCATTTCCATTGATAATATCTTGGATAACCATATTTTCAATAATAGTGGTTTTTCCCATACCAGTTTTTCCTATAGCGTAAATGTGACGACGACGATCATCTGTTTTTATTCCAAACTTTTTATATTGACCACGAAAATCTGTTTTTGCAAATGTTGTTATTTGTTCCATTTTATTTTTATTTGTTTTGCTTACCCTATTTTTTTTAATCAACAAAGGGTAGGTTTGTCGGAGGACTCAATCTTTCATCTTTCTCCTCTTCTGTTTCTTTTGGATCTTCTTCTATTATTAATTTTGGATCACTAAAAATTGCACTACCTTGAATTTTTTCAAGTTCTTTTTTGTTTATTAATGCTTTGTTTTTTTCGGCAGATTCTTTTTTCTCGGCTTCTTCTTTTATAAATTCTTTTTGATATTCTTCTTTTTCTTTTTTGTCTTTTGCAAATGTAGACTCAAAATATTTATTTTCTAAATCTAGATCTATTACGTTTCCTTCCTCTAGTTCTTTATCAATAACATTTTCTTCGGGTATATCTTTTGGATAATTAATGAGTTCGGATACAACATTTTCTTCAAAAGGTAATCCCGTAGGTGGTTGAACAGTCTTTGTTTCAGTTCTTTTGATGAGAGGTGCTTTTACATTGATATCTGGAAAATGATAAATAGATGCTAACTCTTCTGTATTGATGATAAAAGAGGGTGTATCGAATGTGTTTCTTTTAATAAATCTTTTTATAAATCTTTGAACATTTATTTCTTCTCGCTGGCGTTTGAAGAAATAGTCTGCTTTTGTTTTGGAGTTTTTAAACATATTCCAATCTGCAAACTGTTTAAAAGCGCCTTGAAGTCCATAAAGAGCACGTCCTATAGAAAATCTTTCTTTTGGAGCTATATATAATGTTCTTAATATTGCTTGAAATAAAAATTTGCCAACCTTGGAATCAATAGCCTTAAGTTTGTCTCTTTCACTAGGCGTAAGCACCTTTAATTGATCTTTTTCTGCTTTATCAGCAACATCTCCCCATAATTCATATATTTCTTCGCTTAGCGTATCTATTCCTTTTTCTACGCCACCAATAAGTTTATCCATAAAGCCCTTTGTACTTGGAACTGCTCTTCCCATTATCTTGCCAACCTCTTTTTTTCCAGCTGCTACGACATCATCAGCATCAACCGGTCTTATTAGAAGTGTAAGTCCTAAAAATTCTCCTGGTCCAATTTTTCCAAGCAATTCAAGTATGGTAGCAAGGGGATCTATGTATGTCTGAGTCATTGAATTTTCAAAATTTGGATATGTCTTTATTGGTAGATAATTTGGTTTTGCCAAAAAGAAATCCATTCCAAATCCTTTGAATTTGGAATTAATATCGTTTGCATTAATTGGAATAAGACTCATGTAATCTTCTACTTCTGTAATTTCAGCATCTGAATAATGAGCATAAAAAACAGATTTTATAATATCATTAAATTTGGAAGGAGTTCTTATGAGAAATTGAATATACCCTTCTATACTTATGATTTCTAAACTTATCCATAATTGACTCATTCCCATAACAAATTCTTCTTTTGCTATAGGACCAGATTTAATACCATGAAGATGATTAAAAATTTCTTCTACCGCTTTTACGGTTTGTTCGCTTTGTTTTGGTACATCTATTGCAAATAATGTATATTTGACTTGATTAGTTAAGAAGTCTCTTTGTTTCCAATCAAGCCAGGTTATGTAAGCTACCCAAATTATTCCCACAAGTAAAATAGACCAAGCTCCATTTTTCAAAAAATACCAAAGCAATGAGAAAGGATCTTGGTATTGTAATATTTCAGATATTACCCTCATCGGGTCTATATAAAATTCCATGTTTTTGTTTTAATCTCGAGTATAGTCGAGAAATATTTTATTTTTATTTTATAATTGAATCAAAATAAATAGCGTTCTAAGAGAACACTATTTATTATACTATATTATTTTTGTTTTAAGAAGTTATATTTTTTCTTCAAAACCATATTTTCCATCTTTATTCTTTTTAATATTTGGATTGTTGGTTATTGCAAGATTAATAGTTGTTTTTTTGACTAATTTTTTGGACAATACTTTTTCAAGAAGTTCTTGTTTTGTAAGTGGACCATTTTCTTTAAGTATTCTTTCTACTACTTCTGAAACTTTTCCAGACTCAAAACCCCATTTTTTTAAAGCATACATTCCACGACCTACTAATATATATTTGTCATCTAATATAAGTTCATTGTGTATTGTTGCGGGATGAGCTACTTTTTTATCAAAACCCATTTTATTGATTTCTTCTGTAATTTCTCTAAAGTGCATTGGTTTGTTGAATTTTTTCATTACTAGATAAATTTTATCACTCATTCTTTTTGGGGTAATACTTTTCCAATCTACCAAACCAACTTCTCCTAGTGGATTTTCCATGATTTTTTTGCTTGGTTGTAAATAGTTTAAAAGTATTTCTTCATTTATTTTGTCATTTGTAAAGTTTACATCCTTTTCTTCTTCATATGTTTTCCATAGATCTGATTTATGGATTGGTTGATTTTTCTTTTCAAGAATTTGCATTGTTTTTGCAATTGCATCTAGATATGAATTAAAATCAGTATCTTTGGATCTAAACATTGGTAAGAAGTCGTCAGTTTCTTTGTGAGTAACGTATTTATTGTCAAGTAATTTATTTATTAAAAATTTAGTAATATGATAATTTTCTTCGGTATTTTTTTCTTCTAAGACCATTTTGATAAGAGTTTCTTCACCCAAAAGACCAAGATATTTGTCTAGATAATCTCCAATTAGATGATCTAACTCATTTATAGCTTCAAGTTTCTCAGCAACAGCCTTAATTTTTTTAACAGCAATATTTTCTATTTGTCTTACTCTTTCTCTTGTAATATTGTATTTTTCACCAATACCCTCTAGAGTGGATTTTTTGTCTCCTGATAGACTATAACGCTTTGAAACAACCTCTTTTTCTCTATCATTTAGGTGTTTTAAAAGTTCCTGAGATATTTGTCTAGGATCAAAATTAAGCTTGGCTATTTCTTTGTTTGCGGCCATTACTTTATCTAATATTGAGTCTTTATTTTCCATATTTTTGGTCTAATTATTGTGTAATTTATAATATGATGAGTATATCATATAAGGAAAAACTTGTCAAATGAATATCCTTGCCATTTGAAGGTATATATGTTTTAACATCATTGATGTTGTGCGTATTAAAACAACACAATTTATTAGTAATATGTCATAAAAAATTAAATTGAAATGTTTTTATCGTTTTTAGGCTATGAATCCACCCACTTGCTTGCTCCACAGTTTTTCATATAATCCTCTTTTCTCTAGTAATTCTTGATGATTTCCGCTTTCTATTATTCTACCATTTTCTAAAACAACAATTCTGTCCATTTTCATAATAGTTGACAATCTATGTGCTATAACAATAACTGTTTTGTCTTTCATTAAAGAGTCAAGTGCTTTTTGTATTAACTCTTCCGAATGAGAATCTAGAGATGAGGTTGCTTCGTCTAATACTAAAATAGGAGCATTTTTTAATATTGCCCGAGCAATTGCTATTCTTTGTCGTTCTCCTCCAGAGAGCTTTATGCCACGTTCGCCAACGAGTGTATTATATTTGTCTTGAAATTCTTCTATAAAATCATGGCAATAAGCAAGACCTGAGGCCTGAATAACCTCATTATCAGTTGCTTTTGGATTGCCATATTTTATATTTTCTAATAATGTTCTATGAAATAAAACTGTATCCTGAGGAACAAAGGTAATATTTTTCCACAATGATTCTTTTGTTACTTTTGTAATTTTTTGATCATCTATCAATATTTTTCCTTGCTCTACATCATAGCTTCTAAGAAGTAGATTTACTAAGGTCGATTTGCCACTTCCTGATGGCCCTACTATTCCAATTTTTTCTCCAGCTTTGATTGATAAGTTAAAATTATCAATGATTTTTCTTGTTTGATTGTAATTAAAATATATGTCCTTGAATTCAATTTTACCATTTGAAACTTTTAACTCTACCGCATCTTTGGAGTCTTGTATTTCATAAGGAGTTTCAAAAATTTCAACCATTTCTTTTGCGTCAGATGTAGCTTCATAAAATCTTCGTATCATTCTACCGAGTCTCCAAATTCTCATAAAGACATTTAAAATATAAGATTGAATTAAAACAAAGTCACCAATTGTAAGTATTCCTTGTTTCCATAATTTTACGCTGATATAAAATAATCCAACTTCAAGAAATATTACTAATGCCCCCTGTATTGCTTCTGCATAATTTGCAAGATTCCAAGAAAACATTCTAAGAAGATGTAGTTCATTGGTTTTTGTTTGAAAATTTTTGTTTTCTCTTTTAAATCCATTGAATAATTTTACACTCAATTGATTGGTAATTGTATCAGCCAGTGTTGCAGTTACTTCTGAATCCTTTTCAGTTCTTTTGATGTCATGTTTTAGTTTATATATACTAAAAAAGTAATTAATAGCAGTAAATAATATTAACCATATAAGTATCACAAAAGCCAAGAGTCTACTTTTTGTAAAAAGAACAATCTCTGATAAGACAAGAGTTGTAACAAGAGGAATAAATTCCCAAGTTATTAGATCTGCAATAGTTTCAAATGAATAAGTGAATTTATTTGCTTTTTTTACCAATGATCCCACAAAGCTGTTGTTAAAAAAATTTATAGAATGTCTATGTAGACTTTCAAAGCACTTATTTGATAAATCAGCCATCACTTTTGTTTGAAAATATGAGGTTGCAAATGTAGAAAATCTCCACCCCATCCAACCAATTCCATATGTTATAAGAATTTTTAGAAGAAATCCGTATAAAACTTTGACATCTCCAGTGCTTGCGAGTTCGTCAAAGAATCCTTTATAAAATATTGGGACTACTACATCAACTAGAGATGAAATTGGTATGAATATCAAAATAAGCGCCAAACTAATTTTGTATCGCTTTATATATTCAAAATATATCTTGAATAATGTTTTGTTTAAATTTTTCATGTTTTTATTTTTTGATTATTTGGGAGTATATTTTAAAAACCCCCTGAACATAAATTCAGAAGGAGTTTATGTTTGTGTTGTATAAATTTATTTTTTTGCCAAGTATTTTCTCTTATAGAAAAATAACATTAGAGGTGATGCAATAAAAATTGAAGAATATGTTCCAATGACTACACCGATAAGAAGTGTCAATGAGAAGAATTTTATACTTTCTCCACCAAAGAAAAATATTGTTATAAGAACTATAAATACAGTAAGAGATGTGTTTATTGATCTTGCAAGTGTTTCATTGATACTAAAATTGACAAGTTCTGTGAAAGTAAGGTTTTGTTTTTTATGAAGATTTTCTCTTATTCTATCAAAAGTTACTATGGTGTCATTTACAGAATATCCTAATATGGTAAGAATTGCTGTAATAAAGTATGCGTCTATCTGAACATTGATAAAATGTCCTAAAACAGCAAATACTCCAGTTATTATAGTAATATCGTGGATAAGAGCAATGATAGCTGCAAGCCCATATTTCCAAGATTCTACTGGTTTTGAAACGTGTCTAAACGTAAAAGCAATGTATAAAATAATAGCAATAAGTGCTAAAAGTATTGCCCAGATAGTTTTATTTTTGAATTCTTGACCTATGACTGGACCAACTGATTCAAATTTTTGTTCTATGACAGAAGCGTCTTTATTATCTTGATTTTGAAATTTTTCTTTGAGCTTTGAAAGTATTTGTTGGTGTTCATCCTCAGACATAGTAGATGTTCTTATTATATAAGAATTTTCTCCTGCTGCTTGAATATTAATGTTTGAATAATTAAATTCTTGAAGAACGCTTTGCATTTGGTCAACTGGCGGTCTTTCTATGTTTTGAAATTTAATTTCAAGCATTGATCCACCTGTAAAATCTATTCCTAGATTAAGACCAAAAACTATTATCGATACAATACTTAATCCGAATAAAATGGCGGAGATTGTCATCCAAATCTTGCTTTTTCCTATAATATTCAACATATAATTTTAATATATAAATTATTAGATAATTATTTAATTTCAGAACTTAACTTTTTACTTCTTACACCAAATAGCCATAAGTGTTTATTCATTTTTGAAGATGCAATAAGTCTTAAAAATGTTCTTGTAACTGTAATTGCTGAAAACATTGAGATCAAAATACCTATTGTAAGAGTTACTGCAAATCCTTTTATCATGCTTGATCCAAAATAATACAATATGACACAAGTAATTATTGATGAATAATTTGAATCTCTTACTGATGTCCACGCTCTTTTGAAACCTTCTTCTATTGCATCTACAACATCTTTTCCTCTGCGAAGTTCTTCTTTGGTTCTTTCAAATATTAGAACGTTTGCATCAACTGCCACACCAATAGAAAATATAAAACCAGTAATTCCAGAAAGTGTTAGTGTAACTGGCCATATTTCAAATATTGCTATTACAGTTGCAGAATATATTAAAAGAGCAAAAATAGAAAGAAGTCCAGGTAATCTATAATAGAATAACATGAACAATGCTATTAAAATTATACCCCAAATACCAGCTTGTAAACTTTTGTCTAGTGAATCTTTTCCAAGCATTGGACCAACAGTTTGTTGACTTACTAGATTTATTGGAACTGGAAGTGCACCAGCATTTAATCTTTGAGATAATTGTTTTGCTTCTTGAATACCAAATCCTCCCTCTATGACAGCACGACCACCCGTAATTTCTTCATTTACTTTTGGTGCTGTGATGACTTCGCCATCTAAAAATATTCCAACTGGTTTTCCTATATTTCTTTTTGTAATATCAGCAAATAATTGTTTTCCTTCATCATTGAATTCTAGTCCTACTTGAGCCATACCTGTAGTATTATCAAATTGAACATCTGAAGATTTTAATTGTTTTCCTGATAGTTGAGTATTTACCCATTGTTCTTGTGCTTGGGCTGCTTTCTTTAGAAATAATATATGTTGAGACTTGACTTCTTTATCTACTCCAGATCCTTTTTCTTCTAATTTTTTTATAATATGGTAGCCAAATTGACTTTCTACAACTGAGGTAGATATTTGACCGTTTGAAAGTTTATTAAAAATTACATCTCCGTATGCAGGGTCTAGCATTTCTTGTTTTACAAAATCTACTATTCCATCTTTTTCTTTTGATCCAGGATCTTCACTATATTCTCTTGCTAACATTGCAAAATCTTCTCCTTTAATTGCACGAATTAAAATTTCTTCAGCTAGTTTTTTACTTTCTGCATTTTGTGTATCAATAGCTCCTTGATCTACCGTAGCACTATCTGTTCCAGAAAGTTCTTTAAATTCTAAAAGAGGTGTTTCCCCAATTCTTTTTATAGCGTCGTTTACATCAAAAACACCGGCAAGCTCTATAATTATTTTGTCTTCTCCACTTGTTTGAACTAGTGGTTCAGTGACACCAAAAGTGTTTACTCTTCTTTCAACAACATCTTTAACGCCGTCAAGTGATGCTTTTTTGTCTTTTGTATCAACTTTTGAAAAATCAGCTTGATATACAAGATGAGCACCACCCTGTAAGTCTAATCCTAATCTAGGTGTAAATTTATTAAAAAATGCGTTTCCAGGCATAAATTTTGGTACTTTTGGATATACAATAAATCCTGACAATATAGCCAACACTAAAATACCTAAAAATGTTAATCTAACCTTGCTTGTTTTTGACATCTGTTTGTATTTATAATTTAAAAAAAGATTATTACTAATCTTTAAATAGGATACAATAAATCGCCCAAAAGTTCAATACCGTAAATAGAGTTATATGGTTAGGGATAGGGAGTAAAGAGCGTGGGGTTAAAAGTTGGATTGATTTAAGCTAGATTTGTATAAATTTTCTATTGAGCTTCCTATCTTATTCCAAGAAAAATTATTGTATATATATTCTTTTGTTGTGCGTGCTTTATCGGTAGCTTCTTTTTGATTTGAAATTACATAGTTCATTTTACTTGTAAGATCATCAATATTTTTGTTTTCAAAAGAATAAACAAGATTTTCATCTATAAATATTTTATTGCCAGAAATATCGCTTACAATAACGGGTATTTCATGCGCCATTGCTTCAAGAAGTGTTATGGAAAGACCCTCACCTTCTGATGGCAAAACAAAACAATATGAATTTGTAAATAGTTGATTTAATTCCTCGCCACCCCTTTGTCCTGCTAAAAATATGTTTTTGTTTTTTTCAGCAAGTGACTTGATATATCTATCATATCTCTTGTCGTAATAAGTATCTCCTATTATGACAGCAGAATATTCTGAATTGTTTAATTTATTGAAGGCCTTGATAAAATATTGAATTCCTTTGTGAGCAATAAAACGAGATACAACAAGAAAATATTTTTTAGGTTTTATATTTAGTGATTCTAGTACATTGATATTTTTATCAGTTTGAATTTTGAAGCCATTGGGAATAAAAACACTTTCTCTTTTGAATTTATTTTTACAAAAATCTTTTATGATTGGAGAAACAGAAATTGTTTGATGGGGAAATTTGCATACAGCATACTCTCCTAAGCTCAAAAAAAATTTTGCAACAATACCCCACTTTTTGTGAAATCTATCTTGACAGTGAAAAGTTCCTATTATTTTTGATTTGGAAAAAATTCTTGGAATAAAGCTAAGAAGTGATGGACCCACTCCATGATAGTGAATAATATCGTATTTTTGAAAACAAGCATGAATAGAGCAAAAAAAAGTATGACTTATAGCATCTAGATGCTTTGTGTGGATACTTAGAATACTTATTAAGTTTACTCCTTTATATTTTTTTAAGTTTTTGTCTGTATAACTTGGTCTTGTATAAACGAATACATCATTGCCACGACTTGCCATTTCAATAGAAAGATTTTCAACGTGAGCTTCTATGCCACCTTGTTTCATTGGAATACCTTTTTGTCCTATATAAGCGATGCGCATAGTTTTCAGCCTTCAGCTATCAGCTTTCAGGTTGTTATTTATTAGATCCTTATAAATATTGATTAATTTTGAGTAATAGATATCACTATTAAATTCTCGTTCAATGCTTTGCTTTGCATTAATAGAAATTTCTTTAATTAACTCTTTATTATCCATTATTTTAATGAGTTTGTCAATAGCATCATTTTTGTCATAAATATCGAATAGAATACCAGTTTTATTATCTTCTATGAGCTCCGAATTTCCACCCATATTTGATGCAAGAACTAGCTTTGATTTTGCCATAGATTCAAGTATAACCAGTGAACAATTTTCATACCAAGCGCTTGGAACTACTATAAATTTTGCTTCGTTTATAAGTATTTCTAATTCACCTTGTCTGTCGTCTCCAAAGAATCCTAAAAATTTTATTTTATTTTCTAGTTTTAGATTTTTTACTAAATTTTTCAGATTTTCTTCTTCTGGACCAGATCCAGCTATATAAAAATTAAAATCCTTTTTCAAATTAGAAAGTATTTCAATAAATTGTTGCAATCCCTTTTCTTTTGAAAGTCTTCCAAAAAACAAGAAATAATTTTTTGTTTCAGATGTGTTATTGTGTAATTTGGTAAAATTATAAATCTGTTTTATATTTTTATTTGGAAAATTAAACTCTAAAAATTTGTTTTTTATAAATTTACTTGGTGCAATGAATGTATCAACTAATTTTGAGTATGAAAAGAATCTTTGCTGAAAATACATTTCAAGAGTTGCAACAAGACTTTTTGCGCGTGAGTTTTGAATACATCTATTTTTGTAACAATTGAAATAGTTACCATTTTTACATTTTTCACATATCTTATTAGTCTGAAAATCAAACAAGCTATAATTTGGACAAATTAATTTGTAATCATGAAGAGTCATCACGATGGGAATATTATTCTTTTTTAATGTCTTTAGTATTGCAGGACTCAAGTGATGATAAATATTATGAACATGAGCAATGTCAATCTCGTTTTCTCTTATAAGTTTTTTAAGTTTTCTTACTGCCTCAAAGTTTATAAAAAAAGAAAATAAAGAAATAATATTTGACCATAAACTAGAATCTTTTGAAAAATCTCTATATTTAGGAAAATATTTGATAAATTGGTTTGAAATAGTGTTATTATCACGAGTTGCAAAGATAAACACATTGTGTCCATTTTGTTCTAATAATCCCTGTAAATCAAGAACATGACGTTCTACGCCACCTTTTAGCTTATAAAATTTGTTTATTATCAATATATTCATAATATACTATATTATAACAAAATAAGAGAGTTGTCAATAGAGAGAATAGATAATATAGAGCATTGAATCATTTACAAATTGCTTTTTATTCATTAGAATAAATGTTATGAAGTTAAATAAAAATCTTATCTTTATAGTTTTTGAAGGAATATTGTTTATATCAACAATGTTTTTTATTATATTCACAAAAATAGATCTTGTATCAAGCCTTGGAGTTCTTATAATATGTCTTCTTATTCCTCTTTTTATACTAAAACCATACTATGGGATGCTTTTTATTCTTGTAATAAGAGCCTCTACGGATGTATATACTGAAAATATTTTTATTGACATATTAAATATTACGCAGCTTAATTTTTCTTCTATCCTAGGTGTTTTGATAATAATATGGTCAATTTATATTATTTTAAAAGAAAAAATAACACTAAGAAAAACTCCTCTATTTTGGCCATGGACATTATTTATATTATGTGCAAGTGCTAGTTTAATATATACTGTAAATTTTTCAGACTCTATTAGAATGTTGACGAGATTGGTAGGTGTTTATTTTTTGTATTTTGTGTCTTATTTTTATTTTTCTGTATATAAAGAAAAAAAAGGATATCTTATAAAAACAATTTTTGTATCCTCTATTTTGCCAATAGCCTTTGGAATTTATCAAGTTTTATCAAGTCGTGGATTCATAGGTCAAGAAAATATGAGCAGAGTCTATGGAACATTTGCTCATCCAAATGCGTATGCATTTAATTTGTTCTTTTTCTTTTTTGTATTTTTTATTCAGTATCAGCATGAACAAAACAAAACTTACAAAAAAATGTTGTTTGTCTATTTGCTTACAACATTATTTCTTATGTTATTTACTCTTACAAGAAGTGTTTGGATAGGAGCATCAGTTCTTATATTTGCACTACTTGTTATTTATAAATTAAAGGAATTTCCAAAATACATATTAGCCTTATGTACATTGTTATTTCTGTTCGTTGTAACTGTTAATTACACACCATTAAAATATTATGATTTTAATGATATAAAATTTGTAAGACGTCTTACGACTTCTGAAACTACTTTATCTTCATGGCAATGGAGAAATAAAATGTGGCAAGAAATGACAAGTTATATTTATGATTCCCCTATTATTGGCTATGGAATTGATTCATACAAAACACTTCGCGAAAAACAAATTAAAGATGTCTACGAAAGTACTTATGCTCACAATGACTATCTTCGTTTAGTTATAGAACTTGGGATTATTGGTCTAATTTTATATTTAAACTTAATAATTCAAACATTAAGAATCATTTTACATAAATTTTTACAAAGTAAAGATAAAAAATACTTAATTTCTTTTATCGGAATTTTGATAATATTTATGATTTCTTCTGTCGATAATATACTGGACTCTACATCACTTCTTTGGATTATGTGGGTGTATATTAGCTACTTAGTTGCGTAGCTACGTAGTTATTTAGTTTGTGCATTTTTCTAGGCAATTACGAAACTGAGTAGCTAACTTGCTAGTAAAAATAAAAAAGCCCCATCAAGTCATTCGACCAGATGGGGTTTGTTGTTATTTGTAGAGGGCTTAGAACCTAAACCCTCTATGTTTACTGTCCTTTCCTTTGTATTTCAATCCGTGGAGCCAATAATTATTATCGGTTCCAAAGAATGCAATGTTCCAAACGTTGCCAGTGATGGCAGATGCTTGGATTCCGGAAAACGTGATCTTTCTTGATTCCATGTCTATGGTTCCGGGAATTGCATCATTGGTTTTATAAATCACCAACACCGGAGTAAGGCTTTCGATATTTGGGATTTGCTCAAGAGCAACATCCCCGATGGATTTTCTATAGTTTGTAACCGCGTTTATCGAGAAACGGGGTCCATATGGAACCGTGTATTCGATTTCGTAGGTTCCATCTGTGGACTGTGTGATGCTCATTGCGGAGGGCATTTGAGCAAAAACCAAAACGGTGACAAACAGTAGGGCGATGAGTATTATGATTTTTTTCATGTGATCCTCCATTAGATCTTTTTGAGTTTTGCGTTTTGTAGTTCCGAGTTGGGTATGTCCGGAATATTTTTTGACGGTGGGTTAATTATCAATGCCAATATATTGATCAATTGATTTATCCCCGGATATGGAATATGAGGCATTCCATTTACCAGAGACGCTTCAAACAACATCCATGTATTTTGCCCAGACGAATCTGGGAAATAATGAATGTTATAACACGATACAGAACCGAGCGAGGTTGTAAGTCTTGCCCCCATAAATAAGGGCTGACTATTTGCCTTCTCAATTCTGAAATTAATACCAGCACTTGGAAGATAGGGAAATTCGAACTCCCATTTTCCACTTGCACTATTGTAGGTCATTGGGAGCTTTCGATCTCCACGGAGATCATTATATGTTGAAATAACATACAATTGCTCTCCAGCTATAACACTAGAACCTAATTCATTGTAATTAGATGCATCGACACCGTTTGGCCAAGGAATAGTCGGGTCCGCTATACCGGAATATTCGATTTTTGTATTAATAAATGGCGCAGAATTGGCAAGTGGATTAACCATCAGCCCATACTGATTAAAGGACAAAATGAATTCCGTTCCCATATCATAATACATGTGCGATGAATATCCCGTTTGATCTGACAACAGAGTGTCTCTGACAACAACATGTAGTAAGTCCATGTATGTTGTATTGTTTGGGGTTACCGCTTTCATTGTCATGGAAGGATAAAACCTGATATATCTTCCATCCTGCTTATACCAGCACTTTATATTTTTTCTTCCGGCGCTGACATTTAGATTTACAGTAATTGGACTTCCCCAATACCCCACAAATCTTAAAGAGTCATATTGCGCGGCAG
>CAZWVD010000010.1:4804-9580 GCA_964636855.1 uncultured Gammaproteobacteria bacterium | reverse complement strand
GTAATTGGACTTCCCCAATACCCCACAAATCTTAAAGAGTCATATTGCGCGGCAGAAGTAACTCCGTTAATTGTACCAGAGATACTAATCTCTGCATTAATTGGGGGCATAGGAATGTTTTTGTTGCTAGGACTTTCGAGTATAAACTCTATTGGCCATAGCCTTTCTTCTACTGTTGCCTCTGTAATCCTATCTGAACACGACACGATGGTCGTAGCAATCAGAATTAGGTATATTATATACATGACCTTTTTCATCTTTTTTCTCCTTTAATTTAAAAGATGTTCCATATTACTCGCAAACACCAGCCATAGTTTTTCCAGTCACCATCTTTGATGTCGACATAGGTTAACATGACTTGAGCACTATCCCAGTAAAATGGAAATTGTACACCTACACCTACGTCAGTGCGTATATATTTGTATAGGTACGGTTGTTCATAGACTCGAGTTTGTTGGATCTCTTGATGGTCCATCCTTCCATCGATAAATAGAAAGGTATTGCCGGTATCAGATTCTTTGACTCTAAATCCAATTTTAGCTTCAGCCAAATAATTGTTTCTCTTCGGCTTAAAAACCAAGGAGTCTGCATCTACGAACTTATCGGGACTAAAATGTTGATAATTGCCCAATAAATATCCATAAAAGTTTCCTTCTGTCTTAGCTTCTAGACCGAGTGAATTATTCCAAGCTTTAGGATCAAAAGACCCACGAACAAGGGCATAACTGCTTTCTTCGGTAAGTTTTATCTCAGCTCCAAGATTTATTCCTTCAACCCATGGTTTATGTTGTCTGGACTCAATAGAATATTGAGTTGGACTTATGATGTTAAATTTTCTATAAGTCCAATAGACAAACTGCCACCATTGAGGATTGATATCCGCTCCGATTGAAAAAGTTCCGAGGGATGTTTCCCATAGGCGTCTTAATCCAATTTTTGCATATATTTCTCCCACTCCATCCTTTGCTCCACCACCGATTTCTCCATAACAATTGTAATATTCTGAAATAGACATTCTTACCCTAGCTCCACCAAGTAAGTCAAATGACTGTTTGGCATTGTAGTTTCGAGTAATATTGTAGGAAATTATACCGGCGGTATAAATGGAGTCTGAGAGAGGTCTATAGAGCTGGGTAAACGATGAGTTTATCCAACCATCAACTTCTATTTCAGGAGAGAATGATTGTGATGGAATTTCAATTCGAACTGTATTAATTACAGTTCTCACAGAATCTCGATAGACTGTAACTGGGTAAGGCTCTCTTACGATTTGAATTAATCTTCTAGGCACAAGTTTCATACCTAGACATACATTTGAGCATTGTGGAGAATTGGCATAGCCAGGTCCGAAATACATAAATGTATATTCCAGATCCATCATTGAATTATTAACATATCCCGAGAGATTGTTTCTTGTAATCCAGTTGTTTATTGTATTTGGATCTTCTTCGTATCTCAGGGTATCCCTGACTATCTTAGAATAAACAGGAACGCCTCTTGGATTTTGTCTGACAATATTTCCACAACTGTCTTTAACAGCTACGATATTCATAGATATTTTTGGACCAGTTGTGACTCGAGGAGTATCTTTATCAATTCTCCCATAATACATCTTTCCTAAAAATTCGTAACCATAGGGGATGGTGAAGAACTCGATATCATTGTTTATCCATTTTCTTATCATTCTTATAGCCACGGAATCTGGCAAATCGCCACGTTCGTTTGCAAACCTAATATTTGCTCCAAACGTTCTCAAAACATTTGGGCCATAAGACCCAGGGGGTCCATTCATGATAGTCCAGTTGTAGGCATACATAAATGAAAATGCAACAAGTAGTAAGGCGAAGATTATAAAAATCTTTTTCATGATTATCCTCCCAGATAATTTTATTTTTAATTTGCTTTTTTATTTTTGCTTTTTCGGCAAATTCAATATACTTCAAATCTGACGAAAAATTATTCTTTTTTTCTTAAATAATGATCGTTATCTAAAATTTTGTTTTTTATTTCATAGACAATATCTATATCACCAGCCGCATCTCTTTTTATCTCATCTGATATGTTTTGATAGATATTTGTGCTTTGTGGTTCTTTTTTTTCAAACTCATTTGGACTTGAAGTTTCAAAGATTTTTTTTGTTTGTTGAATTTGTTTAGTCCTTTTTTTCTTTGGATAAAGTAAATAATTAATATTATCAGCTTTGTTTGGGAAAAAACTTATTATACTTGCACTAAAAAATAGTCCCAAAATAATACTTAATATCAAGTTCAAAACCCAATCTGGTTTTACAGCATATCTTGATGTAAGTGGATAATCAATAATTTGTAAATTAATTGAAGCACCTCCACCATGATAAGATTGATGATTTTCTAATAAACTAAGTAAAACATTATTTAACAATTTTTCAGAAAACACAGGAGATTCATTATAGGTTGTTATTTCTAATATAGAACTATTTGGTAATAATTTTACATTTAATGTTTTAATCCATTGTTTTCTTCTTGCTTTTTCACTTGAATTTGAAAAGTTTGTATTTGCATCTGAAAAATTTTCTAGCACCTTGTTTCTAAAAGAAGAACTTGATAGTGCCTTTTTTAGATTTTTTGCAATACTTTCAGATGCTTTTGAAGCAATATAGGCATCAATTTTCTGTTCTTGATCTTGAATTATCAAAACCTTAGCTTGAGAAGAATATTCTTTTTTTTGTAAACTAGTAAGCATTATTGAAATGACAAGAAAAATAGAAATCACAAACAAAACAAAATATTTACTTTCTACTATTTTATCTATTAAGTTTTCTGTCCTTGTTATATTTGTCATAAAATTATTACCAGTTCATTTCTATTATAGTATCTTTTGATATTGCCTTTTTTGCAATTACAGAAAATACGTTGCTATCTATTATTGAATCGGTGTTTATTTTTAATTTTCTAAAATCCTCATCAAAGTTTGCATTTATTATATAATACAAGTTCTTTACACCAGATTGCTTCTGAATATAAAGCTTGTATTCCTTGTTTTTGATCTGTTCTTTAACATAATCAGGCAATTTATACTCAAAAATAAGGGTTTTTGAAGTTTTTGGATCTATGCTAATAAACGAACCATATGATATCTTACCATACATTTCAGATTTGTCAAGGATTATTTCATCACCGTTTTCATCGTTTGTAAATCCAGTGACTTTTATAAATTCCGAACCAAGTGGCACAAGTAATCTAACGTAGTCTCTATACTTTGTTGAGTTCCATGAAAAGCCACCATTATGTTTGTACGTAATAAAAACCTTGGCTATCAAATTGTTTTCTTTATTTTTTGTAAGCTGATAGTTTACAGTTCTATCTATAAATTGATCCGATTTAAAACTTGCTAAATTGCTATCTACAAGCATTATATAATCTCCGTTGAAATTTTTTACTTCTCCAGTCCAATCAGCAGAACTTAATTTATTTTGTAATTCTTCATTTTTACTATACAAAATAATATCTTTGTTCTCTAATTTTTCTATTACAAGATCTGTAAGTTTTCCATATTGATAAGTATTTGCTTTTTTCAAATCTTCTAATATATTTTTTGCAAGGTCTCTTATGATATTTTTTCTATCCCAATGACTTACTCCTCTTTCTTTGTAATAAAGCTCTACAGCTTTTTGTAAATCATCTGTAAAATTTTGTCCATCAAACATAATTCCACTTATTTCTTGATCACCTATAATTTTCAAAGCCTCTCCAACAAGATCTGGATTTAGCGCTATAACTCCATCAATATTACCTTGGTTATTGTTGTAAATATCAATATTGTCTGGATTTTTATTATCTAAATTTTTTACTTCTTGTTCATATAGACTGAGACAATCACGAGCTGCATCAGGAAAATTGATTTGCCAATTACAATCTCTCATATACCACTCTTCTGTTTTTAAGTATTTTTTGATTGGTTCTGGCATCTGATTTTTCAATTTTCCAATAGATTGAACGTCTAAATGATAAATATCATCTATATAAATATTTTTTACCTTTCCTTTTTCTAGGGTTATGATTCCATATGTTCCTATAAATCCACCACTGGCACGTAGTTCTGTATTATTTTGAAATAATAACAAATATCTTCTTTGTCCATTATGACCTATCATATCTAAAATATTTGGACTTATCGGTTCACTAACTTTCAAAATTTTTGCAAGTAGATTAATATTTTGAACAAAATCTTTATTGCTAAGATTAAAAAGATCGCTGAATTCATAAATATTTGATGATATATTATTAAAGCTAGTACTGATTTTTTTGAATTCTTCGGGATTGTTTAAAAAACTAATTAGTATGTTGTTTTTATTTAACTGACCCATGTCTCTTGAAGATTCAAGTATTGTGTTTACACTATCGCATATTATTTCAGCATCATTTATTGAAATCATTGCTTTTTTATATTTATCTCCAAAAAAAGGTATAATTTTTACAAATCCAAAAAACTTTAAATTGTTTTTTATAAGCCCAACTCTTTCTTTCATTTTGTAAACATCTTTATTGAGGGCAACAAAGTTATTCTCATCAATATCTGTATTTATCGTTTTTATCAAGTTATAGCTTTCGCTACTAAGCGATAATATATTTTTTACTGGTACTAAAGTAAGCCATATGGCATATAAAATGCAAAAGACTATTAAAACTAATATTGTTATTTTTATTTTCTTCGAATTATTAAATATCATTGTATTTTTGTTGTTATATATTATATATTTTTATTGTAACATAAAAATGCATTTAACATGTAAAATTA
>CAZWVD010000010.1:2670-4704 GCA_964636855.1 uncultured Gammaproteobacteria bacterium | reverse complement strand
ATAAAAATGCATTTAACATGTAAAATTAGCACACTTTTTATTTTTTGTCAATAGACTTTATTCAATATATTCCACAAATCCACGACATGTCGATATAGTGCGCATTCAACTCGATTCATTAATTCACCTTATTTAAAAAAATCTCACAAAATATAGATAATGTGGGATTTTAATTAAGTTTCTTGTAACTTATAAAAAACTGCTTATCTTTTCTTTTTTTGAATATATAAATTTTTAGATTTTTGAGTAATAGCTAAAATTGTAAGCACAGCCGTGTAAGAAGATATGACACTTGTTGGCATTTTGTATCCTCTATCAAGAATGAAGTCCCAACAAATTATAGACACAATAAGTATCGTCCATAAAATTACATAAAATTCTCCTTTTCTATTCCCCATTTGTATTTTATTCCATCTATCAAATTCTTTGTCACCTGAATATATTGCTAAAACTCCGACATAAATAAATCCCGCTATATTTATAAGCTCTTCTAGACTGTTATGATTTAAAAAATCCAAAACTATAAGAGTGATAAATACAAATGTCCAAATATTTACAATATAAAACCAAATATTAAAACTTTTTTTCTTTTTTTTATTCCACATAAATATATTTTAACATTTTTTAAAAAAAGAAAAAAGAGTAAATGATAAATAATGCTCTTTTGGTTATATTTTTAAATTATATTTTTTAAAAATTCATCTAATTTATTTTGATATTGACTTTTTGCAACTTCTTTGCTTGTTAAAGTAAGGTGTGTTGATATGTTTTTATTTAATACCTTTTGAAGCCTAATAATGGCTTTATCTGCGCCAGATGATCCTTGTGTAAAAAATACAAAAACATCTTTAAAGGAATTTTTATTTTTTTCTATATAAGCTCTAAGTGGAGAAGAAATATTAGCTGCCCAAATAGGGGTTCCTAAAATAATCAAATCATAATTTGCTGGATCATAATTAGTGTTTTCAATATTTATAATTTTTTCTTGCACAGCTTCTTTTCCACAAATTAAATATTGTATTATTCCTAGTCGATTTGTTTTGGTTTTTATTTCTTCTATGTCACAATCTGATAGTTTTTCTTTTATATTATTTGCTAATTTTTTTGTAAGCCCTGTTCTTGAGTAATATATAATCAATGTTTGCATATATTTCTTTTAAAAATTATTTTTTATTATTCCAATACTCCTCTGCATCTTCTTCCATTTTTTCTAATCGATCATAATAATCTGGAAATTCATTTAAATGCGCTAAGGCAATTTTTCCAGTTATTAAGTAATCATCATTACTTACGTTTGTGTGAGGATCACGAGTTCCATGTTCCAATTCTACATTCATTCCTTTTGTAAATTGCTCTAAATCAAATTTCGACCAATTAATTCCAAGTTGTTCTCCAATAGTATTTGCCTCTTCTGGTTTTATTGTTATCATAATTTTTATTTTAAAAATTTAAAATGCTTGAGAGTTGGAATAATATTTGGTGCAAGTTCAAATTCTCCAAGTTTATCTATATCTATCCATGCCCATTCTTTTATGTCACTTCCTGGTTTTATATCGCCGACTCTACTTGCTAAGTAATGAACAAGTATAACGTCATAATCTAAGTGATCTATTTCTTTTTTTGAATACATTATAAATGGGGTATTGTTTAATAATGAAATTTTTATACCAAGCTCTTCTTTTGCCTCTCTTTGTGCTGATTTGATAAAGTTTTCTGTTTTTTTGACAGTACCACCGCAAAATTTAAAAAAGCTATCCTTATGTTTTACAAGGAGAGCTTTATCGTTTTCTACTATAACAGGGCCAGAAGCTATTATAATGCGTTGCATTCTATAATTGATTAAGACTCGTGTCTTGAGGTTTATTTGTCTTACTGAAAACGAAAATATATAATATTTCTAATATTCCAAGTGTATTTATAACCAAAAATGATATAAACCATGCTTTTTTATTGAGTTTTACACTACGCCATAGTGCCATACCTTTCCATGGTAATATCCAAAGCATAAGTAAAATGAAAATCCATGGATGTTCT
>CAZWVD010000010.1:0-2570 GCA_964636855.1 uncultured Gammaproteobacteria bacterium | reverse complement strand
ACCTTTCCATGGTAATATCCAAAGCATAAGTAAAATGAAAATCCATGGATGTTCTATTAAGTATTGTTCCATATTATTAGCTTCATAGCTACATAGTTGCTTAGCCACATAGCTTAATTATTATATTAGGCATTCAGTATTCAGCCATTAACTCCTAAAAGCTAATAGCCGATTACTGATTGCTAAAGGTATTATAGCATATAACTGGGGTTCTCCAAATAAAGGTTAAATAAAAAAAGGCAGCCCCAAAAAGAACCACTCACGTGCTAATTTACTATTTTGAAAATAGCTTTTTTCTATGAAAATATATAATTACTATCAAAATAAATAATATTATCGAAATATTACTTGCATAAGAAAATAAGTTTGATATATATTTCCAATTATTTGCAAATAAATATCCTATTCCTGTAAGTAAAAACACATATATTAATTCCCCCAATAAATCGTAGATAATAAATTTTTTGAAACTTATTTTTGATAATCCAGCTATCAGATTTACAATAGGACCGAAGCTAGTAAGAAAAAAGCGACTTAGAAATATTGTTTTCCCGGAATTTTTTTCAAATAATATTTCTGCTTTTGAAAAACCTTTGGAGTTTAAAATTTTCTTAAATCCAATTTTCATTAAAATCTCTTTACTATAATAATAAGAAAGAAAATAAGCTGTAATATCTCCTAATACTGTTCCTAAAAATCCAAATAAAACTACCTCTAGGTAACTAAAAATCCCAGCATGCACAAAAGAACCAGAAGCAATAAGCGATGGACTTGCTGGCGTAAGGTTTGTAAGAGATGCGAAAAAAGTTATCAAAAATAACGCAAAATATTTATAT
Organism: uncultured Gammaproteobacteria bacterium; assembly: GCA_964636855.1. Taxonomy (GTDB): domain Bacteria; phylum Patescibacteriota; class Patescibacteriia; order UBA1558; family S5-K13; genus S5-K13. Next base: position 1,734 of record CAZWVD010000010.1, on the reverse strand, counting down.
AAAAGTAAAAATGATAAAATCTGATTTAAAATCATAATATTATTATAACACAAATACCTTGCAATTTTTATTAAAAATAATAAAATATATACATAATCACCTGAAAAGCGATTGTATGGAAAACAAGGCTTTATTTCAAAATAAATATAAAATTGAATCTACAAGACTAAAGTGCTGGGATTATTCTAATCCTGGTTTTTATTTTGTTACAATCTGCACCAAAAATAGAGAAAATATATTTGGTGAAATTGTAAATAAAAAGATAATTTTGAATAAATTTGGATATATTATAAAACATTGTTGGCATAATTTACCAAATCATTACAAAAATTGTATTTTGGATTCATTCATTATAATGCCGAATCATTTTCATGGGATAATACAGATTACAGGCGCGGTTCGCGACGTATTTGTAGAGACGATTCATGAATCGTCTCTACGCGAACCGCACCAACGGGTGCGACACGAATCGTCCCAACAATATAAATCGCCAACATATAATTACAAAATACAATGTCGCAAAATGTTATTACCAAAAATAATTGGGAGATTTAAAATGCAATCATCAAAAATAATTAATCAGAATAATCTTGACGGTATATTTCGTTGGCAATTAAGATTTTATGACCACATAATCCGTACCCAGGAATCTTTATGGAATATTCGTGAATATATAAAAAATAACCCAACGAATTGGATTAATGATAGGAATTTTAAAAAATAGATTATTTCCTCTTTCTAAAACTATTTTTCCTTCCTCTATTTGCAAATCTATGTGCTTCTTCACGAGTTTTTAGCAGTGTTGGTTTTATATTTTCACATAATTCTTTTATACCCTTACTCATACCTGTTCCATAAACCAATCTATCATTATCATATTTTGAAATTCCAACAATTGGAATATTTATATTAATTTTTCTAAACAATTTACTTATATAATCAACTTGTGGTTTGCCACCATCTATCATAATAAGATCGGGACTTTGCCACTCGTGATGATTTAATCTTCTTGAAATAACTTCTTCAAGCGCTCGCTCATCATCACTTGCAGGAGCGGTTTTTACCTTAAACAATCTGTATTCATTTTTATTCGCCTGCCCATTTTCAAAAACAACCATTGAGCCATATGATTCTTTTCCAACAAAATGTGAAATGTCATATCCTTCAATTCTGTTGATTTTTTCATTTACATCGTCTTCGTTAGTTAGAAGCGATACATCTTGAATATGTTTTAAAAATACTGCTTTTTCTGGATCTTCTTCCATTAATTTTTTTAATAATCTGGTTTTTTCACCAGACAAAAACAAAATAATATTTGAAATATTTTTTTTATAATCTTTCTTTGAAATTTCTCCTATGCAAGTTCCTGGACATAATCCTATTTGATAATCAAAACAAGGTTTGCCATTGTTTGGTACGCAAGTGCTATATGGAAATATCCGTCTAATAATTTTTAGCGCATTTTGAATTAAGTAAAGTGACTGATAGGGACCAAAGACTGCAAATTTATTTATAGGAAATTTGTCTAATTCTCGCTGTCTTATTAACTTAACTTTTGGATAATCACTATTTTTATTAATTGCAATGTAAATAAAAGATCTATTGTCCTTGTCTTTGATATTGTACTTTGGCCAATATTTCTTAATATTTTTTGCTTCAAGAATAATTGCTTCTAATAAATTTTCTGTTTCAATGAATTTAATATCATGCGCAAGAGAAACCATTTCAGCAATT
>CAZWVD010000009.1:0-31264 GCA_964636855.1 uncultured Gammaproteobacteria bacterium | reverse complement strand
CTAAACACTAAATACTAAACACTAAATACTAAACACTAAACACTAAACACTAAACACTAAACACTAAACACTAAACAAATGATACTAGTTTTAAATAGTGGGAGTACATCACTGAAGTTTAAACTATTTGATAAAAAATTAAATCAGATTTATTTTGGATTAATAGAAAAAATAGGAATTAATGATTCTATAGTTAATTTAAATGGTTTGGTATCTAATCAAGAAATTTTGTCACACAAAGAAGCTCTCGATGTTTTTTATAATTTTTTGAAAATTAATTTAAAAGAAGATATAGAAACAGTAGTTCATAGAATTGTTCATGGAGGAATAGAGTTTACAAAGCCGACTATATTGAACTCATCTATTATTTCTAAAATATCAAAATATAATGATTTAGCACCACTTCACAATCCAATTAATTTGTCAGTTGCAAAATTATCTATTGGTATTTGGAAAAAAGCAAAACACATCGGGGTATTTGATACAATGTTTTTTTGTGATTTAGAAGAATACGTTTTTTCTTATCCAATAGCTAAAAAGTATTTGAATAAATATAGTGAAATAAGAAAATATGGTTTTCATGGATTTTCTCATTGCGGAATGCTTATAAGTACATCAATCACATTAAAGAAAAAAATATCTAATACTAATATTATAACTTGTCATTTGGGAGGAGGTGCTAGCATATCAGTTATAAAAAATGGAAAAGTTATTGATACGTCACTTGGCTTTTCTCCACTGTCAGGTCTTATGATGATGACGCGATGTGGTGATATAGACGCTTCTATAGTTAAATATTTGGTTTCAAAAGGAAATGACATCGAGTCTGTTTTTAATGAGCTAAATTTTAATTCAGGTATAAAAGGAATAAGTCAAATTTCTGATCTTCGCGATGTAATGATTTTAAATGGCTATAAAATTCCAGGATACAAATCAAAAGTTATAGGCAATAGAGAAAATAAAAAAATAGCTAAATTAGCGTTGAATATGTTTATCTACAGAATACAAAGATATATTTCTTCATATATGACATTGTTAGATAATGTTGATGCGATTGTTTTTTCGGGTGGAATAGGAGAGAGAAATAGTGATATAAGGAATTTGATAATGAATAATAAGTATTTTAATAAATTAAAAGCTATTGTTGTAAATTGTGATGAAGAAAAAAATATGGTACTTTCTTTAAAGAAATAATCTCGTCATTTGATGGGACAATTACACATATGAAAAATAAAATAAAATTATACACATTTCCACTTTCACTAGTGTTGTTTTTTGTTATGTCTTTTACTTGTATGGCAGCATATAGCGAAGCTAATTTAGAAGCAAGTGAATTAGATGCTAGTACAACAGAACAAATAGATAATTTTTATAATAAATTGGAAGATGGAAAATTGGGTGCGGATATGAGTAATATTTCAGAAGACGTTACTCCCGAAGATTCTTTTAATTTAGAAGACTATTTTGATTATACAAAAATTCATTTTTGGGTTCTTCTTATTTCAGTCGTTTTAATATTTTTGATTCTTATAAATTTATTTAAGCGTCTCGGGGAAATGAAAGAACAAATGGACTCTTATAGAAGAAAATCTTTTCAGAACGTAAATAATAATGTTTATGAGGAAGAAAAAGATGAAATAATTGATGATGAGGATAATGAAAATATTGTAGAAGATGAAGAAATTTTAGACGATGATATCAACGATATTAATAGAGAAAATGTTGGTTATAAAATTCCAGTAATTGGAGATGATAATGATGACTTAGTAGATGGCGAAGAGGAAAATGATGATGATGAGATTTTATATAATTAGTGTTTGGTTTTTAGAATTTTAATTACAATATATATGGCAAAAGAACTTTTAACAGGAAATGAAGTGGTTGTGCGTGCTGCGCTTGATGCAGGTGCAAGTGCTTTTTTTGGTTATCCTATTACACCAACAACAGAGATAATGTCAGAGTGGGATACAAATTATGAAAAAAATTCAGAAAAATTAATTTTTTTACAAACAGAAGATGAAATGTCCGCGGGTTTTGCAACAATAGGCGCAATTTTGACAGGTGTTAAGGCCTTTACAGCAACAGCGGGGCCTGGAAATATTTTGATGCAAGATGCTTTTTCAATGGCTGAAGCAATGCAATTACCAATAGTTGCAATCATTGGTCAGCGTGGAGGGCCATCTACTGCATCTGTTATATATTCTCAACAAGAAGTAACCTTGACTTCATTTGGTGGAAATGGTGAGGGATATCGTATCGTCTATTCACCATCAAGTATTAAAGAATTATATGATTATACAATAAAAGCATTTAATACAGCATGGCACTATATGATTCCAACCTTTGTGCTTACTGATGGTTATACTTTAAAGACTAGAACAAATGTTGAATTAAAAAAGCCTACAAAATTAGAAATAAGTAAGTCAATAGTTTTGAAATCACTTAAAAGAAATAATCGCCAAGAGTCAAACTATATAAATTTAAGAAACACTTATTCAGTAGAAGAAGAATGTTTTGATAACAATAAAATCTTGATAGAAAAATGGAATAAAATAAAAAAAGAGATAGAGGATCACGAAGTTTTTTCTTATGATAAATCTATAAAAGATACTCTTATAATAGCTCATGGAATAGTTGCATCATCTGTAAAGCAAGCACTTAGCGATTCCAAGAAAAAATCTGTAAAACTATTTAGATCAATAACTTTAAATCCATTTCCTACAGATGCATTAAGAAAAGAATTAAAAGGAATAAAACAAATTTTAGTAACAGAGTCTGCAGAAAATCAATTATTAAAGCTTGTAAAAGAAAATTTGTATGGATTAAGTATTCCTATAAAAACTTATAACAAGCCTGCACTTGGAATAACACCTGAAGAAATTATTGATGTAATAAAAAATAATAAATAATTTTATGAATAAAGAAAATACATTAGCTTGGCCAATATGCTGGAAAAAATCTTCTAAGCCACATAATTTTTGTCCTGGTTGTGGTCATCCAATCATCTTGAAAAACTTGGGATATATTATTGATGAGCTCGGTATTCAAAATAACACTTTATTTGGAATAGATATTGGGTGCTCACTTTTGGCTTGGAATTTTTTTAATGTTGATACAATTCAAACCCATCACGGAAGAACAATACCAGTCGTAACAGGTGCAAAGAGAGCAAAGAAAGACATGCTAGCAATTGCTTATTTAGGGGATGGAGGGGCTTATGCTATTGGCATGCAGCACTTAATTAGTGCAAGAATAAGAAATGAAAATATTACTGTTATTATTGTAAATAATGCAAATTATGGCATGACAGGAGGACAAGAAGCACCAACTACAATTAGTGGGCAGATTACTGCAACAACCCAGCATGGTGCAGACGAATATTACTTACAAGGCCCAGAATTGCTTTTTAACGCCTCAAAAACACCAGCTTATATTGCTCGTGGCTGCGTTGACAATCCAATACAACTTAAAGGATTTATTAAAAAAGCGATTGATTTTCAAATGCAAGGAAAAGGATTTTCATTTGTTGAGATATTATCATTTTGTCCTACAAACTGGAAAACAGATGCAAAAAATACATTGGACTTTATGAAGAAACTTAAAGAATTTTATCCTATAAAAGAATTTACAAATATAAGTTAACTATATGAAATCCATTAGATAATTATATTTAATAAAATAATAATATTATTCATGTGGATTAAAATAAGAATTATATGACATATAATGATAAAAAAATATCTAACGGATTGAAAAAAATATTAATAGCAGGCGAGGGTGGCCAAGGAGTTCAAACAGTTAGTAAAATTTTGCTTGATATTCTAAACACGAAAGATTATCAAATTAGTTTTGTGCCAAATTACGGAGTAGAGCAACGTGGTGGAGTATCTCTTGGTTATATACAATTTGGTAAAGAAAATATATATTACCCAAAGTTCTTGAAGGCAGATATTATGATAATTTTATCAGAGCGAGCTTTTAAGCGCGCAGATGATTATATTAATAAAGATTCCGTTGTAATTTATAATACCGACTTAATAAAAGATCCTGAAATAAAGAAAATAAAAAATTCATATGGCTTTGCATTTGATACTTTATCAAAAGAGGTGGGATCTCAGAGAGTTATGAATATGATAGTGCTTGGCGCAATTATCAAAACAATAAAAGATTTTGTTGATATCAAAGATGCACAAAAATCAATTGACCATAAGTTTGAAAGTAAATATGTGCAGAAACCAGAATTGAAGGTATTAAATGATAAGGCAATTGGACTTGGGTATGGTTTGATAAAATAATTAAAAATTTTTGCCTTGTTGTCATTCTGAGTTTATCTCAGAATCTCTTAATTATAGGCAATCACCTAGAGATCCTGATTGTGGTAAAAATTTATTATAAAATTAAATAATTATTAAAAATAAAATTATATGACAAAAAAAAGAATAGCTATAAATGGTTTTGGGAGAATTGGTAGAGCAGCATTTAGAATTGCATTAAACAAAAAAAATATTGAGGTAGTCGCTATCAATGATCTTACAGACAGCGCAACTCTTGCTCATTTATTAAAGTATGACACAGCTCAAAAAAGAATAGAAAATAAAGTATCGTCAAATAAAAATGGAATAATTGTTGATGGAAAATTATATCCTGTATATGCACAGAAAGATCCAACACTTTTACCATGGAAGGATTTGAAAGTTGATGTTGTACTAGAATGCACAGGAATATTTAGAACTTATGAAGATGCGAAGAAGCATATGAAAGCTGGGGCAAAAAAAGTAATAATCTCAGCTCCCGCAAAGGGTGAAAATGTGCAGACTATTGTACTTGGTGTAAATGATGAAAAGATTAAGAAAATAATTGATGTATACGACTTGGCATCTTGCACAACAAACTGTATTGCACCTGTTATGAAAATAATGAGTGATAATTTTACAATAGAAAAAGCTTTTATGACAACAGTTCATGCTTATACTGCTGACCAAAACCTTGTAGACGGTCCTCACAGCGACTTACGTCGCGCAAGGGCAGCAACACAGAACATTGTTCCTACTTCAACTGGTGCTGCAATAGCGGTTACAAATGCTATTCCAAAGCTCAAGGGAAAATTTGATGGACTTGCAATAAGAGTTCCAGTAGTAGATGGATCACTATCGGACGTCACAATAAAGATAAAAGAAAACACAAGTATTGAAAAAATAAATGAATTATTTATCAAAATGTCTAAGGATAAAAAGTTCAAGGGAATCCTAATGACAACAACTGACAAAATTGTATCATCTGATATAATAGGAAACCCATATTCATCAATTTTTGATCTATCACTTACGAATGTGATAGATGGAAATTTGGTAAAACTTATTGCTTGGTATGATAATGAGTGGGGATTTAGTAATAGGATGATTGAGTTGTGTGAGAGATTATAATGTTGTCTTTCAAAGAAAAGGTTTATAAAATCGTTTCTAAAATTCCAAAAGGAAGGGTGTTGACCTATAAGCAGGTTGCTATTTTATCTGGTAATTCAAAAGCATACAGAGCGGTTGGTAATATTTTAAATAAAAACTATGATTCCAAAATCCCATGTCATAGAGTTATAAGATCCGACGGAAAAATAGGTGGATATAATAGGGGAGAGAAGAATAAAATTGAACTTCTGAGGAAGGAAAAATTTGTAAAATAATATTATGTCACAAATATCAGTTATTATTGTAAATTACAAAGTAAAAGACTTGTTAGACAAGGCTCTTGAATCTTTGTTTAGATTTAACACGGACATTGATTTAGATGTAATTGTAGTTGACAATGACTCAAATGATGGAAGTGAGGGCATGATTAGGCTCAAGTATCCTCAAGTTAGGTATATACAATCAGGTGGGAATCTTGGTTTTGCAAAAGCAAATAATATTGGCTATAAGCTATCAAAATATGAACATGTATTACTACTTAATCCAGACACAGAATTTATAGAAGATGGAAGCTTAAAGAAACTTATTGAGTTATTTGACTCGCGTGTTGATATTGGAGCAATGGCATGTAAATTATTAAATAGTGATTCTACACTTCAATCATCTTGCCGTAGGCTTCCGACATTAGCATCTCAGATTTTTGTACTTCTAAAACTGCATAATTTTTTTCCATATATTATTCCAGCTATAAAAAAATATTATATGCTGGATTTTGATTATAATAGTGAAAAAAAAGTAGAACAAGTAATGGGTGCATTTTTATTGACCACTAAAAAAGTTGTTGAGAGTGTTGGGGGATTATTGGATGAAGATTATTGGCTTTTGTTTGAAGAGGTAGATCTTTGTGCAAGAATTAAAGAGACTGGTCTCGATATAATTTTTACGCCGATTACCTCTATTAAGCATCATAAGGGTGAAAGTTTTAGACAAGAAAAAATACTAAAAAATCAGAAAACATTTAATGCAAGTTTATTAATATATTTCAAAAAACACAAAAGCAAATTACAAGTTTTAGCTTTGCAATTTTTTATTGCTTTAAATTGGTTTATTGTAAGACTTGTTGTAGTGGGCGCAAAGCTCAAAGTATTACCTAAGAAGAAAAAGTATCTATAAAATGTCAAATTTTCAACTTCAAATTTCCAATCAATTTTTAATTATAAATGACTAATAATAAGAAGATTTGAAATTGAAGTTTTGAATTTTAAAATTGATTTGATATTGGATATTTGATATTTGAAATTATTTATGAATCTAAACATATTGAAAAATAAATATTTTATTGTTACATTCCTGGGTCTTATAATAATGGACTCAGTATTTTTCTTTGCGCACCAATTTCATGTTTTTGGAATTATGGCATTTGCATTGATTGCATTAGGTATTATATATTTAATGGTGAAAGATATAAAATGGGCTGTATATTTAAGCTTTATTGAGCTTTTTGTGGGATCTCAGGGAAGATTGATAAACGTTGATATGTTTGGATTTTCATTATCTCTTAGAATGCTTATTTTTATAATTGCCTTTATAGCGGGGATTATTTATTTGTATAAACAAAATAAATTAGACTTTATAAAAAGTAGGCATGTATGGTTTTATGTTTTATATATATTGATTTTGATATTTAGTGTATTAGTAGCTTTATACAATAAAACAAAACTCTCAAATATATTTTTTGATATTAATAATTTCTTATTCTTTTTGATACTGCCAATTTATTATCAAATTATCAAAGATAAGAAAGTTTTGACTAATTTATTTTATATATTTCTTTCTGCATCATTTTTCTTTTCATTAAAGACAATTATTATATTTTATTTATTTTCCCAACAATTTAGTTTTATAGACTATACAATTTTGTACAAATGGCTTAGAGATACAAGGGTGGGGGAGATTACAAAAATGAATGATCATTTTTATCGTATATTTTTTCAAAGTCAAATTTATTTAATGATTTCATTTGTAATTAGCTCAGTCGTTTTAATGACTTCTAAATTACAAAAGAAAGATAAAATATTTTTTTATATTCTATCAACACTAAACTTGTCGGCAATTATAATTAGTTTTTCACGTAGTTATTGGCTTGGAGTCGTGATTGCATTTATTTGTTTGTTTTTTATATTATTATTTCAAAAACAAAATATAAAAATAGTTTCTTTAAACTATATAAAATTGTTAGGAGTTGTTATTCTTTCAATATTTTTAATTTTTATATTACTAAAAATTCCGAATACTCATATTAATTTTGTAGATATGCTATCGGGTCGTGTAAGTGAGGGAGATGCCAGCAGCAACTCTAGAATGGAATTATTGCATCCTATGCTAAAAGATATAAAGAATTCTCCAATAATTGGATACGGCATGGGTCATGAAATTAGTTATTATTCTCTTGATCCAAGAAATAAAAATGCTTTAAACCTTAGCGGGCTTACAACAACATATAGTTTTGAGTGGGGATGGCTTAGTTTTTGGCTTAAAATGGGTATTTTTGGGCTTATATTTTATATTGTTCTGAGCTTGAAAATAATGCGAGATTCTGTTAGATTGATAAGGACTAATAATGTAATTTTTATTTCATTGTTACTTTCTTTTTTAGCCGTCTTAGTGGTTCACATTTTTTCACCTTATTTAGATCATCCACTAGGAATTGGTTTTGTGATTTTAATAATTTGTATAATCGAATTAGCTGAAAGCCGAGAGCTGACAGCTGAAAACTAATATAATGTCTAGAATAAGTATAAACTTAGTTACATGGAATGGGGAAAAATATATTAAACATTGTATTAACTCTGTTTTGAATCAGAATTTCAAGGATTTTGAACTTAACATAATGGATAATGGTTCAAATGATAATACGGTAGCTGTGATAAATAAATATTTTCCGCAATTTAAAGTAGTTATAAATAAAGAAAATATTGGTTTTGCAAAAGCCCATAATAGATTAATGAATTGGGCAAAGTCAGACTATATAATGTGTCTTAACCAAGATATGATTATTGAACCTAATTTTTTAGACAATCTATTTTATTTTTTAGATAATTATGAAAGTAGGAGCGAAGTAGGATCCATAGAGCCTAAATTATATCAATGGAAATTTGATAATCATGATCCATACAATGCTCATAAAAATGGCAAAACAAATACTATAGATACTTGTGGATTAGAAGTCTATAAAAATCATAAAATAGTAGATTTTGGGCAATTAAAAGAAGATTCAATTGAGTTTTCAAGTGACAGAGAAATATTTGGTCCGTCTGGTGCTTGTCCAATATATCTAAAAAAGGCTTTGGAGGATATAAAAATAGACAACGAGTATTTTGATGAAGATTTTTTTAGCTATAAAGAAGATGTTGATTTAGCATTTAGATTACGTATTGCTGGGTATAAAAGTTATTTTTTATCTAATCTAATTTGTTATCATGATAGATCTGTTCGTGGTGGACTTAGTGAGGTGGAAAATAGAAAAACTAAATCATCTTGGGTAAATGAATATTCTTACAGAAATCATATTTATTTGCTTATTAAAAATGAGTTTACAATAAATATTATTAGATGTTTTTTTCCATTGTTTATTTATGAGTTTAAAAAATTTATTTATATACTACTTTTTGAAACTAGCACATTAAGATTTTTTTGGAAGAGCTCTGATAAATGTAAAAAAATGTTTAAAAAGAGAAAATTTATTTTTAAAAATATAGCGAAGATTAGAAGTAAGGAACTTTATAAATGGTATAAATAGTTAATTAGTTGTTGGTGTTTAGTATTTAGTTATTTATGTAAATCACATAATAGCCGTGCTAAAACTAAACCCTAAATACTAAACTCTAAATACTAAACCTTAAATACTAAACCCTAAAAACTAGCATATGTTGTCAATTATAATATTAAATTACAAATTAGCAAATCTGATAAAATATCAATTAAGAAAATTGGTTACTTATAATTTTTATTTTGATGTAGAAATTATTGTTGTAGATAATAACTCCCATGACAATATAGATATCGTAATGAAAGAATTTGAAGGAGTGAAATTTATTCAAACGGGATCAAATAAGGGTTGTGGTGCTGGTAATAATGTAGCCATAAAACAAGCCAAAGGTGAGTATATTTTGATTTTAAATCCAGATATTAGAATATCAAAAAGTACTATTGAATATATGTATAATTTTTTAAAAAACCATGATAAGGTCGGGATTGTTGCTCCGCGACTTATAAATGGAGATTCTACGCTTCAAGAAACATGTTTTAGGTTTCCAAATATTTTTTACCCCTTGTTTAGAAGAACTATTTTATCAAAGACGAGCTTAGGAAAAAAATGGCTAGATAATTTTCTTATGAGAGATGTAAATCATGAATCTACTCAAGAGGTGGATTGGGTTATGGGATCATGTTATATGACAAGAAAAAAGAATTATGAGAATATTAATTATTTCGATGAAGGAATATTTTTGTATTTAGAAGATATAGATGTCTGTAGAAGAATGTGGGAGTCAGGATATTCGATATATTATTTGGGTGGTGTTTGCGCTATTCACTTACATCAGCAAGCCTCAAGAAATAAAGCCAATGTATTATTTTCCATTTTATTTAATAAGTTGACAAGAGCACATATAAAAAGTTGGCTTTATTATATAAAAAAAAATAAAGGAAAGGTTTTTCCTCCAAATTGTCCGTCTTCAAGAAAAATTTAAAATTCTATTGCAATATACATTTCTTGAAATTCTTTATCTAAAGATAAAATAATTGGTTTACGCTTGGTTTTGTTTATAAAATTTAGCACAGAGGCAAATGGCTTTATCCACGGATAGCCATTTTTTAATTTCTCTTTCATGTTTATGATTTCATCAAAACTTTTTGATTTTATAAGGTCTATAAGTTTATAACTTAATTTGGGTAGATCTTCATTCTCTTCGTGTGCTGATTTTTTTGCAAAATCACCACAGGCAATAATTAAAATATTATCTTTTGTGTCTCTTAAAAATTCATAAAGTAATTCACCAAATTTTAGATGATAATCTATCGTATTATTTGAACTGTGGATTATTATAAATTCAGATCTAAGCGTTTCATCTTTTTTAAGCTCGTTTTCAAAACCCTTTGAAGATATATGAAATTGATTTAAGTAATATAGAGGAACAAAGCTTTGATAATATGTTTTTTCACCAGAGAACATATTTACATCAAAATTATTTTTTCTCAAGAAATACTTTAGTCTTGTGGAATAATCCATGTCTCCACTTACTTCAAACTCCATAGATAAATCACCAAAATCTTTAAGATTGATTTTATATTTTTCTTTTTGATGTATTGATATTTTTTGCAAATCTTTTATGGGGGGAGTTATTATAATTATTTTTTTGGGTTTGAATTCATATATGGATTGTCTAATTTTTTTCATTGCATCCATAGAAGATTTTAGTTTGTCAGAATATTTACCACCAATTTTTGAAATAACAAGTGGATTATGTGGTATTAATATAGTTTTGATTTTTGTCATAATGGTTTTTCTGTTTTAGTTTCAGGAAGCAAATCCTCGGGTTTTATTTCTTCTATTTTTATCTCTATTGCTTCCCCGATTTCATATTGTTTTAAGATGTCTTCATCAATTGATATTATGTTTGTCCATTTATAACCAAGCTCATTGAAACTACTTTCATTTTTTATGGGCTTGATTTTTCCCTCAGAAATCATAAATACTATATTGTTTATATTTGATTTGATTAGTGTCCCATCTTTAAATTTTATAGGCTTTGCATCTTCTAGGCTGTTTATTTCATCTTGGTTTAGTATTAGTTTAAATTGATTTGGGAAATTTGTTTCTAATATTCTTTCATCTTGTATTTCATGTTTATAACCATTTTTAACATAGTATAATTTTTTATCAATTTTATTTTCTATAACAGCTCCACTTGGATATGTGCTTTTCATGGTAATTTTATCACCTAGATCATAATAATAAAAATCTTCCCAAGTTATATCTATTAATTCTTCTGGATTCACCCCAAAGTAACGACTTACCTCACCTGATTCAAATTCTCTTAACTTATCATTGTCGAGCATATATATTTTTTTATCAGGTGCTCTAAGATATGAATAGTTTTCAAAATTTATAGATATTCCAATTGGATATTGTGTAAGATCGCTATGATTTGCATTAATTATATCATTTTTTTTGTATCTACTTATAAAAGATGTCCAAGTGGTAAATGGTCTTTTTTTGTCATCTTCTATAAGCCAAATTGTTTGAGAACCATTTTCTTTAATTATGGATCCATTTGGATATTTTTTTGCAAACCATTTTTGCCATATTTTCCAAAAATTATAATTACCGTTTATATGCGGTGTATAGTTATATAAGTTTGCCGTAGCTTGGTTTATCGGAGAAACAGTTTGTCCATCTATTGAGTAGTAACTTTGTGTTTTAAAAAACCAGGAAGTATTTTTATTGTCTATATAAAATCTATTTCTTTTTGCAGCGTTTGTAACTTGATTATAAAATCCTTTGTATTTTTGTATTTCATTATCTGTCATAAGGCAAGAATCGCAGACGGCATATCCAGTTGCCCAGTCGAGTTGTTTCTGTGTTGGACTTGGATCTGTTATGAGGCTTTGTTCTTTTTGTAGTAGTACTAGTAGATATTTTGGGTTTATTTTGTATATTTTTGATGCATTATAAATTACTTCGGCAGCATCCATAAGCTTGCCATTTGATGGATTTTTGACGGTATATTTTTTTAGAATGCCATTGTTTTGATTTAGGAAATATCTTATATCAATAATGCTCATAGAAGAATAATCTGTAAGCTCAAAGTCGGATATGATATAGTTTGGATTAAAATCGGGATCAAACCATTGTGAATTTGCCCCCTTTACAAAAAAAATGGATAAAATCGCTATTGATATTAGAAGTATTTTTTTCATTATATGATGTTTAAATTATATTTACAGTTTTGACAAAGTCCACTATTGTCATCTCGCGTTACTATATATCCTTGTCTTTCTATGTTTAAAAATCCACATGCGGGACAATATGTATTTTCTCTTGTGTCAGATGCTATGTTTCCAAGATATACAAATTCTAGTCCAGCAGATTTTCCTATTTGATAAGCGGATTCTAATTCTTTCATGGAACTAGACTTTTTTGAAAGTAGTTTAAATGATATTTCTGGAGAAAAAGCAGATATGTGCCAAGGAGTATTTTTTCCAATATTTGTGTATATAAATTTTGCAATTTTTTCTAATTGTTTGTTGGTATTTGTTTCTCCAGGAATAAGAAGCGTTGTTATCTCTATGAATATTTTTTTAGATTTTAGATATTTTAAATTATCTAATACTGGTTTTAAAGATGCATTTGTTATTTTTTTATATTTTGTTTCGCTAAAAAACTTGAGATCTATGTTTATGGCATCTAAATATGGACATATAAGATCAAGACAATCTTTGCTCATGAAACCATTTGAAACCCATATATTTTTGATATCATTGAGATGAGCAAGCTTCATTATGGGTAGCGCTGTCTCTAAAAAAATAGTTGGTTCGCTGTAGGTATATGCTATTGTGGGACACTTTTCTTTTTTTGCAGAATCAATAACATCTTGTGGTTGAATATTTTCTCCCGGAAATTCTTCATCTAGTTTTTCAATTTTATTTATTTGTGATATTTGCCAATTTTGACAATTGGAGCATGATAAGTTACAACCCATGCAAGCTATTGAATAAGTAAGAGAAGATGGCATGTAATGAAAGAGTGGTTTTTTTTCAATTGGGTCAGTATTTTTTGCTATTAATTTATTATAATTTAGGACATATAAATCACCTTTAATGTTTTTTCTTGTACAACAAAAACCAAGACTACCATTTTCTATTTTACAAAAATGATTGCATAATCTACATTGAACGGCGTCACCGTTTATCTTTTTGTATAATAAGGATTTTTGCATATATATATTATATCATAAAAGTATAAAGCTCGCTTTATGCGCGAGATTTTTTCAAATAAAAAATGGGGTCCTAATTTAGAACCCCATGCGAGAAGCCACTGAAGTGGTCTTAAGGAGAGGGCATAAATTGCCTTAATCGCACTAAAATGCAATATCAGCAAATTTTTGCTTAGTTCCTTCTCTTGGTCATAGATACTTGAATACCCAACCTTTTGGGCCTTTTGTTCTAAGACCTATTTTAATCGAGGCTCTAATTAAGAATAAGGAGGAGGAAGAGTCTCGGTTAGTATGCACATTAACAATAAAAAAATAATTTGTCAATAGCTGAAAGATTTTTGGTATGATATAATAAAAAGGTCTTTAACAAAGAATTTTTTAATACAAATGAAGAAAACTCTTCTCATTAGTCTAGATTTCTGGCCAAATATAGGCGGAGTAAGTAATTATTATTATAATCTGGTAAAGTTGTTCCCAAAAGACAAAATAGTTGTTTTGTCTAATATAAAACCAAGTAGAAAGACAGATTTTAAGATTATTTATAAAAAGTTGTTATATGGAATTATTTGGCCAAAATGGCTTAAATCCTTTTTTGAGCTTATAAAAACAGTAAAAAAAGAAAAAATAGAAATAGTTTGGGTGGGTAATGTTTTACCACTAGGTTTTTGTGCATTTTTGCTAAAAATATTTTTTAGAGTTCCATATTTTGTATCACTTCATGGATTGGATATAAAATTAGCGTCTAGTAGTGGAAGAAAAAAAATACTTACAAAAATAATTTTACAGAATGCGAAGTTTGTTACTGTAAATAGTCAGACAACATTAGAATTGGCAAAAGAATTCATTCAGTCATCCGACAGGATTAAAAAAATAGTATTGCTTTATCCAGGTATTAATCAAGATTTTTCTCGTATTGATGAAATCAAAAAAGAGGATCTTATAAATCAATATAATTTGAAAAATAAAAAAATCATCTTATCTGTCGGTAGAGTTGTAAAAAGAAAAAATCATGAACTTATTATTGATGCAATTAATCTGATAAAACACCACAAAGATATAGAAGATCTAGTCTATTTAATAATGGGGTGTGGAGAAAATTTACAATACTTGCAACAAAAAACAAAAGATTTAAATTTAGAAAAGAATATTTTATTTTTAGATAATGTCGTTGATGAAGATCTTCCATATTTTTATGCTATATCAGATATTTTTGCAATGATAAGTCGCACGAGTAAAGAAGATGTAGAGGGTTTTGGAATAGTTTATCTTGAGGCGGGTATATTTAAAAAAGCATGTATTGCTTCAAGGCTTGGTGGAGGATCTGAAGCTATTGTAGATGGGGAAACGGGTATTTTGATAGATGAAAATAGTCAAGAAGAGGCAATGAATGCTATTTTGTATTTATTGAATGACCCTATATTTAGACAAGAACTAGGAGAAAATGCATATAAAAGAATTATAAACGGTTTTTTGTGGGAAAGTATTTATAAAAAATTAGAGAATAATTTATGATAAGAAAAGATAAGAAATATGACATTGTAATGTTTTCTATGTCTAGTTTTACAGACTGGGAAAGAGGAATTAGTAATAGGAATTTTCAAGTTTTTAATTCTTTGAAATCCAATAATTTTGTAAATAGAATACTTTTGATTGACTATCTTCCTCAAACTAAAAAAAGAGCATTACGCAATTGGAAGGAAAACATATTTTTAAATAATATAGGAAAAACTATAAAATTGTCACCTTTTACAAGAATTTATAGTCCAGAAGAAAATGTGTTTGTGTATTCAACTGTGCAAAACATTTTTGGTCATAAAAAATATTTAAAAGAAATAGATAATTATTTGAAAAAAGAAAACTATAAAAATATTATTTTATGGTCATATTATCCTATCGATATTGAATATTTTAATGAAATAGAGCATGACATTTCAGTTTTTGATACTGTAGATAATTGGGCAGAACATGCTAGTTATAAAAATATAAAAACAAAATTAGAAGAAAATTATAAAACAATAAGAGATAAAGCAAATATTATTTTTGTTTTATCGGAAGAGAGCGAAAAGATTTTTTACCCAAGAACAGATAAAGTATATCATATTACTCAAGGAATTGATCTTGCTCATTATGCAAATAAGAATAGAGTAATAAACAATGATATAGCCAAGATTTCTAGACCAATTATTGGTTATTTGGGAATAATTCAAGAAAATAGGGTTAATTTAGACATGGTTGAATATATTGCAAAAAAGAATTTAGATAAATCAATTGTACTCGTTGGACCTATTTGGAGGAAAGAAGATGAAGAAAGACTTCGTAGATTTTCCAATATTTATCTTTTAGGAGCAAAAGAATACAATGAAGCGCCAGATTATATAAGTAGGTTTGATGTAGGAATAATTCCGCATTATATAAATGATTTTATAAAATATACATGTCCTATGAAATTATATGAATATTTGGCTTGTGGTATTCCAGTTGTTACAACAGATGCCCCAGGTATAGAACAATTTAGAAGTGTTGTAAGCGTTGCTAATGATTTTGAAAAATTTAATGCATGTATTAACGAGGAATTAAATAATAGTCCAGAGAAAGTTGAAACAAGATTAAGCGTTATAAAAGAGCATACTTGGAAAAAAAAAGTAGATCAAATGATGGAACACATTGTTAATTTCAAATGACAAATGTCAAATGACAAATGTCAAATGACAAATGTCAAAAGATTAGAATATATACTAAACACTAAATACTAAACACTAAATACTAAACACTAACAACTAAACACTATCCCATGTTTCAAGAAAAAATAAAAAAATTAATAGAACAATATACCGGAATTAAAAATCCAATGATAGAAATTCCGCCAAATAGCAATTTAGGAGATTTTGCTTTTCCTTGTTTTGAATTATCAAAAATAATGAAAAAATCGGGTTCTGAAATTGCAAATGAATTATCACAAAAAATAAAAAAACCAAATTTTCTAAAAAGCATAAGTGCTGCAGGCCCTTATATAAACTTTTTTATTGATTATGAAAAATTAGCTAAAAATTTATTGCAAGAGATTTATTGCGAAAAAGATATTTACGGTAAGCAAAATGTAGGAAACAATAAAACAATTGTTATGGACATTTCTAGTCCTAATATTGCAAAACCACTTGGAATAGGACATTTACGAAGTACTGTGATAGGTGGGTCACTTTATAAAATTTATAAAAACCTTGGTTATAAAACAATTTCTGTGAATCATTTGGGAGATTGGGGAACTCAATTTGGTAAATTGATTTATGCTTATAAAAATTGGGGCAACCCTAAGGAACTAAAAAAAGAAGCGATTAAACATCTATTATTTTTGTATGTGAAATTTCATCAAGAGGCTAAGGATAATCCAAAATTAGACGACTTAGCAAGAGATGAATTTCAGAAATTAGAAAATAATGATAAAAAAAATTTAGAGTTGTGGAAGGAATTTAGAAAATTAAGTTTAGAAGAGTTTGATAAAATTTATAAGATGTTAAAAATAAAGTTTGATCATTATGATGGAGAGGCTTTTTATATTTCAAAATTAGAGAGTGCTTTGAAAATTTTAAAGAAAAAAACACAAACCATTGTTTCGGAAGGAGCTTTAATAGTGGATTTGGAAAATTATGGCATGCCACCATTTTTTGCTATCAAATCAAATGGAACAAGTAGTTATCATCTTAGAGATCTCGCAGCTGCTTTGTATAGATTAGAGCAATATAGGCCAGAAAAGCTTTTATATGTTGTCGGGATAGATCAAAAACTTCATTTTGAACAATTGTTTAAAGTTTTGGATTTAATGGGTATGAATAAAGATAGATTTGTTCATATTGAATTTGGAATGTTTGCATTCAAAGATGGAAAGATGTCTACGCGTGATGGCAAAACTATTGCACTTGAAGAAGTTCTTGATGAATCAATAAAATTATCTACTAAGATATTAGAAGAAAAGAAAGCCCAAGTTAAAGATATCGATGATGCAGCACGAAAAATAGGAATAGGCGCTGTTATATTTAATGATTTATCAACTGATAGGGCAAAAAATGTTATATTTGATTGGTCTAAAATGTTGTCTTTTGATGGAGATAGTTCTGTATATTTGCAATATACATTTGTTAGATGTTGTAGTATTTTAGAGAAAGCAAAAAAAGAATATAAATTAATTCCAAATACTGATACAAATTTTAACTTTGTCCTAAAAGAAGAAATTAATTTAATAAAACAGATTAGCTTATTTAAGGAAACAATTATAAAATCTGCAGAAAATTATAAGCCAAGCTATTTAGCAAACTATTTAATAGATTTAGCAAAGGTTTTTAATGAATTTTATAATAATTGTAGAGTTTTATCAGGATCTGAAAAGGAAATGAAAAATAAAATTTTACTTGTTTTTTGTGTTTCTCAGGTGATAAAAAATGGACTAGGGCTTCTTGGAATTGAGACAGTGGATAAAATGTAATGCATTATGCCAATATGCCTGTCTCGCCTAACGGCGAAGCCGAGGCGGACGAATGTGTACTAATAATGCGAATTGATACGAATTTAATACCAATATACGAATGTTGAATACAATTTGGATATATAATTTTAAAAAATATTATGAATATAAAACTTGAACCAATAATAGGATTAGAAATACATGTTCAGCTAAAAACAAAGTCAAAAATGTTTTGTGGTTGTTCTAATGTAGCTGATGACATCAAACCAAATAGCGTTGTTTGTCCAATTTGCATGGGGCATCCAGGAACACTTCCCACGCTAAATGAATCCGCTGTAGATTTAGGGGTGAAGCTTGCCCTAGCACTTAATTTGAAAATAAATCAAAAAAGTGTGTTTGAAAGAAAAAATTATTTTTATCCAGATCTTCCTCAGGGCTATCAAATTACTCAGCTTGATGAACCACTATCGCACGATGGGTTTTTAATTATAAAAGATGGTGATAAAAAAGTAAGAATTGAAATAGAAAAATTACATATAGAAAATGATTCTGCTAAAAACTTACACAAAGATAATCATTCTCTGATTGATTTTAATCGTGCAGGAACACCACTTGCTGAAATTGTAACTCGTCCTAGTATTAAAAGCGCTGAAGCAGCAAGAATCTTTTTACAAGATTTGAGGCAAATTTGTAGATATTTAGGTGTTTCAGATGCTGATATGGAGAGGGGTAATTTGAGGTGTGATGTCAATGTGTCACTTCGTCCAGTGGGGGATGATAACCTTTATCCAAAAACAGAAGTAAAGAATCTTAATTCTTTTCGTTCTGTAGAGGGGGCGATAAAATATGAAATAGAAAGACAAAGTATCTCTTGGGATAATAATAAAATTCCACGTGAGCAAACAACAAGAGGTTGGGATGAAAATAAACAAATTACAATATTGCAACGCTCTAAAGAAGAGGCAAATGATTATAGATATTTTAAGGAACCAGATTTAAAGGCTCTTATAATTAGTGATGAAACAATAGAAAAAATAAAATCAGATATGATAGAGCTTCCATATCAAAAACTTGAAAGATTTGTTAGTCAATATGAATTAGACATTAAGTCCGCAGAAGCTTTGATAGTTTCAAAAAATGTTGCGGATTATTTTGAAGCGGTTATTTCAGAATTTAGAGAATGGATTTTGGAATTAGGAGACAAAAGAGATTGGAAATTAATAAAAAAAGATTGTGTTAGAATTATAAGTGGATGGATTTGTTCAGAAATTTTTAAGCTTGTTAATCAATCTGGGACTACTTTTGAAAATATGAAGATTAGTGCTGAGAATATGGGTCAGATGATAGCAATGTTGTATGAAAATCAAATAAATAGTTCTGCAGGACAGCTGATATTAAAGCAAATGTTTGAAACGGGAGTAGATCCACTTCAATTTGCAAAAGAACAAGATTTGTTACAGGAAAGTGATGAAGGAATATTAGAGTCTTTGGTTAATAAAGTTATTTTAGACAACGAAGAGCAGGTCAATCAATATAAGTCTGGTAAGGAAAATTTGATGAAATATTTCGTGGGCGTTGCCATGAAAGAAACAAAGGGAAAGGCAAATCCAGTTATCGTAGAGAAACTGTTTAAGGATAAACTAATCTAGTTATTTTTATAGGTTATAATATAAAACAATCCCAAAATAGGGGTTGTTTTTTATTGTGGATAACTTTCTTTTTGTAAGTAAATATATATGCTATAATTATTTTTAATATGAATATAAACAGACATAAAATTAATCAAGTTCCTGTAGGCACATTGTCTTTATTTATTTACCCTCTATAAGAGGGTTATTTTTTTATACATAATAATTAATTTTCCGCATAATGTGGAACAAGAAAAAAATGAAACATCTTATTTCAATGCAGGATATTTCAAAAGAAGATATTTTGCATTTTGTGGATGTAGCAGAAAAAATAGAAACTGGTAAGCTTAGTCCAGATTTAAATGGTCAGCTTGCGGCGCTTTTATTTTTTGAGCCATCTACAAGAACAAAATTTTCTTTTGAAACAGCAATGAAAAAACTTGGAGGTACAGCATTATCTCTTAAAGATGCAGAACAGACATCTTTGAAAAAAGGTGAATCACTGCACGATACGCTGATGACTATAAGTCAGTATGTGGATCTTGTGATAATGAGATCTCCTATTGAGGGATCTTGTCGCTATGCCTCAGAGATTTTGGATATTCCGGTTATAAATGCAGGAGACGGTGCAAATCAACACCCTACACAAGCACTTTTAGATATGTATTCAATAATGAAAACACAAGGTAGGCTAGACAATCTTAATATTGCTATGGTTGGAGATTTGAAGTTTGGGCGCACAGTTCATTCACTTTCTCAGGCACTATCTGATTTTTCGCCAAACTTATATTTTATTTCTCCAGGACATTTGAAAATGCCAGAGCATATAAAAAATGATTTAAAATCTAAAAATGTTAATTTTTCGGAACATGATAAAATAGAAGATGTAATTGATAAATTAGATATTATGTATGTTACACGAATTCAAAAAGAAAGATTTACAGATCCAGAAGAATATGAAAAAGTAAAAAATTTGTATATTGTAGATACGCCACTTCTTAAAAATGTGAAAGATAGTTTTAAGATCATGCATCCGCTACCAAGGGTAAATGAGATTACCCTTGCAGTTGATAAGACAAAGTATGCATATTATTTTGAACAAGTAAAAAATGGAGTTTATATGCGTCAAGCTATAATTTCTATTTTATTGAAAGGAATATAAATATGAGCGAATTAAATGACGTAAAAAATGTTGCTCGTGCAATAGAAAATGGAACTGTTATAGATCATATTCCAGCAAATTGTGCCATGAAGGTTTTAAAATTATTAAGTTTAAAAAATGATAATCAAGTAATAGTTGGTATCAATTTAGAAAGTACTAAGTTTGGAAAAAAAGATTTGATAAAGATATCAGACAAAGAATTGTCAAAAGATGAATTTGACACAATAGCTCTTATTGCGCCAGATGTTACAGTTTCAATTATTGAAAATAGTGCTGTAGTAAAAAAATTAAAAGCAGACATTCCAAATTTGATTGAAGGGTTTATTATTTGTCCAAATCCAAAATGTATTACAAACACGGAACATATTAAATCAAGATTTTTTATTCCAGAAAAAAATCCAATAAAAGTAAGGTGTGCCTATTGTGAGAAAAAATATATTATAGATGAGGTTGAAATAAGTATTTAATAAACAATAATTTAAGCTAATAAAATGAGACATTTAATATCTTTAAAAGAACAAACCAAAGAAGAGCTTTTAAAAATTATTGAGCTCGCTCAAAAAATAAAACAAAAAAGAAATAGAGGAGAGTTAACAAACTATTTAGAAAATCAAACTCTTTTAATGCTTTTTCAAAAATCTTCTACAAGGACAAGACTTTCATTTGAAGCTGGAATGACAGAGCTTGGTGGGCATGCAATTTTTTTAGATCAGAAAACGACTCAATTTTCTCTTACTGATTATGGAGATGAGATTCAAGCTGTTATGAGATTTGGTCAGATTATTATGATGAGAGCTCAAAAAGTAGAGTCAGTAATAAAGGCATCATCATTTAATCAAATACCTGTTATTGATGCTTGTAGTGAGAAATATCATCCATGTCAGGCGCTCGGAGATATGCTTACAATGATTGAACATTCTAATGGTATAGAAAATATTAAAAAAGTTGTATGGCTTGGAATAGAAAATAATGTTTCAAATACATTGAAGCTTCTTTGTATAAAACTCGGAATAAATTTTGTATTATGTTCCCCAGAAGCACATCAAATAAGTGTTGATGAAGAATTAAATAAAATTGCTGATGATACGGGGTTGGTATCAAGAGAATTAAATTTAGAAATCGCTCTTAAAGACGCTTCTTACATTCATACTGATACTTGGATGGATATGGAGTTTTTTGAAAATGGAAAAATAAAACCAGAATATGAAACAGAATTTGAAAGAAGAAAACAAGTTTTTTCGCTATATCAGATAAATGCAGATATGGTTGATAAATATTGTAGTGATGCAAAGATAATGCATTGTATGCCATGTCACATTAATTATGAGATAACAAGCGATGCAATTCATCACTGTAATTCTGTAATTTTTGACCAGGCTGAAAATAGGATGCATATTCAAAAAGCTATCATAATGTGGTTACTTGAAAAAGAGGACTTAGTAAAATAATTTTTTATAAATAAAAAAAAGAGCGTTGAGTCACTTGACCTAACGCCCCTTGCGTTTATATTACATTTAGATTACATTTTCCCCTGAACCAAATACATTAATCTGGCAAGAATTTCGCGGGGTATAAATTTCCATGCAGACCTAGTCCAGTATTGATTCGATAGTGGGTCATATGGACAACCTGTAGTGTCTATTGTTTTAGTGGAGAGTCCAAGTTTTTCTACTGTCCATTTGCATCGCAATGCGTGATCCGGGTGTGCTAGCACAAGGACCTTTTTAATGCCAAGCTTTTTACATATTTTAATTGCTTGATAGGCAACCTCATAAGAGTCTAGGTATTTCCCCTTTTTTCTACTTTTTTTGATGATCTTTATCGGAGTATTTTTCAATAGATCGCCTATTTCCGATTGTGCTATAATAGGAATTCTGTATTTCTTATTAAGCATGTTTGTGCGCTCAATAAGAAATGCATTACTTTCACATATGCCATATTCTTGGTTTTTGCCACCAAATGCAAATATTATTGCGGCTTCGGCATTCTCAATTTCTTCTTCCGTGGCGTAATCTGTATCACGCCGACAAAAAAAGCATTGAAATAGCTTTTTTATGAATTCTTCCATTATTCCTCCTAGAATCTTTTAGTGATATTTGACTATATCACTATATTTTGTTTTTGTCAATATTTTTGATATGAAAAAATAAGGCTTATAAAAGCCCTATTTTTTAGTTTTAAGTATAATTATTTTATATTAAGTTTGTTTTTACGTTTTTGTAATATTAATTCTATATTCATCACAGTTGTAGTAGTCCATGCGGGACTTGATAATGGATGAAAGTCTGTGTCTCCTGGAAAGTTATATTGATTTTCACAAATCCCATTATTGTCAGTATCAACGCAATTATGATCACTCCAATAATTTCCAAGTCCGTTTAGTTCCCAACTAGTTTCATTTGCCACACTTTCTTGATAAGCATTATTTTGCCCACTATTTAAAATAGTATTTTGATAAATTATTTGTAGAGATGTTTCACTGTCAACATAGATTCCAACATAGCCACTATTTGCTATGTAGTTATGAAATATAGAATTCTGAGACGACCCAGTTGTTATCCAAAAACCATAATCGCCATCCGTTCCATAATTATTTGATATTGTGTTGTTATTTGAGACGGCATTTATCATTATTATGCTATTATCATATTGCCCAGTACCTGTAATTATATTTCCGTCTATTAAATTATTACTGCCATAGCTTATATCAATACTTGCATAATCACTTCCGCAATTTGTAACAATATTATTTAAAACTTGATTATGATGAGATGGAATTCCATCATTTAGATATCCTATGACTCCGATGCCATCCATTTCTGTATTTAGTATTGTATTGTTTTTTATAATATTATAACTTCCTTTTCTAAGAATTGGACCATGACGAGTAGCATTGAAAGTATTATTTTCTATTATATTATAACTTCCATCCTCATGATAAACTGGGAAATTTAGTGCTGAGAAAACACAATTTCGTATAACTATATTATTACGTCCCATTATATTTATTCCCCAGTCATCAACTCCAGGACTTCCTATAATGCTATGACCATTGCAATCTAGTGTTATGTCATTGTTTGGAATGGTAAGCGATACCCACTCTTCAGCTCCACAGGTAATATCATTTGATAGTGTTGCGCTTTGAGCTAGGCTATCGCCACAGCTTAAGTTCATTAATCTTGGTTTTGGAAAATTATCAACTCCATTACCATTTCCTGATATTGTATAAAACTGCGGAGTCGTAGAATTATTATCGTAGTCATACCAATAATTTCCTTGATTATTATAATCCCAAGAATTTCCTAATGATCCAGTGTCTTCATAAGCATTTATAATGTTGTTGAAATGATTATTGTAAAAAGTTGAACCTGTTGTGTTTTCTAAATTTATTCCACGAGCAAAATTATTTATTTTGCAATTTTTTATTGTGATTCCTGATTTTGAAATAGCTTGTATTCCATAGTCATCTGTATTAGATGAACCATTTATAGAATAACCATTACAATCAAATACAATATTGTCTGATGTTATATTGAATGCGATGGGAATGTTTGTCGGGCAATTAATGTCAGAGGTCAGTATAAAATTGTTATTTATTGAAGAACCGCAGTTTCCCGGAGTTATTACGGTGTAGTTATATGTTGAAATGTTACTAGGAATATATCCATTTTTATATGTTTTTGCTTTTAATATGATGTTTGAATTTATTTGAATTGGGTTTGTGTATATTGAACTATCTTCATTTGGATTTGTGCCATCTGTAGTATATCTTATTGTTGCGCCTGGTGTTTGGGTTGATAAGGAAATGAAAGATTCATAATCAACATTACCAGACTCTTGAGAGGCTATTGGATCATTTGCAGATAGAACAATATAATTATATTCAACTATATTACTTGGCGCATAGTTTGTCCTATAAGCAATTGCCTTAATAGTTGTAGTTGCGTTTTGTGTTATTTGGATTGGACTTGTATAAACGGTGCTACTTGGACTTGGATTAGTACCATCCGTAGTATATCTTATAGTTGCATCGGGTGTTTGAGTTGAAAAGGATACAAATGATTGATAGTCAACAATTCCTGATATTTGAGAGGCAACTGGGTTTGATACTGTTGGGTTTGGATAATTATCAACTCCATCACCACTGCCATTTATAATATATGTATTTGGATATCCTGCGTTTGTTGCAAAATCTGACCAGAAATTACCAGCCTGAGAATTTATGCTGTGCCATAGATTATTAGCAGAGGTTTCCGACTCATATGCATTTATGGCGTTGTTGAAGTGGTTAAAATAGATATTATTTGAGTTTGAATTTTCTAGTTTTATTCCATATTGAAATCCACCTATGGTGCAATTTTTTACAGTTACATTTGTAGCATTGTTTAGATTAATACCTATTCCAAAACGCTCATTGGGAGTTCCACCACCAGAAATAGAAAAATTATTACAATTTAAAATAGTATTACTAGATAGAGTGACAGCATTTCCAATGCATGTATAATTTTTATGTAATGTTATATTTCCACTTATAGTGCTACCACATTTTAGTTCGCGTTTTTTTTCCAAAAGATTTAGCTCTTTTGCAAAAACAGCATTAAATATACAAAAAATGCTTATAATTACTACAAGTGTTATAAATAGAGGAATTTTTAGTAGCTTTTTAGATATATTTTTATGTTATCAAATAATAAAAATTTATACCACATATGATATGTTTTGTAAATATTGTAGTGCAGAAAAAACAGGGCCTATAAGCCCCATTTTTTATTTTGATATTTTTCTTCTTGTGAAATAGTTTCAATTTGTTTCTGTATTTCTTTTATATCATCGTCATTTAATGGTTCAAAATTGTCATAAAAACCTGTATCTCTTTGAGGGAAATAACAAGCGTCTCCGTATTTTTGAATTTTAGCATTTTTTGTTCTACCATATAAATGAATATGAAGATAGGGTCCTTCTGGTTTAAATACGCTCCAATTGCCATTGTCTTGGTAGTTTATTCTACCTATATCAATGTTATGGTTTTTTAAAGCAATGGTCATTGCTCGTCCCATAATCATTGTTAATTGCATTAACTCAATTGCTAATTTAGGATTTAATTTTGTACGATCAATAATTTTTATCTTTGGTGTGATTTTGATGTGACCACCGTCAGTTCTTGTAATATGTGGTTTGTCTGGAGCTTCTACAATAAAATTATTTGTTTCATAAATAAGTGCCATACTTTTTTGTTTTTAATTATTTCCCATATATTTTAAAATCTTAGGGCATAAGAAACTGTTTAATTAATTTTTCAGCTTCTTTCTTATTTTTTATCCAAGCAATATCTTTTCTTTTGTTAAACCATGTCATTTGTCTTTTTGCAAATTGGTGAGTCGCAGTTTCTAATTGTGTGATCATTTCATCGTAACTTAATTCTTTTTTCAAGTATTTTGCAACATATCTATATTCCAGTCCAAAATCTTCAAGTCGTTTCCAGGATAATCCAGATTTTTTTAGATTTGCAATTTCTTCAATCATTCCTTCTCTGTCTATTCTGTCTTTTAATCTTTTATCAATTCTTTGATTTGTGATATTTCTTTCATATGTAATTCCAAGAATAAGTGGGTCAAATATTTTTTTTCGACGAGGTTTTGATAAAGAGTTATTGTTTTTTGCAATTTCTATTGCCCTTATAATGCGTCTTGAATTATTTATATCAATTTTGTTATAGGCATCAGAGTCTATTTTTTTTAACATTTTTTGAAGTTCTGCTAGGGTAGTAGAGTTTAATTTTTTTCTTAAAGATATATTTATTTTTTCATCATCTAAAATATATCCCTCTATAAGAGAATTTATATAAAGCCCAGTCCCTCCTACTATAAAAGGAATTTTGTTTTTATTGTTTAATTCTTTTATTTTTTCAATTGCTAATTTTTGCCAATCAGCGAGAGTAACTTGTTTTTTAGGATTTGCAATGTCAATTAGGTGATATGGCGTTTTGCCGTATTCGCATAGATCTTTTCCAGTTCCAATGTCCATTCCAATATAAACTTGGCGAGAGTCTGCAGAAATTATTTCGCCATTAAATTTGTTGGCTAATGCGACACCAAGCCTTGTTTTCCCACAAGCAGTTGGCCCCACAATGCAAATTATTTTTGGAAGTTTATTTTTTTTGTTATTTGTCATTTGACGTTTTGAAATTGATTTGACATTTGACATTTGTTATTTGGAATTTGTAATTTTGCCCTCCAACCCCCATTCAAGACACTTATCTATCAACACGTTTACAAATTGTCCTATATATTTATTATGACCATTAAATATTTTCACTGTTTCATAGGTTTGCATTTTGCCAAGGTATTCTCCTTTTTTGTTGTGATTTGTGATTAAAACTTTTACGACTTTGCCCTGATATCTTTTGTTTCTCATCAGAGACTGTTTACCGATAAATTTTGTCATTACTTCGTCTCTTTTTCGTTTTGTGTTTTGTGATACATTATCATTATACATTTTATAAGTCAATGTCTCAAAGCGAGGAGAATAAAGTCCGCTGTAAACAAGAGTAGTTTTGGTTTTTTTGAGAACGTTTAGGGTCTTTTTAAAATCATATTCTGTTTCTTTTGGAAAACCTATTATGATATCTGTTGTAATGTTTGCATCGGGGATGTGCTTATAAATTTTCTCTACAATGCTTACAAATTGTGATGAGCTATATTTTCTGTTCATCATTTTTAGTATTTTGTCACTACCTGATTGAAGCGGAATGTGAATGTGATGTGATATATTGTCATATTTTGCAATAATTTTTATAAGCTTGTCGTCAAATTTGCTAGGATATGATGATAAAAATGTTATCCATGTGTCTGGCTTTAAGATAGCAACTTTTTCTAGTAAGTCTCCGAAGTCTTTGATATCGGAGGTATTGTCTGGATTAATGTATGAATTAACAGTTTGCCCTAAGAGTGTTATTTGTTTGATAGACTTTGGCAGTTTTTTAATTTCCTTTAATATGCTATGTGTCGATCTATTTTTTTCAATACCTCTTGTATAAGGCACTGCACAATAAGAGCAAAATTGGTTACAACCATTTGAAATAGGAATAAGTGCTGAAAAGTTGTTGAAGTGATTTGGTGTTATATCAAGGTAATCAACATTTTCTGGTTTATAGTTGTAAAGAGTTTTCTGTTTATCCCGCCACGGCGGGATTGAAATTAATTTTGGAAGGGATTTTATTTTGGTAATATCAATTATAATATCAAAAAGTTTTTGTTGTTTTTGGGCGTCTTCTTTGAGTACACATCCGGTGAGAATTTTTATTACATTTTTCTTTAGTTTCTTTTTTCTAAAAATTCCATAAACCCTATCAACAGCACCTTGTCTTACGCTACATGCTATTACAATAATTACGTCAGCAGATTCCATGACACTTGTTTTTTTGTATTTTAAAGACTCTAAAATAGAGGACACGCGCTGCGCGTCTGATCTATTCATGTCACAACCGTAATATTTGATATAGTAATACATAGGTATAAAAATTACTAAATTTTAAATACGAAATTCTAAACAAATATTAAAATATAAATTCTAATGTTTCAAATTTATTATTTGTAATTTATAACTTGTTTAGTGTTTCGTATTTCGTGCTTAGAATTTTACAATACTTCATTGTCATGAGAATTTGATTCTCTCATTCCTGAGTTAGTGATTCTTACAAATTCACAATCTCTCAAATCTTTTATTGTCATTGCATTTCCATAACTCATTCCAGAGCGAAGTCCACCAATATATTTATCAATAACATTTTTTACTGGACCGCGATATGGAACTTTTGCCTCAACTCCTTCCGGAGTAATTTTGTTTATATCTTCATTTGCACCAGGACGAGATAGAGCTGCCGTAAGAGATGCCATTCCACGGGAAATTTTGTATTGTCTACCATTGTAATTTATTATAGGCCCTGGTGTTTCTTCTGTTCCCGACAATTGACCGCCAAGCATGACAGTGTCTGCTCCAGCTGCAAGTGCTTTTACAAAATCTCCAGACTGTTTTATTCCACCATCTGCAATCATTGGAATATCGTATGCCTTACAAATTGGATAAATATCTGAAATCGCTGTGAGTTGAGGAACTCCGAACCCAGTTGTAATTCTTGTTGTACAAATTGATCCAGGTCCAATGCCCACCTTTAATCCATCAGCCCCAGCTTCGATTAAGTCCTTGGCAGCTATTGCTGTTGCGATATTTCCAGCTATTACTTCAATATCTGGATATTTAATTTTGATAGCACGAAGCGCTTCTATTTCGTTTATTGAGTGACCATGAGCAATATCAAGAACTAATACATCTACTTCTGCTTCAATAAGTGCATCAACACGATCCATATAGTCTCCGCTTACTCCAACTGCAGCCCCTACTAGCAGTCTTCCATTTTTGTCTTTGACTGCAAGTTTGTCGTCAAAGTTTTCAACCAAGTCTTTTTTTGTAATAAGTCCTTTTATATTCAAATTTTCATCAACAATAGGAAGTTTTTCTATCTTATATTTTGCAAAAATGTTTCTTGCTTCTTCAATAGAGGTTTCAATTTTTGCAGTGATAAGTTTTTCGCTCGGTGTCATGAGATCTTTTACTAAGACATCTTCATTGCTTATAAATGTATAATCTCTTTTTGTAATTATTCCCAAAAGTTTTGTATTGTCAGTGTCAGATACTAGAAATCCAGAATAGCCACATTCTTTTATTTTTGCACGAAGTTCTTTGATCGTGTTTTCTGGATTAACAACATATGGCTTTCTTATGATCATGCTCTGATGTCTTTTTACTCTGAGAACTTCTTTTGCCTGGGTTTCAATACTGCAAAATCTATGAATTATTCCAATTCCACCCAATCGTGCCATTGCAATAGCCATTTTGCTTTCTGTGACAGTGTCCATGTTGGAGGAGATTATTGGAATATTTAGACTGATATTTCTAGATAATTTAGTGCTAGTATTTACATCGCTACGGGATTTAATATGGGATATTTTTGGAACGAGTAATACATCATCATATGTAAGGGCTGTTCTTATTTCCATAAATTTAGATTTTAGTTTTTAAGTTTCAGTTTTCAGCCAAAGGAATTATTATATTTTACCAATAGCTAAAACCTGAAATCTGAAACCTATAGCCTAACTATGACCTAAATAAGTTTACTATACTTTGAGGGAAATGGAAAATAAAAATATTGACAAATTAAGATATGTGTGCTATTATTTTTATATATTATTAAACAACAAAAATATGGGATTTGAAAACAATATACTTTTAGAACAAGAAAATAAACAGCAAATTATTGATAAGAGGCCGGATTTTAATTTGGATAGACTAAGTGATAATTCAGAAAATATGGAAGCAGAAATTGAAAAATATGAAAATATCAGAGATGCTTTATATAAAAAAGATATTGAAAATGAATTAGACGATAAACAAAAAATAGAGAAAGAGTCAGCATTTAATGTTTTAGAAAATCACAATAAAACGGTATTAACATATACTATGGAAATAGTAAGACAAATGCCAAATTTATCTAAGGAAGAGCGAGTTGCTGCAATTATTGCAACCATGTTACATGATAGCGGTAAGCTTAATTCAAAATTATTAGAACATCATATAGAGGGCTCCAAGAGGGCAAAAGAGATATTGGGTGGCATAAAGGGGCTTACTATTGACGGTGTATTGATAGATGATGCTTTCATTAAAACAGTATGTTTGGCAATAGAAGGACATATGAATCATCCTTTTCTGGTTTATTTAAATGGCGGAAATAGATTTAGAGAGCCAGAAAAAAATGTTGATAAAATTGTATTTGATGCAGATATGGCCGCAAATATTGGGTTTAAAAATGTTGGAGTTCGACTAGGATCAGAACAATACCTAAAAGAAGATAAAGAAATAGCTAAGGCAAAAGGAATAACAATAATAGAAGAAAGTTTTTCAAATGTTGTAGTGGGAGCAAAGAGCTTAAAAAATGTTTTTCTTTTAAAAGAGGGGGCGGCAATTGGAGAAGGCGCTATGGAGCAATTAACTGATATTTTTCAATATATGAAAAGTAAAGGAATGTTTCAGGAGATACAAGATAGTTTTTCTGAAAATGGAAATTTCGACATAACAACAATAAAAAATAAAGGTGGTTTTGGATTGATGAAAAATTTTATAAATGAAAAAATAGAGAAATCAGGAAGACACTTAGGAGTAGATATAAAGACAATAAAGTTTTTTAAGATATAAAAAATCGCCTAACTTTTGCTAGACGATTATTAATCTTGTTATTGATAGATGAAATTAGCTATCAATTATTTGGGTTATTTGGGATGATTGATAAGCTAATTTTTTATCAGAGATCAAAATTAGATACATACCTACTTCAGGCTTTGTGTTTTGAGCCTCAATAAAATTTGGATTATCTGTTGTATGGGTAGAGTAAAGTATATTTCCTTCACCTATTCTTTCTCCCGTGGCATTGTAAAGGAAATCTTTCCCATCAGCAGATAAAACGGTCAACTCACTTAGTCTTGTTTTTATTTTCATTTTATCCTCCCGTGGATATTTTTTTTGTAACATTAAATATTATAACATTATATTATATATGTCAAGAAAAT
>CAZWVD010000008.1:28843-31726 GCA_964636855.1 uncultured Gammaproteobacteria bacterium | reverse complement strand
CACCACTGAAGAGTCTAACAAATCATCTATTATTTTTGTCATATATTTTATACATAAATACTCATTAATATAAATATATTATCACAAAAACCAAGACATTAAAACCACAGACACCCTAGACTCTTAACAAAACTCATTATTTATTATATTATAAAAACATTCTTGTGGGTTCGTAGCTCAGTTGGTTAGAGCGCTACGTTGACATCGTAGAGGTCAGAGGTTCAAATCCCCTCGGACCCACCATTGATTTTTATAATCATTTATAATAAGATTAACTATAATTGAATTTTGGGCATATAGCTTCCCGCCAAGCGGGATCTCCGTTTCACTTCGACAGTTGGAATTGTGCCAAATGCAACGTTAGTCAATAATTAATAAAATTTTGGGCATATAGCTCAGTTGGTTAGAGCATCACTCTTATAAAGTGGGGGTCGATGGTTCAAGTCCATCTATGCCCACCAAAATTTATTATAAAGACTTTAAACTATTTAAAAATTCCCTATTCGGGAATTTTTATTTTTGATCTACTCTTTTTCTAATGGCATCAAGTATTTTTTCTCGGGCATCGCTTATTATTTCATTTATTTCAAATTTCAAAATATCACTATTGCCAGTTATATTAGATAAATTAGGTATATCCTTTATAAGATCAAACGAATTATACTTGAAATTTGAATACACATGAGCTTTTATAGATCCCTTATCAACAAGCTCAAATAATACTATTATCTCTGCTTGAGATGCTTTTGAAATAAGTTCATCAATAAGATCCTCTATCTCAAGCTCTCTGGTATCTCCCTTAAAAGATGATAATTCTGACCAAGCAATTTTGTATTGTGGATCATATTTGAGCCCAGACAAAATACTTCCCCAAGATTTAAGAAGTTCAATAGATTTTGTCTGATATATCTTGGAAATGATTCTTTCTCTTTCAGCACCTAGATCCATCAATTTACTAGCAATATCCAATATTCTTGGTGTAATATCATGACTTGTAAATCCTCTAGTTGCAAAAACAAGTCCCGACATAAGACAGTTTGCTATATCAGTACTTATAAAAACATTATTATATGAAAAAATAGTATATATTGTTTCGGAAATTGATTTGTGTTCTAAATCAGCTATATCAACATCTACAAAGTTTGCAGAAGATCTCTTATTAGAAACATTAATTGTAAATGTTTTATCAAAAAATATCTTATTTTCTTTATAAATATCTCCAAAAGAAGATTCATCTATACAATTAAATGTAATTATCAAGTCATAAATTTCATCATAACCCCAAGTTACCTCCCCCGGATCAATCACGCCACTGTCACAATTTATCACAAGGTCTAAGCTATCCAAATTTTCACTATAATTTATTGCTTTTACTTTCTTTTTTTCTGTGTTTATTGAAATAACAAAATTTTTCTTAATACTCGTTTCAAGGCTTGCTAGCTCTATTTTCGGCAAGAAGCTGTATATTTTTTTTGGTTTTTGAGGTAAGATTAAATCAACTATCTTATCCTTCTTGTCACTTTTAAGATAATTATAAAAAGCCATGGCACCTGAGACAGTGTCGCCACTATAATCATAGGGAAGCAATAACAAAATTCTATTACTTTGCTCTATTGCTCTGTTTAAATTTTGTATTAAATTGATATCCATAAAAATACTTATCAAAGCAATATATTCCAATTTAAGGATTTTGTCAATTTGACAAGAAAACAAAAAGATATTAATATAACTGATTAAATTAATAACATCTGGTTTTCGGCATATTGAAATAGTGTGCATAAAACCTTAAACAAAATCATGAACGTAACAGAACTCGCAAGAAAACTAAACACTACAACCGCAGAGCTTCTTTTAATTTTACCTGAGCTCGGTTTTGATATTGGAGCAAGAGCTATAAAAGTAAGCGATCATCTTGTTGATAAGATAACTGATGCCTACAAAGAAAGAGAAAAAAGATTAAAATTTGAAAAAGAGCAAGAAAAAATAACTGAAATAAAAATTCAAGACAAAGATGACAACACTGAAACAATAAAAGCACAAAGATCTATTCAAATTGAAGACAATATTATAGTAAAAGATTTAGCTGAAAAAATGGGAACTCCTCTTAAAAACGTCATGACAGAATTAATGAAAAACGGAATAATGGTTTCTCTAAATTCCAGTATTGATTTTGATACAGCATCAATTATAGGAGAAGACCTTGGGTTCAAAGTAGAAAAAAGCAACAATGAAATAAAAGATCAAGAAAACGAACTACAAAAAATAAAACTCCTTGAAGACCTTCTTGCAAAAGATGTAAATAAAATACCAAAACCTCCAGTTGTTGTTGTGATGGGACACGTAGATCATGGAAAAACAAAATTACTAGACACCATCAGAACAACAAATATTATAGATACTGAAAGTGGAAATATTACCCAACACATAGGTGCGTATAGCGTAGAATTAAATGGCAAAAAAATTACCTTCCTAGATACCCCTGGTCATGAAGCTTTTCGTGCAATGAGATCACGTGGCACAAAAATAGCAGACGTTGGAATAATAGTTGTTGCTGCTGATGAAGGATTGAAACCACAAACAATAGAATCTATTGAACTTGCTCAAAAAGAAAATCTGCCATTTGTTGTTGCTATAAACAAAATAGACAAACCAGAGGCTGATATTGAAAAAGTAAAAAAAGAATTAGCAGAATTAAATCTCATGTCTGAAGACTGGGGCGGAAAAACAATTTGTGTACCAATATCTGCAAAAGCAGGAGAAAATATTAAAGAACTTTTAGAAATGGTGAATATCGTAGCAGAAATGGAAAATTTATCTGCTGATCCAACAAGAAAAGCAATAGGAACCATAATAGAATCCCACATTGATAAAAATCAAGGTCCT
>CAZWVD010000008.1:0-28743 GCA_964636855.1 uncultured Gammaproteobacteria bacterium | reverse complement strand
TCAATGGTTTTGGGATTCCACGTAAAAACAGATCCAAACGCAGAACTTCTTGCAAAAGAAAAGGGTATTTCAATTAAGGTTTATAAAATTATATATAAACTACTTGAAGACCTAGAAGAAGATCTAAAAAAATTAATTTCCCCAAAAAAAATCCGTGAACAGATTGGTGAATTACAAATTCTTGCAATTTTTAAAACCTTAAATGGAAAAATGGTTGTTGGTGGAAAAGTAATAAAAGGCAAAGCTACAAAAGAAAGCACTGCAAAAGTAATAAGGGCGGGTAAATGTATAGGCATAGGAAAAATTGGAAGCCTACAAAGCGGTAAAGAAGATGTAAGCGAAGTAAGCGAAGGTGCAGAGTGTGGACTCGAATTTATAGGAACTGCAGTTATCAAAAAAGATGACGCCATAGAAATTTACAAAGAAAAAATATTATAATATGTCTACAATACGAACACAACAAGTTTCAAGTGAAATACTACACCAATCTACACAGATAATAAACAAAAATCTTGAAATTTCTAATTTCTTTATAACGCTTACTAGATGTGAAATAAGTCCCGATTTAAAATATGCAAAAATATTTATTTCTGTCATCCCAGATACTTATCGTGGTAGCGCTCTAACTCTACTCAAAAAAAATGCCTTTCTTATACAAAAAGAATTGAAAAAGACTATAAGATTCTATACCATTCCTAAACTACATTTCTTAATAGATGAACGTGAAATAAAAAGAATAGTTATAAGTGAAGCATTAGATGAAATAAACGAAAACTACAAATAAAAAATGCACGAAGAAAATATCCAAAAATTTTATTCCCTCGTAGAAAACTCTCAAAAAATATTGCTCCTTACACATAGACGCCCAGATGGAGATGCGATTGGAAGTATTCTATCAATACAAAAACTCCTTATCAAAATGAATAAGGATGTTTTGTCATACTGTGTTGATCCACTTCCAGAAAATTTCAACTACCTCTCTGGAATGAATTTGGTAAAAAATGATATAGGATATATACAAAATGAATACGACCTCATAATCACCCTTGATTGTAGCGATCTCTATATGACAAAAGTCGAAGAAAAGATAAAATCTATAAAATCAAAATTTGGCATTGTAAACATAGATCACCACATCACAAATCCAGGATTTGGAGATTTAAACATAGTAATGGAAAATGTTTCATCAACAGCAGAAGTCGTATATATTATTTTAGAAACAGTAGAATATACAATAAGTCCCGAAATAGCCACATGTCTTCTAACTGGAATTATTACCGACACTGGAAACTTTACAAACAATGCAACCACAAAACAATCTATAGAAATAGCTTCCAAGCTTCTTGAAATAGGTGCGAATTTCAAAGGAATACTAGAAGCAAATGTATACAACAAAACAATTTCTATTCTCAAGCTTTGGGGTATAGTTTTAAAAAGAATCGTTTTTAATGCAGAATTATCTATGGTTCTCACAGCAGTTTTTGAAAGCGATCTAAAAACGCTAAATTTAGACAATGAAGCCTCTGAAGGCATATCTAATTATCTAAATAACCTATCTAACGATATCAACTTTAGTATGCTCCTCAAAGATAACGAAAGTGGTAAAATTAAAGGTAGCCTAAGAACAACAAGGGATGACATAGATGTTTCACAAATTGCTCTTGCTTTTGGTGGCGGTGGACACAAAAAAGCATCTGGATTTGAAGTAGATGGCTATCTTGAATTTAAAAATGGAATGTGGAAAATTGTAAAATAAAATTGATTAGGTGTTTGGCACGAAGCTTGAAATTTTATTACTTCAAACTTCATATTTTATACTTAATAACTCAATTTTATGTTGATACCAACAGTTATAGAAAAATCAAACATGGGCGAACGTGCTTATGATATTTACTCTCGCCTCTTAAAAGAAAGAATAATATTCCTAGGGAATCCAATAAATGATGCCGTTGCAAATACTGTCATAGCACAACTTCTATTTCTTGATTCAGAAAACAACAAAGACATAAAACTCTACATCAATTGTCCCGGCGGAAGCGTTACCGATGGTCTAGCAATTTATGACACAATGCGATTTATAAAATCAGATGTATCTACAATTGCGATAGGGCTCTCTGCTTCTATGGCGGCGGTACTTCTCTCTGGTGGAACAAAAGGAAAAAGATTTGCACTTCCAAATGCTGAAATATTACTTCATCAAGTAATGGGTGGGGCAGAAGGACAAGCTACAGATATAAAAATAAAGGCGGAACAAATACTTAGAATAAAAGATAAGTTAAACAAAATCCTAGCTGAGACTACTGGTCAAAATATCAAAAAAATTGAAAATGATACTGATAGAGATTATTATCTTAATGCGCCTGAAGCTGTAAAATATGGATTGATAGATAAAATTATTAAATAGTGTTTAGTGTTTAGTTATATGCAAATTAAAAAACTGCCTCGTTTGAAGCGGTTTTTTTATTTTATGAATATGTTTTTATCATTTCCTATCTTAAACAAGCTATTCTCATAAAAAACAAACTGAATCGTAAATTATATTTAGAAGTCTGCGAGTGAAATGAAGTGGGGTCGAGAAGCTGATAAGTCAATCAGCAATCAGGTTCTCGACAAGCTCGAACACTGATTATTTCATAATTCAATTAAGGTATAAAAAATATCAAGCAATAAAAAACCGTTTCATTTGAAACGGTTTAAATTTTATTATCCTCTTTTTTTATTTTGTCTCCAGAACAAGTGCTTCAACATCTCGAACAACATCTTCTGGAATATATCCATCGACAAAGTTTATCAATAGATATTTTGCCTGATGTCTAATTTCTTGATGCGCAAGAATGTCGGGCATATTAGTACATAAAATTAAAAAACTCTTAATACGCACAAGATTCTTCCTAACGTTTTCATCCCAAATACACCTACGAAAAGATTCTATGGTAGAAAAAAATTCTTTAATAGTAAGAATAGCAAACAATGATTTTTCTTTAATATCACTGTTTATGTAATGAGAATAAATCCCCTCACATACATTTTCATCCACATTAGTATCAATTTTTGTATGCTGTATCATAAGAGTACCCTCTAACAAGCCCTGATTTAAAGACTTAGCTTGTAGAATTATATTCTTATTCTCTGGAATATTTTCCATACGCATAGCACATGACAAAAATCCGTTAGAAAGCGAGAGATGTATATTGTTTTGTTTGCTCCAGGTGTGCTCACTAAAATATGTCAAAACACCTTCAATAAGCCTCCTAGAGAAAACTACAAAGCATAGATTTCCCTTGTGCTCATTGTGTAGCCTAACAAGATGCTTCAACTCACGAACCAACTTTTTGTTATTGCAAATAACAGCAGCGAAATAATCAAAATCCATGCCACCAGCATAATGATTATTTTTATAAAGCTCATACCATCCCATGACTACTAATCCATCCTTTTTTAACATTTTTTATTTCCATTTTTCCTCCTCTTAATGACTTTCTATATATTACACAAGTCAAATATATTGTCAAATATTGACCTTGAAAAAAGAATCAATTTATGCTAAAGTAGAAATGTAATAAAAAGTTAATTTTCTAAATAGAGAGTCAAAATATAGCTAAAGAGATCCTATTTTTCCCTTATTTTATGCTAAAAAATACAAGTTTATTCTTCTTATATAAAAAACATAAAACTACTAGGATAAAAACCTAAAAAGGTCTTTTTTTGCTTCAAATTATAAAATCTCTCCGTTTACAAATCTAGAAAGAACAAACAAATGTTAAACGCAATTATTTATGCAAGTAGTGTCATAATTCTTTTGGCGTTAGGTATTTTTTTGGGCTACAAATTAAGACAAACTGTTGCCAAAAATGCCGTCAATAGTGCTGAAAAAAAAGCCGAAGAAATAGTTGAAAAAGCAAAAGAAAAACAACAAGACATCTTACTTAGTGCCAAAGAAAAATCTATCCAAATAATAGATGACGCCAAAAGAGAGGAACAAGAAAGAAGGCAAGAGGTTATTCATGCTCAAAAAAGGCTTGAAAAAAGAGAGTCTCTTTTTGATAAAAAGTTATTAGAAATTGAAAACAAAACACAAGACATAATAACCAAAAATGAAGAAATAGATAAACTAAAAACTGAAATTAAAAAAATCCAAGAAATGCAACTCGACAGATTAGAAAACATTTCAAAAATGAATCAAGATGAAGCAAAGGTATTACTTTTAGAAAAAACTGAAAATACCATAAAAGAAGAACTTGTAACAAGAATCAAAAAATTAGAACAAGAATCCAATGAAGAATTAGAAAAAAGAGCGAGAGACCTACTTTCTACAGCAATACAGCGTTGTGCAATATCTCATGCAAATGAAACAACTACAACATCAGTAAACATTACTTCTGACGAAATAAAAGGTAAAATTATTGGAAGAGAAGGTAGAAATATAAGAACAATTGAAAAACTTACTGGTGTTGAAATTATAATAGATGACACTCCAGATACAATTGTAATATCGGGATTTAGTCCTATAAGACGTCATTTGGCAAAAAGGACACTTGATAAACTTATTTTAGATGGTCGTATTCATCCAGGAAGAATTGAAGAAACAGTTGAAGAGGCAAAAAAAGAATTGGCGGGTGATATAAAAAAGGCTGGAGAAGAGTCAATATATGAGACAGGTATTACAGGAGTCGACCCAAAACTTGTTCAAATTCTTGGAAGACTCAAGTATAGAACCTCGTATGGACAAAATCAATTAAAACATTCCCTTGAGGTTGCACATTTATCAGCACTTCTCGCAGAAGAACTTGGCGCTGATGTATCTATTGCAAAAAAGGGAGGACTTTTCCATGATATTGGAAAAGCAGTAGATCATGAAATACAAGGAACTCATCCTGATATTGGATATGATATACTCAAAAAATTCAATATGAGTGAAGAAATTGCTCTTTGCGCAAAAACACATCACGAAGACAATCCACCGACACTTGAGTCTATTATAGTAAAAGTAGCTGATGCAATAAGTGGTGCAAGACCAGGAGCAAGAAAAGATACCTATGAAAACTTTTTACAAAGACTCGATGAACTTGAAAAGATAACGATGTCTTTCGAGGGAGTCGAAAAATGTTATGCTATTCAAGCAGGACGAGAAATAAGAATCTTCGTAAGACCAGAAGATGTCGACGATTTGAAAGCAATTAAACTTGCAAGAGATATAGCTGACAAAATTGAAAATGAACTTAAATACCCTGGGGAAATCAAAGTAAATGTAATAAGAGAAACTAGAATTACAGAATACGCTAGATAAGTAATAAACCTCCGAGGCTCTAGAACCTCGGAGGTTAATACATAACAACATGCTAAAAATCTTATTCTTTGGTGATGTTTCTGGTGCTATAGCAAGAAAAGCACTCACAAAAACATTACCAAAATTACAAAAAAAATATTCTCCTGATATTACAATTGCAAATGTAGACAACCTTTCTCATGGAAAAGGTGTTACTGAAAAAAATTTATTAGAGATGCACAAAATTGGCATTGATTTTTTTACAAATGGAAATCATGCTTTTAAGAAAGAAGATCCAAATAAAATTATTGAAAATGGCAATGTGCAAATGATAATTCCAGAAAACTTCAATCAAACAAATTCAGGAAATGGTTATCAGATTATCAAACTTGGTAAAATAAAACTAGCAGTCATTAATCTACTTGGCAGAACCTTTGTAACAGAAGGGCCAGATGCAACCTGTCCTTTTAAAAAATTTGATGAAATATACAAAAAACTTAAAAAAAATTATGACTACTCAATAATAGATTTTCAT
Source organism: uncultured Gammaproteobacteria bacterium (assembly GCA_964636855.1). Classification (GTDB taxonomy): domain Bacteria; phylum Patescibacteriota; class Patescibacteriia; order UBA1558; family S5-K13; genus S5-K13. The sequence continues at coordinate 22,942 of CAZWVD010000008.1, read as the reverse complement.
GCTGAAACAACTAGTGAAAAAGTTGCTTTTGGATTTTATGTAGATGGAAAAGTAAATGCCGTTTTAGGAACACATACACACGTACAAACTAATGATCCTCAAACGCTTAAAAAAGGAACCATCTATCTTACAGATCTTGGTATGGTTGGTGCGAAAGAATCTGTAATAGGCGTTGGTAAAGAAGTTATCATAGAAAAATTTCTTACTGACAGCAAAATAGTATTTAACCTTCCCGAAACTGGCATTGTAAAAATAAGTGGGGCTTTTCTAGAATTAGATAAAAAAATGTCTAGTAGCAAAATAAAGTTGATTAATGAAGAAGTATTAATATAATAAAATTAGAAAGTTAGTATTTAGTTGTTAGAGTTTAGACCAACAATCCTAAATACTAAATGCTAAATACTAAATACCCACGCCTTTGGCGGGGCAGGCTAATATTATGAATAAAGTAAAATTAGTAGAGATAATAGCAAACAAAACACATTCTACAAAAAAGAATATAGAAAAAATCGTAAATGAATTTGAAAGTGCTATTATTGAAGAATTGAAAAATAATGGAAAAGTAGTCCTAACTGGCTTTGGACAATTTGAAGTTGTAACGAGCAAACAAAGGGAAGGGGTAAACCCAAGAAATATATCAGAAAGAATTCAAATTCCTCCTATAAAAACTCCAAAATTTAGAGCTGGAAAAAGATTTAAAGATGAAATTAGAAAATAAATTTGATAAAAAAACTAACACAAAATAAAACGATTAATGATAAAACACTAAATAAAATTGGTTGGATTGCGTCTTCTATATCACTTTTAATGTATATATCTTTAATAGACCAAATACGTTTAAATTTGTCTGGACAAAAAGGGTCCGTTATCTTAGCAACACTAACAACTCTAAATGGTATTATGTGGATAACATATGCCGCATCAAAGCCTAAAAAAGATTAGCCAATTATAACATGTAATATTCCAGCTGTAATATTTGGAATTATCGCAACTATCACTGCTATAATATAAAATAAAAAAATGCAAGAATTTTTTGCTTATACATCTGCAATTTTAAGTATCATAATGATTATTCCATATATCGTGGATATTTTTAAAAAAACAACAAAACCAGAGAGGGCTTCATGGCTTATTTGGACAGTGTTAGGACTTATTGCATTTTTTTCTCAACTAGCTAAAGGCGCCACCGATTCACTTTGGCTTACAGCAGGACAAACAATATCTGTTTTAATAGTATTTATCCTTTCAATAAAATATGGAGTTGGTGGACTAAACCAACGAGATATAAAAGCACTCATTACTGCGGGAATTGGTCTTTTATTGTGGCTTATAACAAAGGAAGCGCTATTTGCATTGTTCATTGTAATCTTCATTGATTTTGTTGGTGTATTTTTAACAACGACCAAGGCTTACAAAGATCCAAAAAGTGAAACAATAAGCACGTGGCTCATGTCTGGAACCTCAGGCATATTTGGGGCTTTAGCCGTTGGATCATTTAGCTTTGTTTTGCTTGCATATCCAATTTATATTGTTATTGCTAACTACATAGTTGTCTTTGCAATAATACTAGGCAAAAAATCTATACAAAAAACATAATACATCATAAAATAAAAAACACGAGAAATTTATCCCGTGTTTTATTTTTTAGCCTAAAAATATTTCATCGAATATTCTAAGCAAGGCTTTATGAACATTTTCATGAATCAATCGATCACGATCGAATCTCTGAATACCAAACGCCATATCGTATTCTGAAGAATTAAGGCGTTGCAACATTTGTTTAATTTCTTCATAATTAACATAGCACATATGAGTAATGCCGAGATTCCTACCAGGAAAATTGCCCTGTGCAACCACGACCCAAGAATAAAGATTCATACAAACAAACACAAATCTACTTGGATCAATTAATAATCCTGTTTCAGTCTTAATGCATCTAGAAACAGAATCTTGTGGAGTTTTATCATTGAAAAACATTCTTCCACCAAAACACCAAACACCCTTCATTGGCAATACTGATCTTTTGGCAAGATATATTGCAGTATCCCCCGGTATAACAAATACCGTGTCCGTGCAAGTTATAATAGTTTTTTCAACTATTTGAGCATAAACAGAATCTTCGATCCATTGATTTTCAATTTTTACTTCAACTCCTGGCATAATTGGATCATCGAATACAATAATATCCTTATTATTCATGACTCCTCCTTATTTAAATTTATAAACCATCTTATCATATAAAATATAAAAGTCAAATAAAAAACATGGAAAATTTATCCCGTGTCTTTTTGTTTATATATATCTCCCTTACTACATATTCCTCACCACCCAGCATGTCCTAGGCGAAGTCGAAGGAAACCCTATTCAAGTACTATCCCAACTTTTCTATTCGCATCTGGACTTTTAATCTCACCATCCCAATCTGCTATGGCATTCCAAAAAATTACAGGATCATACAAATAATCTTTTCCCTTTCTTGTTCCTGGATCATTTGTAATGATCATACCACTTTTTGTATAACCTTTTACAACAAGCATGTGATAAAGTGGCCCAGGAGATTTGAAGTTTGGATTTTTAAGTTCTCGCCCTAGGGCTGGAATAATTACAGGATTTCCATCTGATACAACTTTTTTTATATCATCAATTGAATTTAGTTTAATTACCTCGCCGCTTAATTTATAAAATCCCTTTGCGAGCTCCAATGTTTGTTCTGCTGTAATATCTTCAGATTTTGTAATATTGGTATCTGCCCAATTTATCATGCTTGCAATTTGGGTCATTGCAAAATCAACCATAATTTCTTTATTTTCTAAAAATCCATATACCATTAATATACTTGCCTCTTCACAGGCCTCTTTGTATATTCCTTGCCATTTTTGATCTGGTGATTGAATAATGAAAGGAACTTTTAAATTAACTTCTTCTTTAATTAACTCGTGCAGATTTGATGACGCATTATCATTATTTATAATATTGTTTTGTGGAGAAGTTGTATGCAACATCTCTATATTTGTATCTACAATATCATTATTTTCTATCAAATTCGCACTAGATGAAGCTACTTCAATTTTTGAAACTTCAATTGGTAATTGTTGCTTTTTTTCTAAATCAAAAAACCACTCTTTTATTGTGGTTCTTTTATAATACAAAACATACACCGATAAAAATAATATAATAACTATTAGCACTATAATAAACTTTTTCATAACATTTTTTCACTTTCGCCCCTCACCTTTCGCCCCTCTTCCAATTCTTCTATTATCACCTTTCTATCATCCCATGGCAATTTCATTCCATTTTTAACGCACATAAATTGTTCCGCACCCTTTCCAGTAACAAGAACAAGATCTTCTTCCTGTGCCAGTTCTAATGCTTTTTTTATAGCATCTCTTCTATCTAAAATTTTAAACAAATCTTCATCTAGTACCCTTCCAACATTTTCTGCACCGAGTGCAACGTTATTAATAATACTCATTGGATCATCGTCGTATGGATCTTCATTTGTAATTATAACAATATCAGCTTTTTCTCCGGACATTTGACCCAAAACTGGTTGTCTATCTCTATCTCTTCCACCACCACAAGAACCAAGCACGTGAATAAGTCTTCTATATGGAAACAAATCTATTGTAGAATATAAATTTCTAAGACTTTCTGTTTCTGGCGCATAATCTACTAAAATATTAAAATTTTGTCCTTTTTTTATAAATTCCATTCTTCCAGGAGTACCCTTAAAATCTTTTATAAATTCACTCATTGATTCTAATGAAATCCCTTGAGAATATCCAACGCTAAGTGCAGCTAAAACATTATAAATATTAAAATCTCCTATAAGGGGACTATGAAAATTAACCCCCCCTACATCAAACTCTGTTTTAAAATTTTCGTGCTTTATATTCTCAGCTGTAAAATCACTTTCCTTATTCAAGCTAAAACTAAATTTTTTATCACTAGCATTTGAATAAAATTCACTAAAATACTGATCATCTTTGTTTGCTATAATAACTTTTTCTATTTTTTTCTTTGATAATAAATTTTCAGACGTTTTTAAAAATTTTCTATTATAATTATTAAGATTCTTAAATAATTCTAGTTTACAGTTTTTATAATTTTCAAATCCGCCGTGAGCTTCCAAGTGTTCTGGAGTAAGATTTGTAAAAACCAAAATATCATAATTAATTCCAATATGTCTAAATTGTTTTATGCCCTCTGAAGATGTTTCTATTATTGCATATTTACAACCAGAATTTTTCATTTGTTTCAACATTCTTTGTAATCCAGTCCTTCCAATCATTGTCATTTTTTTATCATTGAGCCATAAATCATCCCCTATTTTAAAACTCACCGTAGATGTATGTCCCACCTTATACCCAGCTTCTTCCAAAATATGGGATATAATATTAACAACAGTAGATTTTCCATTTGTGCCTGTCACCCCTATTACAATTAAATCATCTGATGGCTCACCATATAAACGATTTGCTAGTATTGCTAAGCTCTTATGATAAATAGAAAAAAACTCACCTGGTAATAATTTTTTTATTATTTTTTTAATCATATAAATTTTCTAATTTTTTTATACATAGAATAAAAAGAATAAAGCTTTTTATTGAAAACAACTTCATATGTTCCTGGATAGGTTTTAATAGTTCCTCCAAAACCTTTTTTGAATCTACTAAAACCAAACCATGGATCATTTTTATCATCTGTTTTTGAAACCCCCCAAAAATCATAAAATCTATATCCACTATTCTTTGCCCATTTTATTTGCTCAAATTGAAGTAAATATGGTGCCATTATATTTTTATATTTATCTGATGATGCTCCATGGGTATAGGTAACAGTATCTCCACAGCTCATTACAATATTTGCACATACTACGTCTTTGTTGTATCTTGCAAACCATAGAGATGCTTCTCCCGCCTTATTATCTAATAATTTTTCATAATAATTCCTTGAATGTGGTATAAACTTATCCCTTTTTGATGTCTGACTTATAAGATTAAAAAATATATTTTTATTTTCCAAACTAGTCTCAACTTTTGAAACTTCTACTTCCTTCTTTTTTGCAAGATTGATATTATATCTTGTTTTTTGATGCATATTTTTCAAAATATCTTCTAAGTCTTGACTCAAGTCTAATATAATTGTACTCTCTGGCTGAAATGATTTTACTTTTTTTGTATTTTCTAAATCGAGTGGAAATATATTTGGTTCAAATCTAAAAAATATCTCGTTTTGAATCTTTGTACTAATACAAATATCTCTAACGCCCTTTAAAATAATTTTTAAATATTTCTGCTCCAACTCTTCATCTAGTCCATTAATTAATATAGGTCCTCTTGGACAATATAAGTAACTAATATCTAAAACCAATTTTTTCTCAACCACACAAAAAACACCAATCAATTTTTCTACTCCATCAAGCTTGTCAAAAAAACCCATTTGCCAAGTTCTATGACCAAGTGTTTTTTCAAAATTTATCCAAGACGAACTTTGTAAAAACTGGCAGTATTCTACTGATGAAGAAAAATTGTCTAGCTCTTCATGTGATATTTGTCTTATCATTCTATTTTTTAAGTAATTTTAATGCATATTTTATTTTATCAGAACTTTTTTCAAGATCCTTTGGTATTTGATTATAAATATTTCTTATATCACTATCTTGAAATCCTAGAGCACTAAGGGCCTCAAAAACATCTAAATCTTGATTATTAACTAAATCCAAAGAAGATGTTGAAAAATTCATGGGGCCTAATTTGTTTTTAAGATCTATAATAATTCTCTCTGCAGTTTTTGATCCAATACCAGACACCTTTTTAAACATATCTGCATTTCCAGAGACAATTGCACATCTTAGATCATCCACATTAGCAATAGACAAAACGCTTATTGCTGACTTTGGTCCAACTCCTGATACAGACAAAAGCTGTTTAAAAAACTCTCTCTCCTCATAACTCGAAAACCCATAAAGCTCTTGGGCATCTTCTCTTTGTTTATGATAAATAAAAAGTTCCAGATCTTGATTTAAAGAAATATCCGACAAAAATTTTTCTGGCAAATATATCTCGTAGCCTATATTATTAACTAGTAAAATAATGTCTTTTTCTGTTTTTTTTATAACTTGCCCTTTAAGATATGCAATCATGGAGGTTGATGAGATTAAAAAATTAGTGAGATTAGGAAATTAGTGGAAATATTAATATATTCTAAAAACATATTCTAACTTCCTAGTTTCCTGATTTCCTAATCCTACTAGTCTAATTTTACCCTATAAAAATACCTAAATCAATGCTATGCAAATTTACTAATTAAGCCATTTCTGCTAAGCTAAATACATGGAAAACCCTTGTAACAACCAAAAAATAATAGAAAAAATTAAAAAAGATGACAATGCTAATTTTTATCTTATAAACAAAGACATTGGCTTTCCATCTTTTTCTATAATTCACAAAATACGAAAAATCACAGGCCTTAAAAAGGTTGGTTTCTCTGGAACGCTTGACCCCCTTGCAACTGGACTTATGATAATAGCAACTTCATCTGCTACAAAGTTTCTTGATGCATTTCATTTTTTGGGCAAAACCTATATTGCAACTATTGAACTTGGAAAAATCTCTGATACCTATGACAAAGAAGGAAATGTTAAAACCATAAAAATTGATAAAAAACCTAGCAAGAAAGAAATTGGAGGTGTTATAAAAAAATATTTTACAGGGTTAGTTATGCAGACCCCTCCAATTTTTAGCGCTAAAAAAATCAATGGAGAACGTTTATACAAAATGGCACGAAACAATGAAACTCCAAAAATAAAACCCGTGGAAATAAACATAGAGAAAATAAAAATATTAAATTATAAATACCCTATCCTACAATTAGAAATAAACTGCTCAAAAGGGACCTATATTAGATCTATTGCCAATGATCTAGGAGAAAAACTTGGAACCGGAGCAATGCTTGTAGCACTTGAGCGAACAAAAATAGGGGACTTTAACCTAAAAAAATCCATAAATGTAAAAGATATAAACATTACAACCCTAGAAAATAAAAAACTCAAAATTCAAAACATCGTAAAAAAAATAAAATAAAAAAATAAGGGAAGCATCTATATCTTCCCTTTTTGATTCTTATTATTTTACCAAAATTTGATTTCTGTCTGGTCCATAACTAAGCATTGTGACTGGAACACCAGTAAAACACTCTATGTCCAAAATCAATCCTTGAATTTGAAATGGAATTTCATCCCATCTAGTTACACCGTCCATACTACAATTAAACAGGTCATGCTCTAAATAAATGGGCCTAGCAGAATCTAATGAATCCATAAGAACTGGCGTAAAGGCAGGTTTTTTGTAGTTTATACAAATCTTTACTTTGCCAATTTTACAAAGCGTATCAATACAGGTAAGTGCGATCTCTGTTATTCCACTCATTATTATGGCCCTCTTTAAAAGGACTAAGTCCATCCATCCACAGTCTCTTGGTCTTCCGGTGGTAGATCCATATTCGTGACCTATTTTTCTAATTTTTTCTTGAAGTTCTTTATCCTTAATAAATGTTGGAAATGGGCCATTGCCAACTCTTGTAAAATAAGCCTTGACAACACCTATTACTCTTTCTGGTGCAAGATTTATGCCTATTCCACAACTTGTCAATATAGCGCCAGCAAGAACCGAGTAAGAAGTAACAAATGGATAAGAGCCATGAAGCGGATCAAGGAGAGAACCCTGTGCCCCTTCATACAAAATGTTTTCTCCAGCAATAATACAATTATAAACATAGTCATCGTCTACAATACAATCCTTGAAGTACTCTGCCAATTGAAGCAGGTCTTTAAATTCTTGCTCAACATCTTCTTTTGAAAATAACTCTTCTTCTTTTGCGCAATACGCTTTTAAAAGCATATTCACTTCACTAGCCAGTTTGACTAGTTTGGGCTTTAATTTTTCCGGAAAAAATATGTCTACAAAGCGAATAGCAACTCGTGCAGCTCTTTTTTCATAAGTGGGACCTATCCCCTTTTGTGTTGTACCTATGTTTCCAGAGGGCTTATGATATCTCTCTCTTAAAACATCTACTCTATCCGTGAAAACAACAAGTGTAGCTGTGCCATATATCTTGAGTCTTTTTAAAACATCAAATCCCTGTTTTTCAAAAGATTCGACTTCTTCTTTAAGTGACCTCAGATTTGGTACACAGCCAGAGGCAATTACAAGTCTTGAATTTGGATTCAAAACACCACACGGCAACATATGAAATACATATTTTTTGCCATCTACACAAATTGTATGGCCCGCATTACTGCCACCTTGAAATCTTACAACAACACCACCAATCATTAGTTGATTTAAATAATCAACAACTTTTGCCTTGGCTTCATCTCCCCAAGCACATCCTAAAACAGCTATAGAACTCATTAGTTCCTCCTTTTTTAATATATTTTGGCTTTTATAGCCTTAATAAAATTACATCTATTATCAATTTATGTCAATTATAAATAAAAATCCCGAATACCTTAATTCGGGAAATATAACAATTAATCTTATACTCGAAACCCCATATCAGCGAATCTAGACCACGCTACACTAAACGGCACATTACAATTATTAGCTAGATCTTCTATGGCCCTTTGTTTTTCTGAATTATCTTTAATTTTATAATACACGGAAACAAACTCTTCCATCTTAGCATTTTGCATCAACAACAATTTTGCAAATAATCCAGGATTAGAATTCTCTAAGAATAGCCGAAGCTTTAAAGACGATTCAAGACTACCGTACATATTTCTTATCATACCATTAATGCTTTCCCAGTGAAGATCTTTTCTACCAGAACCATCCAGCAATAAAAAAACTCCTAGAGTAAAAGCTGTTCTATATGTTTTAACCTTTTCTAAGGCATTTGTTTCATTTTCTGGGTATCCAGATATATATACATTAAACTCAAAATTATCTGAGTCTATGCAATGAATAGGGTAAACATTATAAACATTTTTACATATAACAAACCTTGGGTCGTCTATAAAATTAATTTTTCCGCCAAGCTGTTCTATTGCTTTTATAAGAGATTCTAAACCAACATACCCACCAAAATTTAAAGTGGCTATCACCTTATCAACAAACTTATCAAGATCTTCATATCGTATTGTCCGTGTCATTTTTCCTCCAAGTGCATATTATTTTTTACAATATTACATCCACCACATGGAATAGTCAAACGCTTGATTTATTATTACTTTTGTGCTAAATTATGAATACTCTAATAAACGCTCAAATTTATTAAGAAAATTAAACATTGGTATAAGTTGGGGTTAATCCCTTAGCCTTCAAACTTAATACTTCAAACTTAAAACTATGCCACAAAAAAAATCAGCTATAAAAGAACTTAGAAAGACAGCAAAGCGAACTGCAAGAAATAAACAAGCAAAGAGAAGAATAAAAGATCTTCAAAAAGAAATTATTTCAACCTCTGAAATTAAGAAAGACGACGCAAAAGTTCTTTACAAAAAACTTCAAAAATCAGTTGATAAGGCCGCAAAAAGAAATAATCCATTCAACAAGAATAAGGCTTCTAGAATAAAGTCTAGAATGGCAAAAAAACTCAACACAAAAGTAAAATAACAAAATAAAAACTCGCTAAGTCATTAAGCTAAGCGAGTTTTTTTGTTGCTTATTTTGCAAATTCTGTTTGCGCTTTATTTGGTCTCATAAAATACTTATAAGCATCCTCATTAATTTTCTTTAAAACATCCATGGCAATTGCTCTTGATGTTTCATCTAACGATTCCAAATAGATGCCTATATCTTGAAAAGTATAGCCACGCATAAGACTCATGTCCTGTTCTAATTCAATTCTGCTTTTCTTCATTTTTCCTCCCAATTTATTATAAAAGATTATTTCATGTTTAATAAAAACACACTTATAAGGGTATAGGTATCTAGCTTAGAGGATTTAGAAGCAAGATCTAGCTTTAATAATTTTTTGTATATATCCTTTAGCTCAATAAGCGAATAAAGCCTTGCTGAATTTAATGCTTTTTTTACAACAAATGGATGGAGAGATAAATATTTGGCTAAATTATTAACATTAACCCCGTCTTCTATAGCTGATTTTATCTGCAATAAAATTCTAAATTGCCTTATAAACATAGCAAACAAATACTGAGAATTTTCTCCAGAGTCAATTTGGCTTTTGATAAGCTTAAGAGCTCCTTTATTGTCCTTGTTAGCTAATTTTTCAGAAATCAAAAATATATTATCATCAATATTTGAAAGAATCAAGTCATTTATCATGCCACTTTCGATTTTAGCCCCTTTTGCATAATTTGAAATTTTTTGTATTTCTGTTTCTAGTGTCCAAAGATCATTTCCGATTCTTCCAAGCATCTCAAACGCTAATTTATCATCGATTGAGGCGCTAAGTTCTTTGAATTTGTTTTTTATCCAAATAACCATCTTCCCGTCCGACATCTTCTTAAATTCCTGCTTATACTTAAACAAATCTAATTTTTTAAATATTTTTAGATTTTCTCCACTAAGAGCATCTTTACTAGAATGTGGGAGTCTATCTTCATAAAAAACAATAATATTATCCTCGTCTTGATCAGAATTTTTGGAACTATTTTTATCAAAAAAATCTATCAAAAAAGAAGATAACTCTTTAGTAATTTTCTTATCTAATAAATTTTTAATAATTACCAATTTTTTAGAAGACAAAAATCCTCCCTGACAAAGTTCTTTGGAAAGATTTTCTATGGTAATTTTTTCATCAAGAATAATTATATTATATCCAGACGTGTCAATATCGCGGATAAATTTTTCCTTTATCTGTTTTAATTTTTCGTTAGAGCTATAGCTATCTTCTCCGTATAAGAAAAAAAACATATATTTTTATAAATACTAAATTCTAAACACTAAATACTAAACTCTATTTACTCTCCGCCCAATTCTTCGCACAGCTTACCTCAACTTTTATAGGAACTTTGAGTTCAAAAATATTTTCCATTATTTCTTTGATTTTTTGACTTACTTTTTCTACGTCACTATTTGGCACCTCAATAACAACTTCGTCATGAACCTGTAAAAGCATTTTAGCTTCTTGTGATGTTTTTGGCAACTCCCTATCAATTCTTATCATTGCCATTTTCATAAGATCTGCAGCCGTACCCTGAACAGGCATATTTATTGCAACCCTCTCTGCCGCTGCCGCAATCATAACAACCCCTGAGTTTATTTCAGCGATATACCTGCGCCTACCAAAAAGAGTTTGAACATACATATTTTTATGTGCAAAATCTTTTGTTTTATCAAGGTGTTTTTTAACATTTTTATATAGATCAAAATATCTATCTATAAATTCCTTAGCTTCTTGAAAATTCATTTCTGTTCGCTGAGCTAATCCACGAGCTCCAAGTCCATATATTACACCAAAGTTAACTTCTTTTGCTTTCCGTCTTTCTGATTTAGTAACCTCTTCTAATTTTTTATTGAATATCTCTGCAGCTGTACGAGCATGAATATCTTCTCCCATATTAAACGACTTTATCATTTTTTCATCATTTGAAAGTGACGCAATAACGCGAAGCTCTATCTGGGAGTAGTCTGCTGAGATAAGACGATACCCTCGTCTTGCAACAAAAGCACGTCTAATTTCTCTGCCGAGTTCAGATCTAATTGGAATATTTTGCAAATTTGGATCAGATGATGACAAACGTCCTGTCGCTGTCACAGCTTGATTAAAGCTTGTATGAATTCTATTATTCTTATCTACCTGACCAATAAGAGACTCTACATAAGTAGACTGAAGCTTTGATAATTCACGATATTCTATTATCATATCAATCACAGGATGAACTCCCTGCATCTTAAGAAGCTCTGGTGCAGCAGTTGAAAACCCAGTCTTACCCTTTTTAAGTCCTTTCGTAGAAATATCTAACTTATCAAACAAAACCTCCTTAAGCTGTAATGGTGAATTTATATTGAACTCATAACCAGAACATTCATATATTTTTTTTGTAAGACTATTTATTGTTTTGTTTAAGTTTTTACCGAAATTCTGTAAGAAATCTACATCTATTTCAATTCCAGAGAGCTCCATTTCTGATAAAACTTTTACTAGTGGCATCTCAACTCTATCAAAAAGATCAAAAAACTTTTCTTTTATAAGCTCATTTTTATATTTTTTATATAATCTAAAGGTATAGTCAGCATCTTCACACGAATAATAAGACACCTTTTCAATATCTATATCCTCCATGGATAATTGATTTTTACCCTTTTTACCAATAAGCTCTTCAATCGCCTGCATCCTATGTCCTAATTCTGAAAAAACCAAATCATCTAATTTCAAACTTCTATCTATCTGTGATAATAAGTATGCGGCAACTAAAGTATCAAAATATACATTATCCATTTCGAGTCCTGCAAGACGTAAAATTTTGTAATCATATTTAATATTATGTCCTATAATTTTTACCTTTTTCAAAACTGGCTTTAATTTTTCCAAAAACTCTTTCTTGGCATTTACGTAATAAGCCACACCACTTTTAAAACAAAAACTGATTCCAAGTAGCTTAGCATCAAAAACATTTATCGCAGTTGTCTCTGTATCAATACAAATTTCATCCTGCAAAATAAGTTCCTTAAAAAATTTATTAAAATCTGATATATTATTAATAAGTTTATAAATCTCTCCTTTGTCAGCCCTTTTTATCTCCCCCATAAAAAGACTTTCTTTATTATCTAGTCTTGCTTTTGGAATTTTTGCAATCAAACTTCTAAATTCATATTTTTGAAAAACACAAGCCACATCTTCGCTTGCCTTTTTATTTTCCAAGTAATCCCATTTACACCTATCCAGTTCAAAATTCATTTCTACATTTTGATCTATTATGGAAAGCTCTTGTGATAAATAAGCATTTTTCTTTTCATTTATTAATTTGGTCTTTAGATTGTCTTTTATTTTCGCTGTATCTATTTTTTTATAAAGCTCGTCAAGGCTTCCAAAATCCTTTATAAGACTTATTGCCGTTTTTTCTCCTATGCCTTTAACTCCTGGAATATTGTCTGATGGATCTCCCCTTAATGCCTTATAATCTATCATTTGACTTGGCAAAAGCTCATATCTATTTTTTACTGCATCTATATCATATATCACGACATCGTTTATTCCTTTTCTAAAAGTAAGTATCTTGGTAGTTTCATCAACGAGTTGAAGGGTGTCTAAATCTCCTGTCAAAATAAATGTTTCAATATTTTTTTCCTTGCGTAATTTATTTGCAATTGTTCCTATCACGTCATCTGCCTCGAAACCACTTTTCTCATACACTGGAATAGTAAATGCATCTAATACTTCTTTGATCATGGGAATTTGATCATAAAGCTCGTCTGCCTGTTTTACGCGCTGTGCTTTATATTCCTTAAATTTTTTATGTCTAAAAGTAGGCGCTTTTAAATCAAAGGTAGAACACAAATAATCTGGCTTATACTCACTTATAATTTTGAGGAGTATCGAAGTAAAGCCATATGCCGCATTGATAAGAAGTCCGCTCTTTGTAGTAAGCGGAGGTAGTGCATGCCATGCTCTATGAAGCAGAGCATTTCCATCTATAATAATAAATTTCTTCATACTAAAAAAAACTTTTTATAAAAAATAAAAACAAAAACAAACCAAAAATATAAAAACTCAAAAGAAAATTTCTTTGAATAAAAAAATTCTTTAAATTTGTTTTATAAAATAATGGTTTGTAATTAACATAGTTATCAAAACAGTTTACGAATAAATGGAAAAATACTATTGCAGAAAAAATTACAAGATAAAGTTCAAAAAAAACCACGAGAAAATCATTAGGAAATGATATAAGAAGCGGATAAAACAACGTCAAAGCAAAAACTATACCCAAAAAAGCTCCAAATGTTCCTATCGTATATCTAAATATATAATAGAATAAATTAAAATTGTGTTTTTTCAATGTTTCTTCCATATAAATGTCTATACATATATTTTACCACACACTCAAATACAAGAATAGTTGTTTAATTACACCCCTTTGATACAATATAATTGAGTAGTTAGTAGGGTTAATAGTTTGGATAAACACACTAATCACACTAACAAAAACCAATCAGCTAACAAACTAATCAACTAACCTATGGGAACAGGAATACAACCAATAAATTTATACATTGGAATGGCAATAAGCGGCATTTTTACAGGCGTTGGGGTTGCTATCGGAACATTTATTGCTGAAAAATACATATTAACAAAGACAAAAAAGCTTATGAAGGCATTAGAAGATAAGCTAAAAGATAGAGATAGCTCAATAGAATAAAAAGGCTCTTCCACACCGTTAAATTAATATTGTGCTAAAAACTAGATTTACCAATCTCTAAACCAATCTTCTCGAATTATACATAATATAAAAACACCTAGAATTAACAAGGTGTTTTTTATAATAATCAATTTAGAGGCGGAGAGTTATCTATAAAATATAAAACCACTTATTCAAGCACCACCATTTTAAGATATCTTTTTCCAAAATGTCTTGCGTCATCATAACTTATCATCCAAAAATCTACTCTGTCACTATATCTTGCATTCATTCTATCTCTTACCACAAAAATTCTATCACCAAACATCTCTGGAAACTGCACTTTTGTACCAAAAGGTAGTGCATTTGTAGCTACAGTATCCTCTATACCATGCTCACAAACATTAAACCCATTTGCCGTAGTACATGGTGAACCATCTGTTTGATTGGGTAATGAATTATAGGCAGTAGAGTAAACATAGGTGGTTTTTACTGGAATTAGCTCTTTTTCCTTAAGTTCTGGCAAAGATCCAGTATTTAAAAGAGTGTATTCCTCTACTCCTAGGGCAGAACCCGAGCTTATAACAAGTTCTTGACTAATAGCACTAGCGCTTTGAGCCATACTATGTTGTGGGAAGTTCATGGAACAAAAAACCATAAAAATAAGCACAATTACGTTTAATTTGTTTTCTATTGCTTTAGATATTTTCCTTATAATTTTGTTGAAAGATTTGCTTTTACTATGCATAAAATATCTTAATTATTAAGCATTTTATCTAAAAAGTCTTATAAAAAGCCATTTTAGGTAAAATTAAAGATACTTTTAAAGTATCGTAATATTATAGCATATATATTAAATATTGTCAATTCTAGACTCTACTTATTTATATGCAATAGAGAACCTTACACGAAGCACTATTCCCTGTCAAATGACTTATCCACAGGCAAAAATTTGCCAAAAATAAAAAGCTCCATCCTATTTTCCTTGGATAGAGCCTTTATTTAATATTGTTTGTGTGCATTTCCAGGCACCTCCCTTTATTTTTTGCTTTTAGTGCTATGCACTACGCTGATTTTGCGAATCTTCTCCTAGACATACGCTTCTAAACCACGAAGCAGCCCCACAAAGCATCCAATACTTATAAAGTTCCATAAGTGTAAGGATACAACTTTGTGGATAACCACAGCATTTCACATAGTATGCCTTAGCATACCAGATATTATCATCACTCACTACTAGGGGTAATTCTTTTAGAAATACATCCCTAAACCACTTAGCGGCTCCGCACTCTACCCAGTAAAGGCAAAGCTCATCTGAAGTCAGTGCTCTGTCCTTATCATAACCATGATGCTCAATATAGTGTTTTTTTGCATACCACCCGTTGTCATCACTCATTATAAAAGACATTTGCAACTCTACTTCATCTTTCATACTTAGCTTATACATTTTTCCTCCTTTCGCATTAAAAAAAGAAACCCTTTTTAGGTTAAATTTTTTACTACATTTTTCAGTGTACTATGCTTATACTATAACTCTTAGTTTAAAAAATGCAAGTATTTATTACACGTTGCAAAAATACTGCGAAGAAAAATAATAGGCCCTATTAGATAATAAGGCCTATGTTTAAATTTACTCCCCCTTCAACTTCTCCTGTTGATATACAATATCAATACCTCCACTTCCAATAAAATGCTCGACCAATGCATTTCGATCATCTGTTTTGTCTTCAATTGGATGACAAACCACTTCTCCTGTTCCCCATATATTAAGTGGGGTTTTGACTAGCTCTAACACCATCATGTTGTGTTTTAGAAGGCCTTCGCGATCAAATGGTTTATTATTCATAACATCCTCCTTGATTGTTATTTTTACAACTAAAAATCAAGGCAACTATCCTGATTTAATTTCTATAAACAAAATTTACAAATTACTATTTATTTACTTATTTATAATATACTACTTATAAAATATTTTTCAAGGATTTTTCATCTCTTATGCCTAAAACCAAAAACAACGTCATCAACCCAGAAAATGATGTAATAAAATAATGGTCTAGTAAACTTATTAATAAAATTGATAACATGGTGACAAGCAAAATAATACTTTCATTATTTTTGCTCTCTATTCTTTCTATGATATAAAATATAAATATCAACGCAAACACGATTACTCCCGATAAACCAGTCTCTCCAAATATAAGAAGAAAAATATTATGTACGGGTTGATATTGCCAAGTCTCCAAATTACTATTTACATTCGAAAAAACGTAAGGGATGTAATTACCAAGACCAACACCAAGCAAAACGTTATTTTTTATAACAACTAGTGCTTGTTTGCTAAGCTCTATTCTTTCTATCCCAGCACTTTCCCGTGCAATGTCTGGAGAAAAAATTCTTGCCATTACAAGATTATTAAATATCAAAAAATTCAAAACAAAAGATATGGCCAAAATTAATAAAAATGGTCTTATTAAATTAAATTGTTTTTTATACAAAAAATAAATGGTTAAAACAACAATAGACACAAACATAGCAATATAAGCACTCCTTGAAAACGTTAGAACTAATGCAAGGCCCAATATAAATAAGGCTGTCCATAATAATATTTTTAAAATAGTTTTCATTGTTAAATATTTTTTTATAAATATCATAAGCAAGAGTAGTATAGCTATTACTATAAATCCTCCCAAAACATTTGGGTGCGTCATTCCTCCATAAGCTCTTAAGAATCTACCGCTTACATCCTTTAATACAGATGGGCCATAATAGTTTGAAACCTGCTCAGAAATACCGAGATATTTATTTGGTTCAACATATTGAATAAAAAATTGATATATTCCTAAAATAGCATGTATTAAAATACTAAAAACAATAGCTATTGCTATTTTGATAGTAGAAAATTTTATTTTACTAAGTACAAACATAAGAAAAACTGCCTCAGATAACCTAAGAATACTGTATGAAAACATCTGCTCATCTTTTGCATAAAAATACGCAAAAGAACATATCATTAAAAACAAAAATGAAAAAAGAAAACTTTTTTTTATACTATTTTTTGAAATCCCCCAAAAAATCCAGCCAATAATAAACATTATAAAAAACACTAATAAAAATATTTCACTCAAATAAATAGATAATTTACCATATTCATAATATTCTCCACCTAATTTGAGATAATAAAAAATGTATCTGGTCTGCCAAGGAAGCAAAAAAACAAATACATACAATAAGTACTCCGTTATTAAACCAATGTTAATACGCTTAATCATGTTTAAAAAAATTATTCTGATAAAAACCTAGTTCTATCAAAAAATATTTTATTATAATATTTTCTCATGTCTTTTTCATGAAATTTCAAAACATCATCATTTACAACCACATCTTTAAATCCATTATTCATCTTAGAATTTTTATTTTTATTCATCTTTAATAATTGTATACCTTTTAATATAGAATTTAAAAATTCACCAATTTTATTATTAAATAGAGATTCAAAAAACATTCTTATATTTTTTGAGAATATATTATCTTCCTCCTTCCAGTATTTTGCTATATCGTGTTTTAAATTATTTTTTGAAAACTCACTTACCCAAGCATTTAAACTATAAAAATTGTCATAAGTATTTAAATCAAATATTGGCATTATATTCAAAAACCAGTATGCAAAATGCACATCATTTTCATATGCCAAATTTTCTAAATTTATGGCATTCTCACTTATATAGAAACTCAAACAAATTTTATTCTTAATTTTTTTATCGTATCTTCTTTTCCCAAGCAACTGAGTTATTGCCGTTATACAAAATCTAGACAACCAAATATACTTATTCTTTACTATAATAAAAAAATCTATATCACTATCTTCTTTTACATTAAAATATCCTATTGACCCGGATATTGCTATCATCTTAACATAGGGAACAAACTTCAAAAAACAAATAACCCTGCGGGCTATTTGAATTTTTGCTATACTACTATCTCTTTTTGATTTTCTTGAATAGATTAATTCTCTTTTTCCTTTCAAAAAATAAAACCCATCCTTAGTTTCTGTATATCTTTTTATAGACTCACTATTTGAAAGGCACAACACAACATCGTTTAAATCACACTTAACTTCATACAAATATTTCCAAATCTCAAAAACAGTCATTGGATAGTTAAATATATCAAAGTATATAATCGTCTTTAAAATTGATTTTTCTAATTCATTCATACTTCCCAAACCTTTCTGCTTTTCACTTTCGACCTTCGCCTTTTCACTTTCGCCTATTTTATATCAACTCCTTCAAATATTTTCCCGTATAAGATCTCACACTTCTTGAGACCTCCTTTGGTGTACCGACAGCAACTACTTCACCACCTTTATCACCACCCTCTGGTCCTAGGTCTATTATCCAATCAGCACATTTTATGACATCCAAATTATGTTCTATTATAAGTACGCTATTTCCCTTGTCAACTAATTTTTGTAAAACATCAATAAGCTTTTTAATATCTTCAAAATGCAATCCTGTTGTTGGTTCGTCTAATATATAAAGTGTCTTGCCACTAGCTTTTCTTGATAACTCCGTTGCTAGCTTTACGCGTTGTGCTTCTCCTCCGGAGAGCGTTGTTGCTGATTGACCAAGTTTTACATAAGAAAGACCAACGTCATTTAATGTCTTTAATTTATTATAAATTACCGGAATATCCGAAAAAAACTTCATTGATTCAAGAACTGTCATATCCAAAACATCAGAAATTGTCTTATCTTTATAATGAACCTCTAATATATCAGAATTATACCTCTTTCCATGACAATCTTCACACTCTACATAAATATCTGGCAAAAAATTCATTTCTATTTTCACAAGTCCATTTCCCTGACAAGTTTCACATCTTCCACCTTTTACATTAAAACTAAATTTTCCAAGTCTATATCCACGCATTTTTGACTCTGGGAGACCAGCAAACAAATCTCTAATATAAGTAAATAATCCTGTATATGTTGACGGATTTGACCTAGGTGTACGACCAATTGGTGATTGATCAATATTTATTACTTTATCAATATGTTCAAGACCCAAAATCTTTTTATGTTTTCCTGGTAAATCTTTTGCCCTTGTAAATTTATACGAAAGAGCCTTACCTAAAATTTCAAATATCAAAGTTGATTTTCCACTTCCTGATACCCCAGTAATACAAACTAGTTTTCCTAGTGGGATTTTTACATCAATATTTTTCAAATTAAACTCACTGGCTCCAATTATTTCAATATTATTTCCATTTCCAAGTCTTTTGTTTTTAAGAGGTAATACACTTAATTTATTAGACAAATATTTACCTGTAAGAGATTTTGTGTCTTTCTTTATCTCACTTGCAGATCCGGCAAAAATAATTTTTCCTCCATTTTCTCCTGCTCCGGGACCAACATCAATGATATAGTCTGCAGACAAGATAGTCTCTCTATCGTGCTCTATTACAATTACTGTATTTTCAAAATCTCTTAATTTCTTCAGTGTTTTAATGAGTCTGTCATTATCTCTCTGATGAAGGCCGATAGATGGCTCATCTAATATATAAAGAACCCCTGAAAGACATGAATTAATTTGTGTTGCAAGTCTTATTCTTTGAGCTTCTCCCCCAGACAAAGAAACAACCGTTCTATTCAAAGATAGATATCCAAGGCCTATATCATTTATTGATTTCAATCTTACTATGATTTCTTTGATAATTTTTTCAGCTATTATAAAAGATTTTTTACTTAAATTAGTTTTATTTTTATCTCCCAAAATAGAAAAAAGCTTGAGAGCATTTTCTATATTTAAATTTGTTATCTCGCTAATATCTTTACCATCAATTTTTATAGCTAGGGACTCTTTCTTTAGTCTTTTTCCATGACACGACATGCACTCATCCGCTCTCATACACTTTTCTATTTCTGATTTTACATATTCAGAATCAGTATCTCTATATTTTTTTTCTAAATACTCCACTACACCACCCTTTTTAAGCCCACTTTCATTGTCTAATTTTCCAAACAAAACCAAGCTCAAATCCTCTTTGCTCAAATTTTTTATAGGGACATTTATATCTATATCAAAATCATTTTTTATACCCTCTATTATTTTATAATAAATATTTTGATTAACACAAATTTTGAATAGTAATCTTATTCCACCCTCTGATAAGCTCAATTTATTATTTGGAATAATAAGCTCGGGGTCTATTTTAAGTTTCATTCCTAGACCAGAACATTCTGGACAAGCCCCATGTGGAGAATTAAAAGAAAAATTTCTTGGCTCTATCTTTGAAAATAAATAATCACATTTTTCACAATAAAGATGATTATTAAATGTTTGAACAGTTGTATTTTTTTCTCCTGAAGCAGCCATAAATCCATTTGAATAATCTATGGCCGTAGATATTGAAGCTATCAGTGAATTAATATCATATTTATCTTTTTCTAAATTGAATTTACTAATAACAAGAAAAATGTCTTTATTAATATACTCTACTTCATCCATTTTAATTACATCTTCTATGGAGCAATACGCATCTCCCACTCTTAATATTTCATAGCTACTTTTCTTTATTTTCTTAAATAAGCTAGAATCTACTTTTTGACCACTCTTCAATATCGGCGATAAAATATAAATCATGTCATCTTTAAATTCAGACTCTATATCCCTAGCTATTTGCTTTAAATCTTTTATACTCAAAATCTTGTCACACTCTGGACAATGAACATCTCCAGACTTTGCAAAAAGAAGCCTTAGATAATCATAAATTTCTGTAGTTGTAGCAAGAGTTGATCTTGGACTTCTATTGCTCATTCCTTGACTTATTGAAATTGCTGGTGGAAGACCCTCAATACTATCAACATCCGGCTTGTCTAATAAATCAAAAAACTGCTTTGAATAAGCAGACAATGACTCCATATATCTTCTTTGACTCTCTGCATACAATGTATCAAAGGCCAAAGATGATTTACCACTTCCAGACAAGCCACTTATAACAGTGAATTTGTTTCTTGGTATATTAACACTTATATTTTTTAGATTATGAACCCTTGCGCCCTTTATTACGATCTTTTTGTCCATATGGTTAGCTACATAGCTACTTAGTTTCGTAGTTTAAAAATAGATATAATTAGCTCTCATTGTATCACTAAATAACAAAAAAATCAACCGGTACTCCAGCACCGGTTGATAGGATTAAAAATTGAGATTTCTATTCTGAAGCAGATGATTCATCACACTTAGTCATCTGCTTATCCTTGTAATGAGTCACAAGGATTGTTCCCGTCTTTTCGTGACGGAAAATTCCAACTTCATCTGACCTTAAAATAGGTTTTACAAGTTGGACATTAACAACTCCATTAACGACCACTTTATCGCCATCAATTTCATGATTAATCTGAGACATACTTCCTCCTTTTATATTTTAATTTCTCATCGTTCTAATATTATTAGTACCATGATTTTTTTGTTCAAAATTATCAAGTGCGCCCGCTCTTCTTTTTCTACATCGTAGCATATTATAAGAATAAAAATCACACTTTTTACCAATACAACCCTCTTTTGAGGGACACATTCCCTTTGCCATTTTTACAGTATCTATTCCTATCATTATAGCTCTTTTGACTGTCGCCTTGTCTATTTGAACTGGTTTTTCTGTTTTTATTTCACCGCCTATTGGATCAAAATTCCAATGTGGAATTCCTTCCATGATCCCCGATCTATTTAAAACATGTTTATTTATTTTATCAAAAGGAACTTTGTGTTTTCTTGCTGTTTCAACTCGCAATATTGCAACTACATCCAATAGGTCAATATTTTTTTCTTTTTTTGTTTTTATTACTATATTATCCTTTGATTTGAAAACTACAACAATATCAGCCATAACTTCTTTTTTATAAAACAAAAATTCTGCTATATCATCATAATCGCTATCTATAAAAACAACCTTTAATTCCTTGTCATTCTGCTTTGTTTCAAAGCTTGTTATTTTTCCCTCTTTTACCGCGACTGAACAATAATCAAAAAATGTTTTTGTTTTCTCTTCATTATGATCCAAATATTCTTTTATTATGGGCAATGTCAATTTTAATACTTTTTCTGGATTATCTTTCATAATTGTAGTTAAATATGTCCAAGAGAAAAAATCATTGCTACAAATACTTTTATTTTTAAAACAAGAAATCAGCTGATTTACAACTGGTATTTCATCCAAGCTTAAGCCATCTACATTAAGAAGTTCAAATAAAAGCGTATGTCTGCCCTTAAAATTAAGAAGTGGCAACACACCCTTTGAAATAAAATAATTAATATCCTTATCCTCTGGCAAGTCTACTCTAAATTCAAGCTCTGCCTTTAAAAGATTAGAAAATTTCTTTGTGGCATATTTATACATCAGCGAAAGAGCAAGTATTGAATCAATACTTAGCTCTTTTGGTAATAAAATTTTTTCTATTTTTTGCATATATTCCCTCTTAATTATTAAAATATAAGTTATTCAAATACTAAATATTATTATATCATATATAAACCCCTATGTCAATAATAATGTCCGGTGCATATTTTATAGACCCATCAACGCTATATGCAAAATATGAGACACATAAAACAAGTCTTGACAAAATTATTCAAAAAG
>CAZWVD010000007.1:0-31861 GCA_964636855.1 uncultured Gammaproteobacteria bacterium | reverse complement strand
ACACAGGCTGCCCTACTTCGTACTTCATACAATGACGTTATACACCTGTGCCCCATGGAGTGTCATGCATTGTGTAGTCATTCCATTTATCTTAACCTGATATTTACAATTAAGTATATCTTTCATATATTAAAACTTAAAGCCGGTCTTCTTGCTGTGAGCAAGGAGCTTACTGATAAGCTGATCACGTGATCTCCAGATTTTCTTGTTCTTTGCGATGATAACACCAAGTTCATTATTTAAGCCCACACTAAGGCGAACGTTCTCTGTTTTATCCATACTATATATTAATATTAATTTCATTAATAGTGTAATACTAGTACACAATGTACACTTGTGCAACATGTATACTGTGTATAAGTACGCACACCACTAACCCAGTACGCACACCGCAAGCACTTGACTTTATTATTATTATGAGTAGTATATAGATACGTCACATTTAGTGACATAATATACACATATGACAAAGATATTTGTATCACTCGCAGCACTTGCTGCACTTACCAGCTTCAATTTCACTAGCGCTGCTGCGTGTGGTGAATTGATTGATCCACTCGACCCAGCACTTGGTGTACAGATGTGTGGAAACGGAGAAATCACCCCTCAGTCTCAAATGCCATGGGGCATGAATGGTGAACTTTCACCAATCGTTACCGCAGGAGCAACCATTGTTGATCCGTCAGGATTCGTTGATGTATGTCCTACATTCTATGGTAAAATGGGCTGTGTCGACTTCACAAAGACCACTTACTACAAGAACAAGATGGTAGAGACAGCAAACTACCTCAAAAATCGTGGCACACTGAATCAGTTCCCGCGTTTCCAGTTCTGGGTTAAGTAGCCATTATGAGGGCTTGTGAATGTGGCCACACGTGGAAGCCACGCACAAAAAATCCCGTTGCATGCCCTCGATGCAAGCGGTACGATCTCCACAAAAAAATACCCTCGTAATGAGGGTTTTTTTTGTAATGAGGGTTTTTTTACCCGAGCAAGTATCACTCTTCTGCGTTTTGAGCGTAGATGCGCTGCGACTCATCATCAGCAGCACGTCCAGTATCCTTACACCACTCTATGAAGTTGTCCCACGAAGATTTTGTCATATGTCTATAGGTTCACAACTCACTACACCAGTAGAGAGTATGCAGCAGTCTTGTGCCTTACCACCAACATCACAGTAGGTAGTCATAAGTGACCTTATTTCACCATCACTATGGAGGTAGATGATCGATAGTGTCGCTACGGCCAAGATGACCAGCACAATTACCAATGTACTCGTTCGCTTTGTAACCTCAGTACCACAAATTAAACACTTACCAGTATTTCTTGTGTACCGGTTGCAGTTACCACAACAGTAATTATTTCTGCTCATACTCCTTCAGTATTTCCGTGTAATGAATCACCTTATCAAGATCCTGTATACCACCCTTCTCCCGCCACCTACAGATATACTTCACTATACACCCCTCAATATATCCAAGGTTATTTTTATGTATGAACTCAACAGGTTGAATAACAAAACCCTTATAATGGTTTCCACCAACTTGAGCATCAGTTGCCTTTACAATTGAGTTCAGAGGTATTTTAAGAGAGCGCTTTCGTCTAATGTGTGCGACTTTTGCCATAAAAATACATTATTTTGTAAACTGCTCAACAATTCCAAGTGCGTCCGTCCGATCATTTGCCTCAAACGGCCACACAACCTCGGCAACAAATGGACTCTCAAGTGCTTCCTCAATATCACCGCGACAATAATACGGCTTCACCTGGACTTTCCCATTTTCATGGATATACCCCCACCATAATTTCTTATTCATATTATTATACTATGCCTGACGTTTTAAGTTTTACCTGTTCGTACTCACTTTTACTTGGTAGATATTGATCCTTCACATTAAGTTCCGTGAGGTCTTCAATCTTGACGGTAACGGGAAAGTCAATCGCCTTTCCTGATGGTGTAACCTTATACGCTGTGTAAACACACTCACCATTCCCGTTAACCTCACCACCAAGCACTTGACATATTGCGCGACCCTCTTTCTCAGCATCCTCCAGTGATCGTATGTTTCGTGGTTTCTTTGATTGTAGAAGTTCCAATATCTCCCCTTTCTTATTCGTAACAAGCATCATAATCAAGTCCTTGACCCTGATTGCGTCCAAGTCAAAGTAGTTACGCAACTCTGTGAGACCTTTCTTGAGCTGCGTCATCTCATGTTGCTGGTCATGGAGACTATCATGGTGTTTTTTGAAGTTCTTAATGACGTACCGCAGCATATTACGCCGAGAAAGCTCGAAGTCCTCAAACTCTGGGAGCTTCATCATATCCTCGAGAATTGCTATCTCATCATCCTCAAGTTTAATGCTGTGCGACTTGCGGCTCTCTTGTGGTTGAGACTCTATAACTGCAGAAGACTCATTATTCTCCGTCAAAACCATAGGTTTGGTTGTATAAGTTGGTAATAGCCTCCTGGATTACCGATGAGGCAGTCTCGCGTGGGTTTTTTTCCTGTCGATCAGAAACCAGCCGAGAAAGTTGCCCGTACTGCTTTTCTGATAGACCAGTTAGAACTTTACGTGCGACCCACTTATTGCGTCTATTTGGTTTTATATTTGGTGTAACTTCCATATATATAGTATCTACACTGTTAATAATCTGGATTATACTCACATGCGACCCTCATGCAACCTGTATACTGTTGATAAGTATATAGGTTTATTAAGTACGAATATATGCGGTCGCTCTGCAAGTTCACAATACGATAGATTTTGAGCACTCACCATCCACTTACATCGCACCACGCATCAAGTTCCTAGCTGTTCTTTTCATATACTACTTTTTGATTCTCATAATTTTAAACCCTCGCGCCCTGATATCGCGGCACACACTCGCAAGTGTTGAGCGCGTACAGAGTGCATACCCGCCTGTATGCTCTATGCGCATATAGGCACCTGCTTTTTTATAATAATAAACGCAATGCCCCGCTTATTTTCGCGGTATTCACGTAGCCGCGCGTGCCGCCTGAATGTGTCAAAAAAGTGTCTTAGTAATGGACACTGTTCGCCGTGGTAGCAATAGTGCAATGGTTTTCTGTTCATAGGAATACATCTTGCTCTAGTAAGTCTCTGATAGCCGCACGCAGGGGCATATTGTCCATGTCAAGCTCTTGCAGCGCCTCCATAAGTAGGCGCTTCACTGTCGCTATTTTCCGGCTTTTCCCGTATTCTGTGAGGTCATGAGTGCACACGATTGTGGACATCTGCCCGCCAAGTGGCACTAGCTCAACACTTGCGTACTCGCCGCCGCACCGTAACCTGTCGCGCAACACAGTCAACTCCGCGTAATCCCCCCATGTATCGTGCTCTATCGTGTAGCGCGTTTCTATATTTAGTATCTTCATGCCTAGTGAATTACTTGCTTTGAATAATCACAATATGGGTGCCGTTTTCGTAAAGGAAAGCACCACGACCCTTGTACACTGTGTCGCTACCCTCCCAGCTTTTATCCTTAGAGTAAAGTGCGTCCCATATTTCCATCGCAATGTTCATATATTCATTCGTCTAGTAGCTTATAAAATGCCGTTCTCGGTAAACTCCTCCACTAAGTCGAACCGCTCAGCGAGCGCGGCAAATACCCCGCCCCACTCTGCAAGTTCCCCATATGAAAGATTTTGCACACTTGCCCACTGCTGCCATTCTTGCGCAAACGCTTGCGCCTGTTCTTTTGTGGTAATCTTTTCAGCTTTTGCGAGGTATTCTTTTTCTACGTTGTTCATAGTTATTTGCATTTATGTTTTAAATCTGAACCTTTCGGGAAATACATCCCGCACAGTCTGCACTCATGCGAGTGTGACTGACACCACGAGGATGCATGGCATCTGACATTGTTCATACTAAAGCCACTCATGTCGGATTGCATAAGTGTCACCATATAACACGCGGTTAAGATTTGAGACAACATGAAAGCCCATATCCATACCGCATCCACTCACTTTGATACCTCGCCGCGCCCTATCGTACCTCATATCAAGAGCGGTAGCTGCAAGGTGCCCAAGGTGCGACACCACCCCATCTCTTGAAATGTGCTTGATATCAATCACGCGTGACATACCTGAAGCGCTTGTGTGTCGCAAAATGCAGTAGAGCGTATCACCCTGCTTTACAACCTCAAGCAGCCGCGACCTAGCCTCCAATATATCGTTTTTTGTGTTCTTCATATTTATTTGATTATCTGTATAGGCTTTTTGCACTCCATCCACTGAATGTTGTTAATGTCATATCCGTACTCTTCGAGTGCCTCCTCTAAATCACAGTGCGCATTCTCGTCAAAAATGTCATGCGTGTTGTGTTGGTACGCTTTCCCTTTTTTACTATCAAGCACGATGATGTACTTATGCAACCCGCGTGTATATTCTTCTTTCATGATTACTACTTAGTGCGTGCAGCCTCACCGCACGCCTTGATAATTTCCCGCACCTTTACAGCATCCCTACCATTCCACGCCGCTACTATGTCCGCCTCACGTTCTACAACGCGGGCACATAGGCGCTTCAGGAAATGATGGTTACAGCGTGGGGCTTTCTCTGCAAGGACATAGAAACCGCTCCATATATCACCACCGAGTACTGACCTCATAAAGCCATTTTCAATTACACAAGGCGTAACACTCACCTTATAGCCGCCCTCCCTGTACTCCCAGTCAAGCCCGCCATACCCTGATTTCTCGTGATACGCCTTTACGACCAATGTATCGAACCCGTGCCCCTCCATCTTCACAATAGGGGCTCTGAATATGTTTGTTGTTGTCATATATGATTTTTATTACTCTTTACCAACTGCTCTGATAGTAAAATGAGCATACTCTATTATCCTCAGCGAGTAGCGCCCTCAAGCCCTCGACAGTCTCTTTCAGGTTATTATAGTAGTACTCGTCATACTCAGTGCCACCAAAGAAAAACCCTTCACAGACCGGCAGCAACTCCCGCGCTACCTCGTCATTTTTCATGACTGCGCCACTCTCATTCGGTAGGTATATCAAACCTGAGCTTTTCAATACCTGTTCGCATGTCTCCAATAGTCGCCCCAACTGCTCAATACTAACAACATACTCTTTGCAGTCATCCTCACCCCCTTGCACCTCCCGCACGAACCACCCATGAATGTGATTTGCCTTTCTCCAGTACATAACCTCTTCTGATATTTCGCTCACGCGCTCTTGCCGCAATCCACTCACCCTATTATCACCCTCAGCGGGTACCACATTCACTTGCTCACTGGGCTCTCTGTACTTATTGCCCACATAGTGCTTCTTATACAGATACATATCCAATCCCATATAGCTTTACTTAATTTTTGTAATGGTAATAGAACTGTTCAACTCACGCGCTCCCGCCTCTACTGCACTCATATTCAGTCCCTAACAACTCAACCACTCCATAGTCCTCGCCTATGTGGGTCACGTTTAACTCTACACTTTTACCTATTCCCATATTTGATTTTAAGTTATAGCTTTTTGTAATTTTTCCCCGCGCCTCAATTTCATTACTCATATATCAAAACATTATCACCAATAAACACCCCGACATCCTCACACTGCACAAACTCGTCAAAAGTGAGCGCGTACTTGTGATACACTCGCGCATCTGATTGCATTATGTAGCAATCACTCTTTTGCTGTAGAGCTTGCGCAGTTGAAACCAACCGCAGAGCCGCAAAACAAACTAGAGAAACAACTACACCAAACGATGCACCCTCAAAGTATTTCATAGAGTGATATTGTGATGCTTACATTGTTCAACTTGCCATGATGTCGCGAACCAGTGCGCAAATTCTTTCGATTGTTTCTGCCATTCTAGACACTCGTGCACCTCATTACGCTCTATGCCTATGGATAGCGCGAACACAAACATACAGAGCGGTATACATATAGCGGCTATTTGTAAAAGTGTGTTTTTCATTTTTTATGTGTTACCTATAATATATACAATGTATCATATATATATAATATGTCTACTATATATATAGTATAGTTATACACAGTATCATATATATACAATATTTTCTTATTTTGTCAAGTATTTAGCCTAGAGACCAGAGAAAGTGAAAAAATAAAATTCCTACTTTTTTAATTTGTGAAAAGTAGGTGAATTATGTATATGGATGATTAAAAGTATAACTATTATGATTATTTTTTTTGTGGGAAAAGTAGGAAAAATGGTAACTTTTATTAAAAATAAGTGTTAAAATTGTTGAAAAGTAGGAAAAAGTAGGATATTTTGACAATGTTAAGCGCTTTCGCGTATAACAGATATTATATGTTTTTGAAAAGATAAGAAAAAAATAAAAATCAGATACTACAGTCTGAAACATATATATGAAAAATATATATAATATATATACATTTCTTAAAACATATAATATCTGTTATATGTTCCACGGCTTAAGTGTGTCCAAAAATCCTACTTTTTCCTACTTTTCAACAATTTTAGGGGTTTTCCATATTTTTTTCTGTGTGGGTTGGTACGTCTTGCGGTCGTTTCGTGCGTCCTGGTGTATTCTGTGAGGTCGTTTTGGGTGTGTTTCTGTCATTTTATGCACTTTTTAAGCCTTTTGTAATATAATGTATATTATATTTCAGCACTCGCGCACCTATCGCAAACACATATTATGCACAATATATCAAAATATATGGCTATATTTATGGATATAAATACAACTAGGCTTATTTTACAGACACCCACCCACCACTATACCCCCCAAGATGACCCCCCCACCCCTCTTTTCCACCCCTAGTTTGGGATAGTTCAGCAAAAAACTCTATTTCGCGTAATCTTGACCCTAGCCACGACCTTAACCTCTCTTCGCCCCTAGTATCACAATTACATAAAACTATTCACCTACCCCCATAATTTTGAAGTTAACAGCATGTATTTCCACTCACCACTACCCACCACATACCACCAATTTCACTCCCCCACCCCAATGGAGTTTATCAACACAACATATTGACCTTTGTTTAAGCCACTAGTAATATAATAATCATTATAGTTAAAAAAAGTCGCAACATGCTAATAAAAAACTTAATCGCAGAGTTTTTACGGTATTTAGAGCTCGAGCATAAATATTCTCAAAATACCATCAAGGTATATTCAATTGGCCTCAATGAATTTTATCAATGTGTCGGTGATATCACTTTTGAGCGATTAAGTAAAAAACATATAGAAAATTTTCGGCAGAAATTAATTTCACAAACTTCACTCTCTGTAAAATCACGGAACTTAAAACTTTCACCACTTAGATCGATGATTAAATATGCAAATAAAAAACTCGATAAACCAAACCCAATCGATGTTGAGTTATTCCAAAACCGGTCTCAAAAAGAAGCTTTCATCTTACCCGAGCGAGACACACTCAAAGCATTCTTTGCAGAAACAAATAATCAAGAATCAGATTTAGTCGTGTATCTCATCTATGCAACTGGGATGAGAATTTCTGAGATTGCAAAACTAAAAATTGGTGAGGTGCGAGAGACTTTCTCAATTCTTGGTAAGGGTAATAAACAGCGGATGATTGTCTGTGACAAAACAGTTGTTGATAGGGTTCGTGTGTTCGAGATAGGTAGAACTCCTGGCGATTTCCTTTTCCGTGGCGGTCAACATAACATTCGAAAAATCATTATGTTGAGATCCAAAATAAATAATGTGTATATTAAACCGCACACACTCAGACACCTCTTCGCAACACGCCTTCTTGATAAGGGTGTTGACTTGAGAGTTGTACAAGAACTTCTTGGGCACAGCTCAATAATGACAACTCAAATCTACACACATGTTTCGAATCAACGTCTTGTGGAGAGTTACAACAAAGCAATGAATTAATACTGTATACTATTTTTATGTTGGAAAAACCTGAAGGGTTGATGGATAAGGTTGAGGGTGCAGAACTTAGTATTGAAGAGTATGTTGATGATACTTCATCGTCTGATAAGTTATTGATATATAATTCGAAGGGGTTTAATGAAGTACTCACTAAAAAATTAGGAGTAGAGCAATTCACAAAATTAAGAATTGTCGGAGCATTTCTTATGCAGGGGATGTCGATTGAAGAGAGTGCAATCTTAGCGGTAATTGATCCAGAGGTTTTGAAGAAGTTAGTTGAAGATGACCCTGAAGTTCGTTCCTACATCACGTTCAAGGTCATCTCATATAAAGCGAAATTAATGCGCACATTGAATTACACCGCAACAGTTGGTAGGCAAGATAAAGTTGCAGGTTGGCTGCTCGATAGAGTATTAAAGACCGACTCAAAAGATGATGATGTATCAGGTGATGACCAAAAGCGAAAGCATATTCTTGATAAGGGGTTTGCTGAAGTGCGTGAGCTTGGTGATAGTATTCCATTAATTGCAAGTGGGAAATAAAATATGTCTGAATATTCTGAGCAAGAACTGAGTGATTTAAAGGAGAAACTCCGTGATAGAAAATGGCGGTTGATGAATTTGTATTTCATAAAAGATTCAAATGGACGAAAGGTAAAGTTCACTCCAAACTCAACACAGTGGATGTTGCATGATAATTTGCATTATAGAAATGTCGTGCCGAAAGCTCGTAAGTTGGGTGTGTCAACATTCTTCTGTATCTTAGCGCTCGATCAGGTGCTCTTCGCATCAAACAATAAAAGTGCGGCGATTATTGCGCATAGAAATGAGGATGTGAAGAAGATGTTCAGAAACGTGATTATGTTTGCCGTGGAACAGTTTCCTGAGTGGGTGAAGGAGGTTATAGGGAAACCAGATGTTTCTTCAGCTAATGAAATTGTGTTCAAGAATGGCGGGTCTATTTTTGTGTCACTTACAACACGTTCTGGCACGCCGCAGTTCCTGCATGTGTCTGAGTTTGGATATATCTGTAAACACTTTCCAGAGCGTGCAGCTGAGATTATTACAGGTGCGATTAACTCAGTTGCTCCAGGAAACATGATCTCGATTGAGTCGACATCAGAGGGTAAGGGTGGCGACTTTTATGAAATGTGCATGACTGCGGATGCGCTGCAGAAGAAGGGTGTGCCGCTCACAGAAATGGACTTCAAACTGTTCTTCTTCCCTTGGTATGAACATCCGGATTACGTGCTGCATAATGCAGACTTCTATGAACTACCACATGAAGTGAGAGAATATTTTGAGAAGCTTGAACGAGAGAGTCATATATTTTTACCAATGGAGCGTAAGCGTTGGTATGGTAAAAAATTCGAAGGACAGAATAGAAAGTGGGAGTATATGTGGAAGGAATACCCATCAACACTTGAGGAGAGTTTCCGTGTGTCTTTGGAGGGTGCGTTCTATTCGAAAGAGGTAAATAATGTGTACAAAGAAAATCGCGTCGGGTTCTTCCCGTATGATCCGAGAATACTAGTTGATACTGCGTGGGATATTGGTGTTTCAGATTCAAATGCGATTGTGTTCTATCAGCAAATTGCTGCTGAGATTAGAATTATTGATGGGTATCAGAACTCAGGTGAAGGATCGGAGCACTACATGAAAGTGCTCAGAGAGCGTGGGTATCGATACGGTAAGCATATATTCCCGCATGATATTGGTGTACAGGAATGGGGGAGTGGTGCGACTCGAATGGAAACACTTGTTTCTCTTGGTTTGACCGGACAAGTAGTTGCTCCGAAACTTTCGAAGCAGGATGGTATTGATCGGGTGAGACTTATATTCCCGAAGATGAGATTCGATCAGAAAAATGGCCAACAAGTACTTGATGCGCTCCAGACGTATCGTAAGAAATGGGATGAGCATAAACAGGATTGGTCTCCTGAGCCGGTGCATGATAAGAACTCACACTGGTGTGATGCTGTTCGATATTTAGCAGTTATGTATAATGAGCAGTATGGTGTTACATACGACCATGATGGAAATATAAAGGATGCAGGTGTGCATATTGAGTCGGTATTTGGGTAGTTTTTCCACTTGCTTTTGTTGAGGTGTGTGGTGTTTTGTGTATACTGTTTGTAATATGCAACAAACATTTCAGGCAAATACTGAAAATCAGAATCCTCTTTTAACTGAAGAAGAAAGGAAGGTAGAACTTGAATTGATTGCAAAAGAGGTTGCATATCAGTCATATCTCGAGACAAGACTAACATCAGCACAGCAGGCACGTGATCGAGTGTGGCCAGAACTGAATAACAAAACATATCTCAACTTTTTCGAAGAGAATGAGAAGATCGCAAACACAATTGTCGATAATGCAAAGAATGATGGTGAGCCAAAATTCTCAACAGGAACGATTGAAGGAAAGTTAAACACACTGTTGTCACACATCGATAATCTTAACCTCACTCCTGATGTTATTGCGTATGCGAAAGACGATTCTCTTCTGAGATCTCTCGGTATTGGTCTTACTGATATCATGGAGCGACTTTCTGAAAATGATGGTGGTGATGAGGGTGGAGATCAGGAAAAGCGAATGTTGAGACAGAAAGAACTTTTAAAACAAGGGACTGTTTTCGTGCACAGACATTGGTGTACTAAAAAACAGTTGAGGAAAAAAATCAAAGGTGCTTTCAATGGTAGGTTTCGTGGGTTTGATTATGAAAGTGAGTTGACAAAAGTTTTTGAAGGTCTTGAGACTAATTTACTATATGCTCCAAGTGTATATCTTGGTGATATTACAAAATTCTCAATGGAGGATCAGCCGTATTTCTTCATAAGTGAGCAGATGCACAAAGATAAGGCTGGTGAACTTTTTAATACGTTTGAAAACTGGGGTTTTGTGAAGGCTGGTAATTATGTTAATACTGGGCTTACGTCAGAGCAAGTTGGTAGTCGCACGTTATTTGATGGTAAATTTAGATTGAACACTCTCCCTAATACTGATGTTGAGGTTGTTCGTTATTATGACCAAACAAATGATGAATTTCAGATTATGGTAAATGGTGTGATGATGTTACCAATAGGCTTTCCACTTTCTGCAGTTACACCAAATGGTAAATATAATGTCACAAAGCAGGTGCTTTACCCTATTAACGCACAGTTCGCGTACGGTAAGAGTTTCGTCTCTTCTGGTGATGTGTATGAATTGTCGAAGGTGCTCGACGAGATGCTTCGCCTCTTTGTTATGAAGACTCGAAAATCCATCACACCACCATACACAAATACTTCTGGGAAGGTGATATCACGTAAATCACTCATGCCAGGGAATATATCTATGGGTATTCCTCCTGGTGCGTTGCAGCCAATTGGAAATGAAAGTCAAGGAGTAACAGCTGGTGAGTTTCAGGTGTATAAGGAAATTCTTGATCGCATAGAGAAGAGCACGGTATCTCCAATATTCCAAGGTCAATTTGGTAAGTCTGGGGCAACAGCTACAGAGGTTATGGAGGTTCAGCGCCAGGCTCGGCTTGCTCTTGGTATAATTATATCCGCGTGTACAATGCTTGAAGTTAAGCTCGGGTACATTTCGCTCTGGGCTATTATGGCAAACTTTTTTAAACCAATTGGTGAATATCTTGATGAAGGTGGTATTGCACGAAAGGAGTATCGAAAAACATCAAAAGATACTGATATTGAAATGTCAGGAAAAGGAACTCGTAGAATAATACCAATTGATGGTGATCTTCCATCATCTGCAATCATACGTCAGATGGAAATAATGGATGAAAAAGAGACTGGGTATCCATCAGAAAGAATTTATATATCACCAGCAAAACTTCGTTCATACCAGATGAAGTTTAAAATCGTTGTTGCGCCGAAAGAACGTGTTTCTTCTGCGTATGATAAGGTATTGTTTAAGGAAATGATTGGAGATGCAATAGGCCTTGTTAATCTTGGTGCGAAACCAAATGTTCAAGGTATGCAGATGGAATGGGGTCGTGTGCATGGTGTCGACTCATCTAAGTTTTTCTCTGATACTGGTGGTACGACACAAAACACAATGCAACAAAATTCTGGAGGTTCTGCACCAACTGCTGGCGCTGGTTCTCCTGCTGCAGAAACACCATATACACAGCAGATGTCTGCCGGTATTGCATAGTGTGGATAAATACTATATACATTCGATGTTGTTGTGTTATATTAGATATATGATAAGTCGCATTATCTCCTATTTGAATAGGAAAAATTTAAAAATAACTGAGCTTCAAAAGTCTTTACTTAAAGCTGAGTTTTCTATTAAAGAGTATAAGGAAATTGATACATCATTACGTGATTTAATCAGAGAATTAAATACGAGTAAGGCATCACTTGAAAGTAAACTGGAATCTCAAATTGCTGTAAATCTTGCAAAAGATCACCAGATAAAACAGTTGAAGGATATATATAAAACAATTCCTGTTGTTAAAGTAAACCATGAAGATCCAGCACCAACAGATGAAGGTGCTCGTTCTTCGTACATGTCGAATTTCTCGAAGTTTTATGTTGACCTATTAAAACCAAAGATATTTCATCTTATTGCGCAAGTTAGAGAGGAACTCGATTGGAATGGCTTGCCAAATGAAGAGAAACGATATGGACTTGTCGGGATGTCTCGAGTTGAGTTCGACGCATTTCTGAGGGGTACATCAAACGCATTCAAGTTGCTCCTTGAGTATGGGGATCAATGCGTGAATGAGGATGCTGATTATAAAAATAAACAAAGTTTGAAATAATTTTATGGCTATATTTAAAGATGCTCAAGGTAATGATGTTGAAGCTTACACAAAAGAAGAAGTTGAAGCACAGGTAGTAAGTGCATCGACATCTGCTGTTGAAGATTTTAAGAAAAATAATCCACCAAAACAAGAGCATGTTGTTGATCCAAAAATTACTGAAACAATAACTTCATTGCAGAGAAAGGTTGGTGAACTTCAGTTGTCAAATCATATTACAAAATACACTGGTGGTGATGCTGAGAAAGTAGCGAAATTTAAGTCAAAATTTGAAAGATTGCAGGGGTATGAAGATACAGAAGCTGGTCTTGCTGAGAGAGCAGCTGATGCAGCTCGTCTTGCGTTTGGTGATGTTGCTTCGTTAGATGTATCACATCTGGCAGCGCCAGGCGGTAAGGGTAATGGTGGAGGCAATCAACCACCTTCAGAAGATGATAAATTAATCAAAGCAGCTCTTGGTATAACACCGGATGATGTAGCTAAGTATGGAGCTAAATAGTTAGTATTAATAATCTAATTTATTTTTTATGGCAGTTGAAAATATACAAGCATCACAAACAGACAATCTTATACCCCCAGTGCATCCACCACAAGTTGGTGCGCAGTCAGATTCTTCTGTGCAGCCAGAAGTTCAGGTTGTAAAGAAGGAAGAAATGGTTGAGATTCCAAAATCAACACTTGATTCAATTTTGGCACGACTGGATACTTTTGAAAAAACACAGAAACTTATGTTGCAGGTTGAGGATGCAACAAAGTTAGATAAAATTGATGCACTACGAAGACAGGGTAAGCTTGTGAAGACAGTAAAGATAAGAAAAATTGATGGTAATTATGTTCTTGGTTGGAAGCTTACAAAAGACGATGTGTATTTCTCTGATGGTAAGCTTATTGAGAATCAAGAGGTTACTGTGTATTTCAGTGAGGGTCTTGGTGAAAAGAAAATGTCAATGCGTCAGTGGGCATCAACTCAAACATTTGCCACGTTCGAGGTTATTTCTGAAAGCCGAAATAAGGATGGTCAATTGTTCTTGACTATTAAATCTGAAGATGATGGAACTGAATTATCAGTTGATGTAAATTATATAAACTAGTATGAGTACTCTCGAAGAAAAATTTGTAGGTAAGTACTATGGTTCAGATAAGATTGTATCGATTAATATCATAGATTCGAAGACTAATCTTGGTTCTGCAATATTTGAACTAGTTCTTTCGAGTAATGGTCGTAAGGTTGTTATACCGGAAAAAGGTTTGGTCGCTGTTGTATCTGATGAGCCAAAGGATTTTAATTACTTACGTGATACGCGTATTAATCTAATGGTTCGTGAAATTGTTGATGTAATTGCTGAGTACGATCTACCGATTACGCAAGTTGGATATCTTGGTGCTGTTATTGCAGCAGAAGTTGGTGGACGATTTTCTCGAGCTATGAATTATTTCTGGACAGGTAATGATACGTTATTTGTACCTGGGTTTGACCATGAAAATGATGTTACACTCGTCATGGCAAATAATGCGATTAAAAATATTCCAAAAGAATAGTATATGGAAGTTTCAGATGAACTAAAAAAAATACTACCACTTAAACCTCAAGAGATTGAACTGATTTATTTAATTCGGAATAAGTATAGATTTGGGTCACTTGAAATAATTGTGCAGGATGGTGTTCCTGTTGATATTGTGCAAACAATTCGTAGGCAGCGATTATCCACAGGTAAATAGTTGTGTATTGATATGCATAGTGCATACTATATGTAGATCATAAGCGTCTCACTCAAAAAGAGAGGACATTGGTACTTGTAAACAGCATAGCTGTTCGAGTATTGATGTCCTCTCTTTTTGTTAGCGTCAAGCGGAGTGTAATACAACGCTCTGCGACTTGCGTGGTTTACACCTCGCTTTATGTTCGCAAAATGACTGAGCAAAAAATGCAGGGAGATGTGAGGGATTATTATTAATTATTTAATGTCTAAATTTTATGGCATTCAGACTAGTTTCTGGTCGCGCAAAGAGGGTTCACCTCCCAGTAACGCCTTCAACAGCGATTGCTGCCGGTGCTATCCTTACATTTTCAAGTGGTAAACTCGTTGCCGCTGGTGCTGGAACAGCAGCTGTAGCAACAGTTGGTGTTCTTGAAAAGGCAATAACTGCATCAGATACTGATTACGCAAGTGATCGACTTGTTTCTGTTATTGTTCCAATTGAAAAAAATACAACCTGGGAAGCAGATGTAACATCAGGATTGGTTGCAACTGATATTGGCGGAGAATTTGATCTAACATCTTCAACTCATGTAGATCGTTCAGCAACATCAGTTGATGTTGTTAAATGTGTTGGTGTTATTTCAACAACAAAAGGATTGTTCAATGTTAAATTAAACGGATCTTATTAATTTTAATTTATTAAATCATGCCCTCACTAAGTACAATAGGTCTCTCAGATTTCGTTCGAAACGCAACGATCCTTTGGGATAAAGGAGCAGATCAATTTGTTCCTGAAATCAGAAAGTCAGGCCTTGTTAAAGAGGTTTCAATCCCGCAAAATAGTGGAAACACTAGAGAGTTTTCTGAGATTGAACTTGAGCAGTATGCCAAAATCAAACCAGAAGGTGATCAGGCTCGTTATGCTAAGGTTCAGCAAGGTTACTCAAAAATTGGAACTCTTTACCGTGTCGCATTTGCTGAGTCAATCACATATGAGATGCGTTCTCAGGGTAAATACACAGAAGTTATCTCGAAGCTAACAAACCTACTCCCGACTGCTCTCCAGCGTATGGAACTTGATTTGCAGCACCGAATCACATTTGCTGGTTCAACTTCATATCAAGATATGGATGGTCGAACAGTTGATACAACTGTTGGCGACACTCAAGCTCTTGCAGCAACAGGGCACACAGTTCGCGGTTCTTCAGCAACATTTCGTAATCGACTTGCAAACTCACCACAAGTTTCTCGAGGCTCTCTTGAGGCTATGGAGAAAATGCGAATTGAGAACTCTATTAACCAGTTCGGCCAAAAAATTCCTTGCTCAGATGATATTCTTTGGACAACTGATGATCCAAACTCAGTGAATACAGTCCGTGAACTTCTCACCGCGACTGCATCTGTTGATTCAGGTTTGAATAATGGGGTACCGAATGTGAATCGTGGAAAGTATAAGCATGTTGTTCTTCCACGAGTTGCAACTGATAAGGATGGAAACATAGACAGCTCAAAAGCAAAGTATTGGGGTCTCGCTTCCTCTAAGATGTCATCATTCTATCTTGGTGTGCATGAGCAGCCTCATGTTACAGCACCGGCAGCAAATGGTGCACAAGATTTCCTCACAGAGGATTGGACATTCAAAGTTACTGGAGGTTGGATGATTGTCATCCCTTCAGCAAGTTGGTTTTCAATCTCTTACGGAGATGGAACAGCGTAATAGCAACCAGCCTATGGGCTGGTTACGGTATCCTATATTAATGGATGTCGTTTTAGCCCATAAGATCCTGTCGTAAGGAGGACAGTAAAAACTCCAAACATTATATGTCAGAAAATCAACTTAGTCGCTACGGTGCACTCGCTAAAACAGTCACCAGTGTTAATCCGCAAGCAAAGGTATTCTTTGTTGCCCCAGCTTCAGCAGCGTGGTATGCGGACTTCTCACATGAATTTCCTGTCGATAAAGATGGTGTAACTCGTGTCTACACATCAATAACATCAGCGCTCTCTGCATGTGTTGCCAATCGTGGCGATGTCATCGCTGTGCTTCCTGGGTATACAGAAACTGTTACTGCAGCTATCACCATTAACGTAGCTGGCGTATCAGTCATAGGTCTTGGTAATGGAAATCTACGACCAACTATTACTGGTAACGGAACTATTGATGCTGTAACAATTACAGCAGCAAATGCCACTTTCCGTGGTTTTAACTTTGGTGTCCCTGGTACTGATAACCAAACAGCTCTTGTGAATATTGGTGCCGCAGGTGTTACTGTCGGAGATATTTTTGGTGTTTGCTCTACAACTGCAAAAAATGTTGTCGATGCAATCACAGTTGTTGCCGGATCAGATAACCTCACAGTTGAGAATGTGCTTTTGTACAATACAACTGTAGCAGTAAACTCATTCCTTAATTTTGAGGGTGCTTGTTCACATGTAACAGTTAAAAACTTTAAGGTATTCGGTAATGTTGCTACTGGTGGTATCATTGATGCTGATCTCATCACAAACCTTACACTTGAGGATGTTGTTATCCACGTTACAGGTACGACTGTTCCTGCAATTACACTTGATAGTAACCCAACAGGGCAGGCTATTCGTGTGTACGCTAAGGGAACATCTACAACACTTGCAACAAACGCAAACTTTGGTAACGCTCTTGCGTTGTTTGAAGTCAGAACTGCAGAGGACTACTCTGTACAGGGTGCTGTTATACCAGCTGCAGATACGGATTAATTCTATCCCCACCCAACTCCTTATGGGGGTTGGATTGGTGATAGAATTATATTAATAAACATTACATAGTATGAGAGACTACAAAACATATTTAATTTTATCAGCAGCAGCAGCAGCTGGAGCTGGTAAAGCAATTAATGTACAAGATTTCAGAAATATAGTATTCTCTTTAGCTACTGATGGTGGTGGTTCTGCAAACCTCACTGTAAAATTTGCAGGTTCTGTTCAGGATGTGTGTCCTAATTTTTCAGCAGCTCAGTCAGTTACGAACATGTTTGACTATATAGAAGTTGTTGATCTACAGTCTGGCGCTGCAATTGACGGTGATACTGGTGTCTCAGTAGCTGCTGCTGATGACTACAGACTTTTCGAGGCAAACGTCAATGGATTGAAATGGGTATGTGCTATTGTAACTGCACGTTCTGCTGGTTCTGTATCTGTAAACGCTGCTGTTTTGTCTGAGTGCTAATTAAAACTCCCATGACTAGACGAGAGTTTAAAAAAAAAGAAAGTCAATCCGAGGAGAAGAAGAGGCAGTCTGACGTAATAGCCTCTATTGGTGTTGAGCAAAGGAATAAGTTTAATCTCATTGAAGAAATTAAAAAACTTAAAGATGCTCTTGATTCCATTAAAGAGGTAGTACGTTCAAAAAAAGAACATATTAAATCGCTCATTTTAAATATAGATAATTTAAAATCTGATATATTAAATTTGGAGTCAGAGAAACAGTCAGTTGTTTCTTCTTTAAAGTCAGAGAGGGAAAACTTAACATCATTCTCCACTGAAAAATCAATTGAAATATCATTTAAGAATAAATTAATTTCAGAATTAAATTCAAAAATTGAAAATTTAAATTCATCAAAAGAAATCCTTGAAAAGGAAATTAAAGAAAAAACAGATTCACTGAATTTACTTGTGAGTTCTGTTAATAAAAAAGTTGATGAAGCTGAAAAATATCTCAATACACTTTCTCGTAATGTTGATTTAAAAAAAGATGAACTGAAATCTATTGAATCTGAGATTAATATAAAGAAAAAGTTTTTTGAGAATATAGAAAAATTGATTAGTGATGCAAAAATAAAAAAAGATTCAGTTGATGCCGAGTTGCTAGACACATACAAGAAATTCGAGGAAATGTCTGATAAGATAAACTCTCTTGAGTCTCAACTAAAAGAAAAGGAAGAGGATATCAAAAATAAAAATAATGAGATACTCAAAGCTCGTATTCAGTTGACAGGTATAACACAAAGAGAGGAACGTCTTGTGCAACACACTGCAAGAATAAGAGATTTGTATGCAAAAGCTGGTATTACAAATATAGATTTATAATATGGCACGAGAACCTGGTGATATTGTACAAATTGCAGATTCAAATAAAATTGTTATTAATCCTGCAACAAAAGAGAAGCAAGATGAGATGGTATCATCAATCAATTCTCTTGCTGGTGCTAGTGCTGTAAGAATTGATGAGGCAAGCTCGACTATTACATATGTTGGAAAGGCAGTTGCCGGTACATTAGATTCAGATTCTGCATGGCAAATTTTCAAAATGGACACATCATCTGGTCTTGAAATAACTTGGCCAGATGGTGAAAGTTCGTTTACTTTTGTATGGGATGATAGAGTATCATTATCCTATACATAATTATTATTTATAAAATCATACCATGTCTAAATCAAACACATTTGAAAACGATATCCTCAAGTTGATATTTACTAATGTAGATATCGCAGATATTGGCGATGCTGGTGGCCTACAGAATAGTGCTACAGCAGGTTCACTATATGTTGCACTTCACACAGCAGACCCAGGTGAGGCTGGAACTGCGGCAACAAACGAAACAGCATACACTAACTATGCTCGTGTTGCTGTTATTCGTGACGCTGGTGGCTGGACTGTTTCTGGTAACTCGGTAACAAACACAGCACAGGTTACATTCCCTGAGTGTGGTGCGTCTGGTGCTACAATCACACACGCGTCAATCACAACTGCATCTTCTGGTGCAAGTAAGATACTCTACTCAGGGGCACTCAGCTCTTCTCTTGCAGTTGCTAACCAGATCACTCCATTCTTCGCAGCGGGTACTGGTATCACTGTAACAGAAGACTAGTATGAACCCGATCCTTGTTTCAAAAGAAGATTATGATGCAGGTAACTACCAGAAGGGTGTTCCCATTATGATCTCTATGGGTGTTGGTATGGCTGGTCGTGGCGGATTGAATGTCGGGAAAAAACAACAAGCGAAAATAACTGTTACGCTTAAGAAAAATGTATGATCCAAAATATCGAACAATTAGTCCAGGCAGAGTTAGATGGTAAGGAGCGCACATATACATGGCGTAAGACACCATCACAAACAACTGTGGCTGGGCTATGGTTCGATTTGTCGATGTCCCCAGGTAAGCCAGTCCCAAAGTATTGGTTTGATGCCCCACCTGCTATCGCAAAGGTTGCGTCTTACACTGCTGATGGTGGTCTTGAACATGGGCACGGAGTTTCTCCGAGTGAAAAGTATTTACGTTTAACT
This sequence comes from uncultured Gammaproteobacteria bacterium, assembly GCA_964636855.1. Classification (GTDB taxonomy): domain Bacteria; phylum Patescibacteriota; class Patescibacteriia; order UBA1558; family S5-K13; genus S5-K13. The sequence continues at coordinate 12,255 of CAZWVD010000007.1, read as the reverse complement.
TCGAGTCTTGCGACAGTTGCTACCGCGTTACCTCTCACGATGATCATGTGTGATTATCTTTTATATTATCCATCAGTAGATGACTCGGTGCTTGACCCTCAGATAATGGATAATACAGTTACACTCCCTCGGTACACTGATGGTGATGGGGTTCAGGTTATTGCTGTTTCTGTGGCTGGAAGAACTGGTGGCGCACGATTTTATTTTACATACACAAACTCGGATGGTGTATCTGGCCGTACCTCACAAACGGTCTATCAGAACTCATCGGCGGCACTGGGTACTCTTCAGAATAGTGGCGCAAATAATAACGCTGCAGCAATGCCATTTATAGGATTACAGTCTGGGGATACTGGCGTGCGAAGTATCGATTCTGTTGTTATGCTAGGTGCAGATGTTGGGCTTATGACTTTGATCCTTGTTAAGCCATTGGCGACATCTGTGATTAGAGGTATTGACGCACCAGTCGAGAAGGATTACTTCATGGAAGCTGGAGTTATCCCGAGAATTTATGATGATGCATACCTCAATTTCATTTGCTTGCCTCAAGGAACACTCGCGGCCACAGCTCTTATGGGCGATATTAAAACTATCTTTACTTAACAATTAATCATAAACGTATGGCAGGATTTACATCACAAAACCAAATAATTCAAGCTCTGACAAATGGTCAGACATTTCGTGCAGATTGGTCAAAAAACTTCAACCCAACAACAGCAGCCGTAGCGAATGAGTGGCACACACTTTTCCGTGGTAACGGAAATCCAGGCCCTGATGCAATTTTTGATGCTGGTGCTAACCTTACGTTCCAGGCAGTTAAAGATGTTACGACATCCGCTGCTGCTATGATGCATGGTGGTAATGTGCAGCCGACAGCGTATAAGTACCTCTTGAGTGGATCAGCTGTCTCAGCAGCAGCGACAGCGCAGCCTTCAGTTGTAACTCTCATCGATGTTGTTGGTTTTTATCGTGTCACAACTGTGACAACAACTACTGCACAGTCGACAACCAACACGCTCGGTCAGTCTGATACATTCACAGCAGATGCTGGTTCGGATCTGTGTACATGGTCTTCTGTTGCTAATATCCCATCGAATATTTTAACAGGTACTCGTGTTCGTCTTACAACGACAACCACGCTTCCAGGTGGTCTATCTTTGGCAACAGACTATTATGTTATCCGTGTAAGTGATACTACATTTGAACTCGCTACATCTTATGCAAACGCAATTGCTGGTACACAAATAAATATTACAGACGCTGGGACTGGCACACACACAGTTAGTTGGTTGCTCCCACGATACACAAATGGTGCTGGTCTTAATGCTATATTCTTCAACCCAGCTGCTACTGCTCTTGGTGCTGCAACACCGAACCTTTCACTTGGGTATACAAACTCTGCACAGGTTGGTTCACGTTCAACACCGACTGTACTTCCTGTTGGTAAGACTGCTGCGTCAAACTCTCATATATTATATACAGGTGCTACTGGCGCAGGTAAGTATAACTACGCTGTCCCCCGAGCATCAGGTGATTCTGGTATTGCACAGATCGACACAATCCAAAATTCAACATCGTATGTGTCAGGAACGTATTGTGTTGCTCTCTACAAGGAACTTGCTCGCTTCCCAGTTACAACTCTCGGTGTTTCAGCGGAACGTGATTTCTTGAATCAACTCCCATCTCTCCCTAGAATTTACGATGGCGCTGCACTCTATCTCCTTGTTGGTTCTGGCGTTGCAACCCCTGCGAACTCAGCCTTCTCTGGCCACTTAGATTTTATTTGGAATTAATTTTACAAAAAATGACATGGCATTACTTGGCAACTATAGCGTAATACTAAAAAACCCTGCGACCTTTATTGGTGGTACGCAGGTTAGTAATTGCCGTAATGCCTTCAATGCAAATGCACAAAACCTACAAAGATTTTACCCAGAAACCACAGGTGGTCTCCCGCTCACAACTGCTATACCAGAGGGGTACTTAGCTCCGAATGCGTGGATGCTTCCATATTCTCTTGGATCGATGACAATCAGTAATCTGAACGGTGTTGCCGTCTTGTCATCAGTCGGTGTTAATGGGATCAGTGGCTCGGTATCTATCTCAGGGGAAGGATTACTCGAAGCGACTGGAGGTCTCCTCGCTGGTCTTATTGTTGAGATGGATGGTGTCTCTGACCTAACAGCTTCACTCGGTGGTCTTCTCGGTGCAGTAGTCACAATGGCCGGTACTGGTGCTTTGGCTGGTTTGTTAAGTGCAGAAGCAGGACTCACTGTTGCCCTTGAAGGTATTGGTTCTCTTACGGCAGCTCCAAAAGGCACAGGCGAGATGGTCGTTGAAATATACGTGAATGAGTCGCAGGCAACAGTTGACCAGATTGTAGCTGCTGTATGGTCTGCACTTGCAGTGGAATATAATGAATCTGGAACTATGGGGCAGAAATTGAACGGTGCTGGGACTGCTGGAGACCCATGGACGACAGACCTTACCGGATACAATACCGCAGGGACAGCAGGCAAGGAGTTAAAAGATAAATTATCAAGAAATATATTTATTGCTTTAAAATAATAATATGGCACGAACATCACAACCAGGCATATCAGCATCTGATATACAGAACGCAACGTATACATATAATGAAGATTCAAGTGTTTCTGATGCATATGCAATTACTTTACCATCACCAATAACTACGTATCTTGATGGCCAGAAATTTTCTTTCAAAGTAGGTAATGCAAATCTAGGTTCTGCGTCACTTAGTGTTGATGGACTTCCAGCGGTAACATTAAAAAAGAACCATGACCAAAACTTAGAGGATGGTGATTTTGAAGTAGGTCAAATTATTGATGTCGAATATAATAGTAGCGGAGGAGGTATTATGCAGGTTCAGAGTCAATTAGCGAGTTCTTCTTCTGGTTATACACCTGGTGGAACTGATGTAGCTATAGCTGATGGTGGAACAGGATCTTCGACAGCATCTGGAGCTTTGGCGAATCTTGGTGTTGAAAAAACTGATACTGCTATAGCGAGTGCTACAACAACTGATATAGGTGCTGCGACTGGTCAAAATGTCCACATAACTGGTACAACTACAATAACAGGACTTGGTACTGTTGCTGCAGGTGTTTTCCGAAGAGTTGAATTTGATGGTATTTTAACTTTGACTCATAATGGAACGAGTTTGAAACTTCCAACAGAAGCAAATATAACAACAGCAGCTGGCGATATTGCGTATTTTGTGTCTCTTGGTGGTGGTAATTGGAAATGTGAAATTTATAGTAGAGCGAGTGGCGCATCATTAGTAAGTAGTGGTGGTGGAGCAAGCGCATTTTCTCGGGCAAGAAAAAGTTCAGATCAAACAATTTCAACAACAGCTGCAACAAAGGTTACATTTGATACAGAGGATTTTGATACGCAACCATGCTTTTCATCTTCAACATATACAGCACCATCATCTGGTAAATATCAAATAAACTTATATTTAAGAGCTACTGCAGTAGCTGCAGCTCAGTATCATTTTGCGTATATTTATAAAAATGGAGGTGCTGTGAGGTGTTTCTACGGTGCTTCTGAGACACCAGGAACAGGTGATTACCCAAGAATAATAACTTTCTCTGATATTATTAATCTTGCAACTAATGATACTATTGAGGTTTATAGTGAATCTGGTGATAGTAGTTATGCTATATCAGGTGGTTCTGAGTCTAGTGGAAATGGGTCTTTTATATCAATCTGCAAACTTGGGTAGTTAAATACACAGTGGGGGTTTTATTTCTATTAAAAGGTAGTACACTATATATATGTCTTTCCAATTTACACGCTCAGAGTTACTCGCGGAAATAAACTCAGGGATTCTTGGTAAGATTGGACTTATTGCTTCAAAAACAGATTTTGCAAATACTGTTGCTCGAGATGTTGCGTCTGAGGTTAATCTACTGTCAATGCGTAGAGGACAAAATCTCGTACCGAACCTCTTCTCTGGGGTATATAAATATGCAGCTCCTACTGACCTTAAATCAAGTGCTATTATTGATATACCGGCGCAAGCAAAGCGTTTTGACGGTTCGTTTGTTCTTGTCCCATCAGAGCAGTTTTCAGTAAACCCACAACGCGGCAACATAGCAATTTCTTCTGAAAATGGAATAAAGCAATTATTGGTGTACTCAGAAATCCAAGATGTTTCACAAATTGTTTCGACACTTGAATCAGTTACATCGGGTGGTACTTGGACTGCTTTTGGTGATGCAACGAATTTAGATGATGATGGTGATGATTATGTGAATGGTTCTGGGAGTATTTCATTTGATATATCAGCAGCTGCTGGAACTACCGCAGGCATAACATCATCTGATTTGAACTCATTTGATATTACCGACTTTCTCGACGGTAATAGTTCTTTGTTTGTGTATACAAAAATAAATAGTATTACTGGAATAACAAATTTCACCTTACGAATAGGTTCTTCATCCGGTGACTATTATACGAAAACAACAACATCACAACATGATGGTACTTCATTTGTCCAAGGATGGAATCTTCTTAAATTTGACTTAACGAGCCTATCAGAGACCGGATCAGTTGTGGACACGCAAATTGATTTTTGTGCTTTGTATATGACAAAAGATACAACAAAGGTTAGTGAGACTGACTATAAATTTAATTACGCTGTTATCAAGCGTGGTTTAATACATAAGGTTATATATCAATCAAATTACCCGTGGGTATCTCCTGCAGGTGTATATCTATTAAAATCAACAAGTGATTCTGACCTTATCGCAGCATACCCAGAAGAGTACAAACTTTTTGTATTAAAAGGTATTTCACTTGGCCGTAGACGTTCTGACTTCTCACAAGGTGATATAAAACTTGCTGATGATGATTATAATGATGCTTTGAAAAAATATATAATGGAGAATCCTGATGAGGTAAAAACTACAATATCTGAATATCACACTTATGGCTAAAGATGTTATTATCGATATAGATAAATTCAACTCTTCAGGGAGAGGTTTTTTAGCACTTGATGACACATCAAATACACCATTAGGATCTTTACGCACAATGAGAAATGCGCGTATAACAGATCGTGGTGGATTAGCACCACGACTTGGTATAAAACTTCTCGGTTCTCATAATACATCATCATCAGCAATACGCGGTCTTTATAATTTTAAGTTATCTGCTGAACAGGATGAGATTTTAGTAAAGACATATGATGATGAGATTGAGGTTTTATCGAGAGAACATGCATCTTCTGGATGGTTTCGCTTAAAAAACCTACTTACATCCAGTAAGGAATTTGGGTTCACACACTCTCTTGTAAACACTGAAAATAGAGATTACCTTTTAATGGGTAATCGATTTGACCCAACAATGAAGTGGCAGGGTCGTGTCACCCTATTAAACGGAGCTCTTTCTGGAGCTGAGTCATCAATCACAGTTGATTCGACACTTGAACAAGATATATATGAATCACAAACAGCATCAGCAAACGCAGCGACAACACTAGATGTATCGTCTTCATTATGGGCAGTGAGCCAATGGGTTGGATTCTATGTGCACATTACCAGTGGTGTCCATACCGGAAAGGTTCGACTTATATCTGCGAACACAGCAACGCAAATTACATTTGCTACGCTCGGCTCTGCTCCAGGTAACTGCTCATTTGAAATACGAAGACTTGCGTTCTCTCCATCAGGAACTTTGATTTATAATGGTACTGAGATTGCGTATTCAGCAATCAATACTTCCACACAATTTACAGTTTCATCAGCTCATGCGGCAGCTGACAATACACCAATCACTATTTCTCCAGAAAATATCTTGATTGCTCCTCGAGGTAATAGATTCACGAACTATCTCGGGCGTATTATTGTCGGCTCTGTTCGTTCTGCACTTGCGCGCGGATCGGGTGGTGCTTTACAAGGATTCGCTGCTGGAGCTTCATATTTTGTTTCAAAATTAAATAATCCATTTGACTATGGTTTTTCTGGGACTCGCGTGGCTGGGGAGGGTGATATTGTCTCAACACCGTATGGTGGTGGTGATATTGTGGATGTTGTAGCGCAAGAAGATACTGCCTATATATTTAAGAAAGATTATATCGAGTCAGTAAAATATTCTCAGGATGCAAACGATCTTGCTGTTCGTGAGCCACTTAAGTCAGGTATTGGATCAATAGGAAAAACAACAAAAGCATCTGATGATATATATTTCTTCACTTCAGATAAACAATTTACCTCGATTGGCCGAGTGAAAAGTAAGGACATAAAACCTCAGACACAAAACATTGGAAATAAAATAAAAAGGTATCTTGATATTGTTGGTGTTGATGATGTCGGGAGGGGTGTTGAGGTAAGTGGTAAAATTTATATCCCAATAAAGAGCGCGTCTTCATCTTTGTATAATGATACTGTGCTTGTTTATAATAAAAATAAAGATATTTTTGAAGGTATTTGGGAACTGAATGCTTTTGGTATTCTCGAGTTTAATGATAAGCATTACTTTGCTGAGTCAAATGGTTGTGATGTATATGAATTATTCCATAATGAGTATGCTGATGTTGTTGATTCAGATAATAGGTATCCAATTTCATTTGAAGTTGCATCACACTTTTTCAATCTCACATCATCAAAAATGAACACACAGTCAATGCGTGGTATTGTTTTTGAGGGTTATATAAAAGCTGGTTCTGCTGTCACATACAAAGCGTGGAAAGACTTCTCATCAGAGGCATTTCTTACGGTAAATTTTATTGCAGATGATGAAACAGGGCTTCTTGACGGCGACCTATCATCAATTTTCCTCGGGAGTGATCCTGTTGGTCTCGATAATTTAGAGGTCTCATTTGGTGATATTGATGCTGATGGACGCAGGCACTTCATGTTCAGAATATATTTCCCATTCGAATACGGCAACTACTTCTCTGTCGGTATGCAATCAAGTGGTATAGACTATGACCATGAGACTACTCGAATAGGTCTCATAATATCTGAAGAACCTATGCATAATGTGAATAAGATTAAGGCAGTTTGATATAGATTTGCTATAATAAATTATATGACATCGATTAAACCAATATCAGTTCCACCAAAAACACTGAGTGAGTCTATAACAGCGTCATCAACATCATTTAAATCGTCAGATATTCTCGGGTGGGATGGTATTGCGTTGACATCATCAGATTTTGGGTCAGTTGCATATGGTATATTTCACAACTCCACAAAAACAATTATAGAAATATTTGAATTTGATCCTAGCACCATTGCGTCAGCAAGTATAAGTTTTATTAGGAGAGGTTTAAAGTTCGATGGAGACCTCACTACTGAGGTAACTGCAAACAAGCTTACAGGGGTTAAGGGCGACACAAGAGTTCTTCTCGGCTCAACTGTTCCGCAGCTTCTTAAGAGTTATGTCGATATTTATGGCGATCAGACAATTGATGGTACAAAAACATTTACTGCAGCGCCGCGTACAACAACTGATCCTGTGCATGATAATGACCTGACAAGAAAATCATACGTTCTTTCTCTTGTGCTTGGGACACTCACAACAATTAACGTAATTATTCCAGGTACTGCAGGTGAAACAATAGCAGCTGGAGAACTGGTTTACTTTGATGATACTGATAATGAGTGGAAAAAGTGTGATGCAGATGTTTCAACTACGGTTGAGAATGTTCTACTTGGTATTGCTCAAGGTGCTGGTACTAACGGAAATGCGATAGCAAACGGTATCCTACTTCAAGGTGTTGATGATAACCAATCTGGGCTTACTGAAGGACAAATTTATTACGCATCAAATACAGCAGGAGTAATCTCATCAACTCCTGGTACAAAAGAGGTTACGATTGGTATTGGAAAATCTGCAACTGAACTTTACTTCTCACCACGTTTTAATCAAATAATAACAGAGGATATTCAGGATGCACTTGATGGAACAAGTGGCACTCCACCATCTTCATTAAATAAGTTTGTTGATGCTGCTGATGTTTCTAATTCTGGTGCCTCAGGTAAGATTGTGAGACTTACAGGTACTTCATATCCAGCTGCTGATGGTGCCAATATAACAGGTATTGTTGGTAGAACAAAAGTTTCACAAAGTGCATCAGCTGTAACAATAACAAATACAACATCAGAAACAGCACTTGCGTCATTTACAGTTCCTGCAAATACACTTGGCACTAATGGAAGTATTTTTGTCAGAATATTTATTTCTGATTTTGATATAACAACAGAGCAGCTGACGTTAAGATTTAAATATGGTAGCACAACAATGGCTACTATAAATATAAGTGGTGTATCATCACCAACAAATGGTATGGGGTATATTGATTTTGTTCTTATTGCAGATGCAAGCACTTCAGCACAAAAAGGTTATGCATCTACAATAATAAGTACTGGAGAAAATTTCTTACCTTCAGCCGGTATAACAAATACTTCACATAAATTTTCGAATGGAACAGCAGCAGAAAATTCAACTAGTGATCTGACACTTGCTATTACAGGTCAATGGAACGTTTCTTCATCTTCACTCTCAATAACATCTGGTGGGTATGTTGCCAATAAGGTAGTCTAAAACAAAAACCATGCAAACAAACGATCCAGCAACATATGCATTCACCCCACGACCAGCAGAACCTGTAGCACCAACTCAAACTGATGAGCAGCGTGCAAATGCATTTCGTGACGCTGGTCTTACTGAAGACCAAAAGAAATCTGTCATAGCTGGTACTACGGCAGCATCTAATCAACGTTCGGTTGATACCGCAGGTGCAACCGGTGTTGTTGCGGATAATGGCACAGCTCGAGAAGATGAGCGTGTGCTTGGTGATCGTATCCGGAATGAGGTAATGAATCCATCACCTATTGATTTAAAATACCTCGATGAATATTCTGATAAGCTTGGTCAGCGAAGAATAGCAGAGGAGAAAAATATACAGACAAATTTTGATAATCTTAAAACATCAACTGAGCGACAACAACAAGGTGAGGTTGGTTCGACATCATCAGCTATAGCCAGAGCCGGTGGGTATCTTGGCGTATCAGGTTCTGGTACTGGTGTTCTACTAAACCTTGCGAACACTCATCGTGCAGAAATTGCCTCAATTGAGGCAAAGCGTCAGGACGCGCTTTCAGCGGCCAGAAGTGCATATGAAGACAAGGAATTTGCGATAGCACAGAAACGATACGATGAAGCGAAGCAGTACAAGCAACTTTCATTTGATAGACAGCAGGAATATTTCAATACAGTCAAGAAGTCAATGGATGAAATGAAAAAAACTGAGCGACAGAGAGAGGTTAATAATCTTATATATGAGGCGATTAATGGTGGTAAGACTGAGCCTAAAGAAATTTTTGGTGCTCTTAATGGAATGGTTACACCAGAGGAAATCGATACATTCTTTACTAAGTTGAAACCAATACCAAAGAGTACTGATTTGTTTAAACCAACAAACGAGCAATCAGCAATTATGCTTGGTTCTGGTTTATCAGCAAAACAAGTTAATGATATAACAAAGGAAATTAACACAACCGGATACTCTGATGCGCTTAAGGCAAAACTTACACCAGAGCAGCGACGTGTCATGGATTCGATACTTGTACTCAAACAACCAAAACCATCTGGTACTGGAACTGGTGGTTTGAAAATTTCATATGTACCAGAAAAACTTGCATCTATTGTCGCGCAGCGTGGTGCTGCAAATGTTTACGATGACCTTATATCTCCAGAGGCACCCGATTGGTTTAATGCATATGTGCAACAAACAATAAAAGAAATTGAAAATTCACAAAGAAAAACACTCGGTGAAGCATCTCGTGATAAGATTCGTACAAAAGCGTGGGCTGAATTTAAAGCATCTCCGGACATATCAGCCTTTCTAAAGCAAGTAAATAAAAAGATTTTTGGTACCATTGATGATGGAACTGATGACTTCGGGGCTCTTTCTGGAGCTGGATCGAGTGACAGCGCAATTGATTTAACTGAATAGTATATGGCTGATAGAATTACACAATTTGCTAAAAGATTTGCTGAAAAATACAAAGAAGATGATACTGCTCCAGTACAGAATGGTTTAAATATTGATCAAATTAGTAGTAGTATTGCAAATAACTTCACAAATGTTACACAGAAGGTAACTGAATTTGGAGTAAAAGTCGGTAAAGCGCTTCCTGGTTTTGCGAAAGAAGTTGCCCAAGGTACAGCACGATCAGCTGCATCACTTACATCAACAGATTCAACAATTAAAAGTGGTATCAAGAGAGTCGCTTCATCAATAGTACCTAATATTGTTTCAGAGCCGCTGATTGATATGCTCTCAGAGCGTACTGGTGTATTAAATCAGAAACCATATACACCAAAAAGCTCAATCGAAAAGAGTATTTTCGGAACTGATAAACCAATAACACTGACAAGTGTCGGAGGTGAAATACCTTTTGTAGATGAAAAAAAACGTCCAGGATTGGCTACTGGTCTTGGAGCTGGTATGGCAGCATTTGATGTCGGTACGCTTGGTTTCGGTGGGACTGTAAAGAAAGGTGCTACAAAGATATTAAAGGTTCTCGCCGATGAGTTCGCATTACTTGATGATGAGGTTAAAATTGCTGAACGTCTATCAGAAAACTTCCATCGAGTTGATCAGGCACAAATACAAAAAGCTGCATCTGATTTGAAATCAATAACTGATCCAGTGGCAGCAAGGAAATATCTCGAGGAATTTTCAACATCATCGAAGGCAACAGTTTTGAATCTTTCAAAAGAGCAAGCATCAAAGCAGCTTGATGCGATGTCAAAGAAGGCATCTGAGTTTCTTCCGTATATAGCAGATGATGCTATTGGTGATGCTTCGAAATTGATTGAACACATCGATGCAATTACCGCTAAAGTTAAATCCGGAGAACTACCACCGTCAGCTGTCTCTAGGGCTGTTATTGAGGCTGAGGATGTTCTCAGCACTATATACAGAGCGCAGAGATCATCCGATGACTTACTATCAAGAGCACTCACTAAGATTGATGAAATGACTTCTGGTGTAAAAGATACACTCAAAGAGCTACCTGATGGCCGCGTGCTTGTCGATGATTCCGCACGAAGTACTGAAGATAGTATCGAGTCAATTAAGGCAATGAATGAGACAATACAAGCAAGTAAAGGAGATGGTAAATTATTTAGCGAAGCAAAGAATTACCAAACACCTGAAGAGTTCATCGCAGATTTTCCAAATATCCAGATTGGAGCAAATGAAATGAAGGTAATTTCTGATGAGATAATTAAGTCAAATGATATTAATATTGCAAAAATTACAGATGAAGAGCGTGTTGGTTTTATAAATAAATACTTAACAGATGTTTGGAATAAGTCAAAAGGACTTGTTGACGACACTTTAAAAACACCCAATGATCCTGTTAGTGTATCATCGGGCGGTGTTGATATTGCAAAAACTACAGACGGAGCTTCTGTTGGGATTAAAGAGCGCGGCTTCTCCGAAACTGTACGCACATCACCACGCACCAATCCAGAACTTGCGAAGCGAACAATGTCACTCTATAATCCTATAACGAACGCTCAGACGCTCGATAAGGCTGTTGATATACTTGCTCAAGGAGATGATGTTGCTATGGCGTTTATTACGGAAGAGAAGATGACTGCAGAGACTGCGGCTGTCGGGCAACTCCTTATAGAGAAATTCCAGCGTGCAGGTAAGATTGATGCAGCGATTAAAGTTGTCGAAACTATATCAAAGGCAGCTACGTCACAAGGTCAAGCTATCCAGGCACTCTCTCTTTGGAATAGACTAACTCCTGCTGGAGTACTTAAGTATGCTGGAAAGGAACTTGCAAAACATGGGAAGGTTCTCAATCCAGACCTTGCAAAAAAATTGATGGACGATACTGCGCGAACGAAAGTAATGCCAGATGGATGGGAGAAGTCATTCGAAACAGCGAAGATGATGAAGCAAATTTCAGATGAAATACCAGTGTCTAATCTCAAAAAGATATCACTTATTCACACGATGATGATGCTTTTGAACCCAAAAACATTCATTCGAAACCTTATAGGTAACGGAGGCTTCACCGCACTTGAAAACGTATCTGATGTTTTTGCAGCAGGTCTCGATTCAGCAGTTTCAATTGCTACTGGTGTAAGAACTAAAGTACCACCATCCATTCTTGAGCAGAGTAAGGGTGCACTCCGAGGTGGTATTGAAGGCTGGAAGGAGGCCATGGCAGGGGTCAACACCATGGCGATGAAGAC
>CAZWVD010000006.1:0-32625 GCA_964636855.1 uncultured Gammaproteobacteria bacterium | reverse complement strand
CCGACCTCTGCTAGGGTGTGAGCAATACCATCTGTAAGACCAAAACGCATTTCTAGTATTTTTTGCTCACGAGGAGTAAGATCGCCAATAATTTCTCTTACATGATCTCGCAAAAGCCCCAGCGCCGCAACCTTATCTGGGGATGGAGTTTTCTTATCTTCAATAAAATCAGACAACGTTGAATCTTCTTCGTCATCGCCAATACTTGTCTCAAGTGATACTGTCTCTTGTGAAATTTTTATAATATTATGAATCTTTTCAACGTCTTCACCCATTTCATATGCAATTTCTTCTGGAAGTGGTTCTCTTCCAAGATCTTGAATAAGGCGTCTTTGGACTTGTTGAAATTTGTTTATTGTTTCAACCATATGAACTGGAATTCTAATGGTTCTTGATTGATCAGCAAGTGCGCGAGTAATAGCTTGTCTTATCCACCAAGTTGCATATGTAGAAAACTTATAACCCTTTCTGTATTCAAATTTTTCTACAGCACGAAACAAACCAATATTACCCTCTTGAATTAAGTCAAGTAGCGATAATGAATGTCCTGTATATCTCTTTGCAATACTTACAACCAAACGAAGATTTGCTTTGATAAGTTGGATTTTTGCACTCACATCTCCTCTTTCCTTTCTCTTTGCAAGAGCAACTTCTTCAGCTGATGAAAGAAGTGGAACTTTTCCAATTTCTCTCAAATACATCTGAATAGAATCTGCTGATATTTTTCCAAGATCAAATGTAGCCCCAGATAAATCAACTTTTATTAAACCGTCTCCCTTTTGAGTACTTGGTTTAGAATCCAAAATGCCAACTTCATTTATAATAATTTCAACGCTATTTCTTTCTAAATCATCCAAAAATACTTCATAGTTATCAAGATATTCTTCTAGCTCTGGAAAAGCATAAAGAAGCTCTGTCTCAGTAACAAAACCCCTATTCCTTCCACTGTTCATAAGATTATGTAGGCTCTCTTTATCTAGTAGGACAACATTCTCAGCTATTATAGGTTCTACCACTTTTTTTGCCTTAGTTTTTTTCTGTATTGTTTTAAGTGTTTTTTGTTTTACAACTTTTTTTGAAGGTTTTTTGATAGTTTTTTTTGCTACTTTCTTTACAACCTTTTTCACAGATTTCTTTGTGACTTTCTTTGCTTTTTTAACAGCCTTCTTTACCACCTTCTTTGAAGGTTTTTTGATAGTTTTTTTTGCTACTTTTTTGACAGCCTTCTTTGCCACTTTCTTTGCAACTGGTTTTTTTGGACTCGTCTTTTTTATTACTTTTTTAGCTGGTTTAATAACTTTTTTTACTAATTTTTTATTTTTTTTATTCATATAATGTACAAAATTAAGATAAATTTTTTAATTGTTTTGAAATAAAAGTAAACTCATTTGAAATATTTTCTATTTTGTCATTGTCCCCAGCAAGCTCTGCTTGCTTAAGCTCTTGCTCCAAAGACTTCATTCTGTCATTGAGAAATAATTTCTTATAATCTTTTACGAGTTGCTGAATTTCTATAAAGGCAGAGTTTCTATCATAATCAGAATACTCGTTTTCAAATAAAAAAATGACTGTATTTAGTATACTATTTTTATCATCAAAAAACTCATTACGGAAAAAGTCTAAGTCAAACGAATTGTTTTTAGTATAATATATTATTATTGATTTGTAAAGATCACCAATATCATCGCTACCTATAAATTCACCCTCTAAATTTGAAGCTAAATAATCCAATATATTAGAAAACCCTATCCCAAGAGCACATATCTTCTTCAAAAATTCTAGTTTCTTATCTTTTTCTATTGGTGAGTAAGCTTTGAAAGCGACTTTAGTATCTTCTTTTTGAATGTTCTTTGATAATACTTCATTGACCTTACTCTTCAACATTTGATAATCTATATCTACTATTTCACTTAACTTTTTCAAATAGCTTTCTCTCTCTATTTCATCTCTAAACTTTGCTATAAAAGCCAAAAGTTTTTGAATGGCTAATTTTTTTGCAAATATATCTGAAAAGTTTATAGAGGATAAAACTTTTGAAAAAACAAAATCCATTATTGGTTTAGCATTCTTTATGGCCTCAAACCATTTTGCCTTGTCCTCTTTTATCAAATTATCTGGATCAATGTCCTTTGGCAAAGATATAATTTTGACATTCATACTCTGTGAAAGTGCATTGTCGATAATTCTAAAAGTTGCTTTGAGTCCTGCACTATCTCCATCGTAGGCAATCATCAAATTGCTTGAATATCTTTTGAGAAGCTTTACCTGTTCTATTGTAAGAGCGGTGCCTGAAGTTGCTACAACATTTTTTGCACCACTTACATATGATGAAATTGCATCAATATTTCCCTCTACTAGAATTGTATATCCTTTTGACTTGATTTCATTTTTTGCAAGATCAATATTATACAAAATATTACTCTTATCATAAACCATTGTCTGAGGACTATTGATATACTTTGCTTGTGTCTGATCACTTGTAAGAATTCTTGCAGTAAAACCGACTACCTGACCAAATGCATTGCTTATTGGAAACATAAGTCTTCCACGAAATCTATCATAAAACTTATATCCCTTATCAGACTTTATGATCATGCCCGCAGATTCAATATCTGCATCTTCAAATTTTTTAGATTTTAAATGATTATATAAATCATCCCAAGCTTCGCTACTATAACCGAGACCAAATAAGTCACTAGTTTCTTTTTCTATTTCTCTTTTTGCTAAGTAGTCTCTTGCTATTTTTGCATCATCACTTTGAAATAATTTATCATGATAATAATCCACCGACTCTTTCAAAATATCAAGTATTCTTGTTTTTTTGTTTGATAAATCAGGATTATAGTTGTAATCAATTTTTACATTTGCCTTGTCTGCTAATACACGAAGCGCATCTCCAAACTCTACGCTTTCTATTTTTTTGATAAACTCAAAAATATCCCCACTAGCAGAACATCCAAAACAATGAAATATTTGCTTATCTGGAGATACCATAAAAGATGGGGTTTTTTCCCTATGAAACGGACAAAGGCCACGAAAATTACTACCAGCTTGGGTAAGTGGCATATATTCGCTAATAAGGTCAACTATGTCTATTCTTGATTTTATGTCCTCTGTAATTTGACTCATATAGTTTATATTATATCAATAAAGAGGTTTGAGCAACCCATAATACTTGACGCAATAACGCCATTTATGGTAAATTATATTTATGAATAATTTAATGAAAAAATTTGATCAACACAACATGGTTATTACAACATACCCAGTATTTTTGATTATTAACCCGAGATAATTTATATATAACAAAACACTTATAATATTAATATCTCGGAAAACCGAGATTTTTTAAACTAATATATATGGAAAACAACAATAAATTATTATCAAATATAAATAAAATATACTTTTATCAGTTTCTCACAGGTATGCATTTTATGAGCGCTGTGCTTGTCCCATTTTTTACAGATTGGGCTCATATTAGTTTTGCTCAAATTATGATACTCCAATCCTTTTTCGTGATATGTGTCTTTTTACTTGAGGTTCCAACGGGGGCTATCGCTGATCACTTGGGTAGAAAAACATCTATTGTAATGTCGTGTATATTTCTAACAATTGCCCCTATCGTCTATGGAAGTTTTGCAAATTTTTATATATTTATGTTTGCTGAATTTTTATTTGCACTGGGTGTAGCACTTTCCTCTGGTGCTGACGAGGCAATTGTTTATGATTCTCTAAAAGAATCTGGAAAGGAACACGAATCAAAAAAAGTACTTACAAAATTTAATTCTTGGCATATGGCAGGAATAATGATTGCAGCCCCTATTGGATCAATATTTGCAAAATACTTTGGTCTTCAATTTCCTATGTTACTAAGCTCAATCCCAACTTTTGTTGCACTGTTTTTTGTACTATCTCTCAAAGAACCTTCTATAAATAAAAGGGATGAATCTTCAAGATATCTCAAAACTATGAAAACTGGTTTTATGTATCTTGTGCGACACAAAACGCTTAGAATTCTTACACTGGACTTTATTGTAATCACCGTTGCAACGTATTTTATTATATGGCTATATCAGCTTGCAATGAAAAATCTTGGAGTAGATATAAAATATTTTGGATTTATTCATGCGCTAGAGTGTCTTGCTCAAATTTTTATTATTCACAACTTCATACGATTTGAAAAATTCTTAGGATCCAAAAGAAAGGCACTACTGGTCAGTTCAATAATTGTAGGTACTTCACTTATCATCTGTGGAATATCAAGTAATGTATTTATTGTAATCACTGCTGTAATAGTTGGGGTAGGATTTGGTTATGGAAGATATCCAAGTATTTCAAACTATATGAACAAATTTATTGAGTCTGGTAATAGAGCAACGGTGCTTTCCTCTGTTTCTATGTTTAATAGATTTTTTCAAGCCGCAGTAAATCCTTTTGTAGGATACTTAACTGATTGGTCACTAAACTTTACTTTTATAATACTGGGGTCAATTGCCCTTATATTTTCATTATTCTCTCGAGTAAAAGAAGAATATTTGGTAGATTAAAAACAAAAATCCTCGATCTTGATCGGGGATTTTTTAATTGATGAAAACTATTTTTTTAAATAATATTGCCGTTTCTTTTCTTCAAATCTTTCTATTGCATATCTTAACATTGTCCTTGGTATATTTTTATAGTGTTTATCTAAAAACTCTTCTTCTTTTTTCTGATCAACTCTTTTTCCTACTTCTCTAAGCATCCATCCACAAGCTTTGTGAATTAAATCATGAGAATCATTAATTAATATTTCACAAATTTTAAAAGTATCCTTATACTCCCCTTTTCTTATAAAATAATATGTTGCAATAATTGAAATTCTTTTTTCCCAAAGATTTTTTGATTTTGCTAATTTTTCTAGAATCGTTCTTTCAATTTTATTTTCATACAAATACCCACCAACTATTATGTGTGCACTTGAGTCAACAAGATCCCAATTATTTATAAATTTTGCATTTTTTAGATATAGCTTATAAATAGTTTCTTGCATCTTCTTATCTGATTTTTGAAATTTATCAGTCAACATCATGATAGAGGTCAAGCGATGTTCATGAATTTTACTAGTCAGAAGCTCTAAAATAGTATCAAAGGATACATCTTTGAATTCTTTTACAACCCTTTGCTGGTCTGGAACTGTAATGCCCCAAAAAATATCGCCCTCGCCATATTGACCCGCACCCGTCTTAAAAAAGTTTTGATAAATAGAAACCTTTTCGGGTCTTACAAAACATTTCAGTCTATTTTTTATTTTGTTTGCTTCTGTCATTTAGTCCGTTAGATAATTTATAATTTATTTTTTTTACCAAAACAATTTTTTATTATATTTTAATCCATTCTAAAAATATCTAATGGACTTTATTGAATTTTTGATTTAAAAATTTTACTAAATATTTCTTAAATTTTATCTGACTTTCTATACTATTGAAAGCTTCTATTGCTATTGCTTCACCAAATAAAAATTCTGGTAATGTTGCTAAATAATCAAAATCCGATAATTTTTTTACAGTATGTAGGTCACGATTTTTTTTATATGAATAACCATTTATATGATTGCATCCAAAAACTTTTTTGTCTTTCTTTGATAACACATACAAAAATTCTTTTGTCCATTTTTGCTCTTCTACTTTGAAATGTGACAGGTCTATACAAAATCCACCTATTTTTTCTATTTTAATTTTTTTTGAAACAAAATTATCTGTATTTAATTCTAAATATAGACTTTTATAATATCCTTTTAATAATGGGATACAAGAAAAATGCTCTTCATGAATAGTAAAATGTTTAGTTTTGTAATTTTCTTTCAAAAATTCAATTTCATCACGTGTCATATCTTGTCTTATGTGAACGAGTGGAATATTTTGTATTTTTGACTTTTTTAAAACCGAATAAATCTTTTCTCTATCCTCCCTGTCTTTGATAATTTCCATAAAAAGGGCAGCTGTTGTTATGCCCCTTTTATCAACGTCTTTAATTTTTGTGATAACACTTTTTGCAGTCCAGCCAGTAAGACCTAGCAAAATTCTTTCTGAAAAATCTAATTTCATAAAATTATATCTTATAGTAAGCTATTGAATTTTTGTATTTTTGAAAACAAGATAAAGACCCAAAATAATTATTACATATGGCCATAGACTCTTAATACTAAGCCATCTCATATAAAAACTTATTGGAAAATATCTATCGAGTACAAAAAATAGTCCTATCAAAATCAAAATAATACCAAACATTATCTTGGACATGTATCTATTTTTCTTTTTTAGCTGGGTGAATAATTGTGTTGACTCTTCCGTCTTACTTTCTTCTGATATTCCTGGTTCAAGTGGAATAAGAATTGCAAAAATAAAATACATTACAAGGCCAATTCCATTTGCAAATACAAGCAAAATAAATATTACTCTAATAAGTGTTGAGTCTGCGTCAAAATATTTTGCTATTCCTCCACATACTCCAAAAATCATACGATCTTCATGAGATCTATATAATTTTTTGATGTTTAATTCTTTTGTATCTTCTGACATATGTTTAGTTGTTAGGATTTAGTTTTTAGTATTTAGGAATTCAAGTAAAACACGTCTAAATACTAAACCCTAAATACTAAAATCTATTTATTAATAAAATAATTCTTCAATTTTGCAATTTGCCATATCAAAACTGAATTTGAACATAGTATAATTACAAAAATTAAAATAAGTGAATTTCCTCCTAAAAATATTCCTCCCATTATTGCAATAATAGATGCGCCCGCAATTGTTACAATATTATCCATTGAAACCCCAACGATAGCGTCTCCTATTCTTCCGTTTGGATTTATAGAAAAATTATGTACGACTATCATTTCTCCCAAACATCCTATCACGCCAATAAGTATTCCAGCCATTACAAATGGAATATTTAGCATATCACAAAACATCTCAACAGCGCCTACCATTGCTTCTGCTGAAAAAAGAATCGCTACGCCACTAAATATAAGACTTAGAATAATAAATATATTTGATTTTGATCTATAATAATTTTCTTCTTGCTCAGTCTTATCTGTAGAGTGTTTTTTTTCTGATTTTCTAAAATAATAAAGAGTGAAAATACAGCATGCTAAAATAAATATACCAACTGGCCTTATAAGTTGATAAAGATCTCCATTTATTCCACTTGGAGTTTTTGCAACCTTTCCAAAAATAACCATAGAAAGTGCCACAATAGTTGTAAGTATAGTAAGTGCAACTGACACATCAATTGAAGTATCTATCTCATTTATATGAGGTTTGTTAATATGATTTTCCATTGGACGAAGTATGCCAAATTTTGGAACTTTTGGAAACATCAAAACATCCATACCCTTTCTATTTGCAAAATTCTGTCTAAAAATACACCATGCGGCATGAATAATATTGTAAATATTTGAACCAAATGTTGTAGCAGCTGCAATAATAGCAAAGTTTATTGCTCTTTCATAATCACTTTTCATAACAGATAAACTCATAACTGCAGCAACTATTCCCAAAACCATATCTGGAAATGCTGTTCCAAATGATTGAAGCAAGCCTCCTGCAATTTTTGTTCTCTCACTTAATACTCCAGTTGTTTCCTCTATTATTTCGGCTGTTTGAACCAGCACAAATATTCCTAAAATAAATATTACAAAACCAATAACACCCTTAAACCAATCTGCATACTCCTCAACCAAAAAATATTTACCAGTAAATCTAATAGTAAGTGCGAGAATGAATAAAATTCCCAAAAATAATACTTTTTTATTTTTTATTTTCATATGTTTAGCTGTCAACTCTCAGCAATCAGCTGTCAGCTCATCTAAGCTGAAAGCTAATGGCTAATTGCTATTGTACTAGCTCTATGGCTTTATTTAACTGTGAGTCTATATTTAAATTTGAATCATATAAAACCTCTATATCCGGATTAATACCAACTTTATCAATAGTTCTACCACGTGGCGTAAACCATTTTGCGATTGTAATCTTTATTGATGATCCATCGCTAAGTGTATTAAGGTCTTGGACACTGCCCTTGCCATATGTTTTTTGTCCAACTATTTTTGCAATTCCGTAATCTTGTAGGGCACCTGCCAAAATCTCAGAAGCCGAAGCAGAGCCTCCATCAACTAAAACTACTGTTTTAATATTTTTTAATTTTGCAACGCCAGATGATTTCATGTCAACTGGCTCTGACTGATCTTTTGTTTTTTGACGCACTACAACATTATTATCAATCCAAAGTCCACCTATTTTTATAGATGCATCCAAATATCCACCTGGATTTCCACGAAGATCTAGAATAATTCCCTTACCATTGCTTGCTAATATTTGATCTGCAACTTTGTCCATTAATTCTGGGCTATTCAAGCTAAAAGATCTCATCTTAATATAAGTAATACCACCCTCTATTGATGATGTGCTTACACTATCATAGTGGATTGATCCTCGAATTACACTAATACTTAATGGATTTCCAGCTCTTGTAATCGTAAGAACAACTTCTGTACCAGCTTTTCCTCTTATTAATTTACTTGCATCCTCTGTATTCATAAGAGCTGTGCTTTTTCCATCTATTGCTGAGATAATATCATTATTTTTTAATCCAGATTTTTCTGCCGGAGTATTAGGCAAAACAGAAACAATTGTAATAATATTATTCTTCAAACTAATTTCAACTCCGATTCCTTCAAAATTGCCATTTAAATCTTCTATAAAACTAGTAGATGATGTTGCTGTAAAAAAAGTTGTGTAGTCATCTCCAATAGACTTAAGCATTCCATCTATTGCACCTTGTGATGCTTTTTCAAGATCTACAGATCCTGCATATTTTTGTTTTAATATATTCCAAATACTTGTAATTTTATCCAAGTATGGATCTTGTGATGTATCTATTTTTAAATTTATTGTAGCACTAGCTTTTACCGGCGTAGATGCATTTAAATCATTGCTTTTTATTCCAGTAGAAATCTGCTTTAGTGTTTGAAGTAAATTATTTTGATTTAACTCATATCTTTTGCCAACTAGATTAATATAAATATATTTTTTACTTTGATTTGTATATACAATTCTTCCTTTCAATGAATTTGTAATTTTGCTACTTGCCAAGTCCTTGTCATTGACTGGTTTTGCAATAGAACCAAAAGTTTCAAAAGCATTTGAGGTTTTGATTTCATATTTTATTCCATCATCTGGATTTATATACCAGATAGCCCCTCTATTTTCTACATCAAGCCAAAATCTTCCACTCAAATCTTTTGCACTTGCTAAATTGAAAGAGAATAGAAACAAAATCCCAAATAAAGAAATTTTAAGTATTTTGTTAAGTTTTTTCATATTTTTATTATTATTTATTAATATTAACACCATATCCATTTTATCAGATTTTTGAGTAAACAAAAAGTCGGGTTATACGCATGCCATGGTGACATGCCGTGGACCCGACTTCACTTAAAAAAATGATTTAACCTCTTTTAATTAAGAATATAATATAAAAAACATACATAAATAAAAATACAATTCCTTGCCATTTCTCAAGTCTATGCTTCTTGCCAATAAGCATAAATAAAAACAACAGCATTGTGGTCAATAATAGGACAATTAAATCAAAATTAACATTTGCTGGAATTGCAAAAGGATATATAAGGGCAGTGAGACCAAGTATCCAAAAAATATTAAAAATATTACTTCCAATAACATTTCCAATGACTATATCATTGTGCTTTTTCAAAGATGCTATTATTGATGTCACCAACTCTGGCAAAGACGTGCCAACAGCTACTATCGTAAGACCAATAAAATATTCACTGAGTCCAAAATATCTAGCCATTTGTATAGCCCCTTCAACAGTCCACTTTCCCCCCATATACAAACAAAATAATCCGCCAGAAATTAATAAAAATATCTGTAAAGAAGAATGCTTTTTTATCTCAATATCATCATGAGATATATCAATACTTTTTTTTCTAGAAAGTTCAAAAACATAATATAAAAATATAGCAAAAAACAAAAGCAAAATCATACCTTCAAATCTAGTTACTACATTAATAGATATATTGTCTAAAAATACAGTATTTGAAAAAATTAAAAGCACTAATATTGCTAAAAAAGAAAATGGAATCTCTTTCCATGTAGTTGACTTCTGAACTTTTATATCAGAGATTAAAGTTGAAACGCCCAAAATCAACAATATATTTGCTATATTACTTCCAATAATATTTCCAAACGCTATTCCTCCATTGTGCTTTATAGCTGAAATAACATTTACGACCAACTCTGGCATTGATGTTCCAAATGCAACTATTGTAAGACCAATCACAATTGTTGGAATACCCAATTTCTTGGCTAAAGACGAAGAACCATCTACAAGCCAATCTGCTCCCTTGATAAGCAAAATTATACCGACCGCGAACAAGAAATAAGTTAACATTTTGTTTTTATTTTTCCGACATTACGGAATAAATTAATTATTAAATTTATTTTATTTCTTTCTTATAATGATTGATTTAAAATATCTTTCTTGAAATTCTATGAGTGCTTTTATTTGCGTATTGCTATATTTTACGCTATCTGGAACTACGATTAATTTATCATCATTATCATTAGTTCTATGAAGCACAGCAATACAAACTCCCGTTATAGTTTTTATTGGTTCAAAGACACCTAATACATATACATCTATCTCTTCTCCATCTGGCGCAATAGTATTTTCCAAATATCCATAGTTTACTGGATAAACAAAACCGTGTTTTGGATGTTTCGAACCCATTTCTCTATCTATTTTGACACTTACTTTTTTACCAATAAATTTTGTTGCGTAATTTTGCATATATTATATTTCCTCAAACTCAAATCCAATAGCTTTGATAAACTTTTTTATAAAATGTTTTACTTTTGGTATATAATCTTTGTCTTTTGAGTCCTCGTCCAAATCCAGCGCTTCTACTTCAAGAAACAAACCTAAATCTTTTTTGTCTTTTAATATTACTTTATAGAAGTAAGTTGAATATGTATATTCTTGCGTTTCATCTGTTTCGCTAGTGCCTAAAAATTTAAAGCCAGAAAGCTTTTGTTTTGCTTCCTCTATATTATCATTAATTTTTACCAAAACTTTTATTTCTTTCAACCCGTTAGATAGTTGTGTATTCATGTAATTGAGTATTTTTTAAAGACTTGCTTATTAATTGAATCCCAAATAGACAATAAGTATTATCTAACGGGTTAAATCTTATTGTATTTTTTCCAAATCTCCATTTATCACAATTGGTTTCATTGCCTCTATCTCATCGGAATAACTCATTTTTGGAATAGGATTATATAAAAATATTTTTTTATCCAACACGTGTGCAAATGCAATTTCTATAAGACTATTTCCACCAATGTAATTTGAAATATTGTTTTTATCATAATTTAAAACCAAAATAGCATCTGAGTTTTTTATTTTCTCAAAATATACTTTTATAACTCCAAGCATCATCTTTTCTTTTTTGTTTTCAATATTAACTGTTCCATTTGCATAACTTTCTATATTTGCAGGAACGATAACCGTGTCACCACGTGTCTCTAGTTTTTCTTTTATATCAAGCATTTCTTTTGCAAAAGATACGCTTCCGCAGATTGTAATATACATAGTATTTAGTTGTTAGTATTTAGTATTTAGTTTTTATTATTAAAAGTTTCAGATTCTCGATATTTAGACTGAGCTCAGCCAAAGCCCATGCTCGAATACTGAAACTAATTAGTCTTCGAGCGAAGTTCCACAAAACAATAAAAATTTAAAAAACTTTAAGGCTATATAATTTATTTTTTATCTTCTAACGATTTCTCTAATTCTAACATCGCTAGATATCCAGCTTTTTGTATTTTTGTTACATTAGAACCATCATCCCACATTGCAAAATCAATATTTTCTTTATCTTTGTTTTGCTCTTTATAATCTTTATATTTCTTTAACTCATCATCTATCACGTCTTTATCAATTTTGGAAAAATATTCGAGATCAAATCCGAAAAGTTCAAGTTGCAATATTTTATTTTGTAAATTAATTTTAAAAACACTATCACTGTCTCTATCAAAATAACCGCTTCTAATAACACTCTCTTGTTGCATTTGTCTTGCTTGGCGTTGCATTCTTAGTGATTTTATCATTGAAAAATCTTCAAATGAAAGCTCTGGAATTACATCTTTTTTTAATCTCATCCATTTGAGAATTTTTTTTAATCCTGATTCAGTTTCTCCTTTTTCAAAATTTATAATTTTGGGACTATCTTTAAACTTATTTGCCATTTCTTTAATAATTTCAAATTCTTTTTCAAACTGCTCTTTATTATTTTGAATCTCATTGGCTAATCTGAGCGTAATATTTGAATCCTCAATTAATCCATCTGTATATTCAAAAACCGTAAATTGAAATCCATCTGGAAAAATTACTGTAGCAACAGGCTTTTCCCAACTAATTTTAATATTATTTTTTTCAATTGTTCCATTGACTTGAAGATCTTTTGCAGCTTGAAATTCTTCTAAGGAAGTTAATCCTTTCACATATTGAACATTTATAGTGTCTGTGTGTCTTTCTGTTTTTTTCTCTTTTAAAACATACTTAGAACCACCCACATCTATAACATAAACCCTATCTTTTAATTGTATTCTCTTTTCCCAAGATGAAACATTTAATAATTCTTGTCTTTTTATTTCGTCTTCAATGTCAATATTAATAACAACTCCGTTTTGTAGTTTTATTTCTTGACTACTGTTATTTATAACATCCTCATGTTGCTCTAATATTTCTGCCCCCAATGCTAACAATTTAATATCCCTAGCAAATCTATATCTTTGAGTTATCATTAATTTTTCTTGTGTAGTAATTCCTTTTAAAAATGCTCTTGAACTAATATATTCATCTAATCTTGTTCTAAAACTAGAAGAATCGGGGCCATAAATATTGCTTAATGTTTCAATAACATTTTCCGGGGAATTCAATGACTTTGCGCGTCTTATATTTGGCTGTATTTGATCATCAGGAACTGATTCTAGTTCTAAAAAATTTCCAATCATTTGCTCATATCTATTTTTTAATTTCAAAACCCTTTCATCTGATGAAAGATCTGATAAAAATTCATTTGGCAAAGATTCAGATAATGAAAAATTTACATAGCTAGCAACTTTTTTTCTGACTTCTGGGTCCGTTAGAACATCTTGACGTATTGTTTCTGTTAAAAACATCCACTGTTGATCAATTTTTTCTGGATCAAATTGTTTGGCTGATTCTTGATCTAAAATAGGTGTTCTTTTTTCAATATCATTATAATTATTAAACTCTGGCATTTTTTCCATAATTTTTTATTATATGTAATTTATTTTATTATTAAAAGTTTCAGATTCTCGACTCCGATCCCTCAACGTTGCTCGAGGACTACGTTCGAGTACTGAAACTGATTAGTCTTCGAGCGAAGTTCCACGAAGTGGAAAGAAGTCGAGAAGCTAATTTTCAAAATCTATTAAACAATTATCCTATTATGCAATTAACCAATTATCCTATTCAACAGTAACCGACTTTGCTAAATTTCTTGGCTTATCAACATTAATTCCTTTTGCATCAGCAACATAATAACTCATTAGCTGAAGTGGAATTACATTTATAAGTGGTGACAACTCTTCATGAGTTTCGGGTACCGTGATTATAAAACTTGATAATTTTTTTATCATCTCCTCTTCTGGACAGTCTGTAATACAAATTATTTTTCCTCCACGTGCCTTTACCTCTTGCATATTACTTACTACTTTTTCAAAAATCTCACCCTTGTTTACAATAAATACAATAAACATATTTTCATCAATAAGGGCTATTGGCCCGTGCTTCATCTCTGCTGCAGGATATCCTTCTGCGTGAATGTATGAAATTTCCTTGAGCTTAAGAGCTCCTTCAAGAGCAACTGGAAAATTTACACCTCTTCCAAGATACAAAAAGTTTTTTGCATCTATAAAATTGTATGACAACTCTTTGATTCTATCACTTTTATCTAAAATAGTTTTTATTTTTTCAGGTATTGTAATAAACTCTTCTATTAATCTATTATCTATTTCCATTCCCAATTCTTGTCTAATATACAATGCGAGTAGAATAATTGCAGTTACCTGACATGTAAAAGCTTTGGTGCTTGCAACGCCAATTTCTGGTCCTGCGTGAAGATATATTCCTGATTTTACTTCTCTTGAAATAGTAGAGCCCACTACATTTACAAGTCCTAGTGTTTCGCAAACTGTAGCCTGCCTTAGGGCTGCTAATGTATCTGCTGTTTCACCTGACTGAGAAATCACTACAAACAAATCATCACTTCTTATAATAGGATCACGATAGCGAAACTCAGATGCATAATCAACCTCAACAGGAATCTTTGCAATTTTCTCTATCAAGTATTTTCCAATAAGTGCTGAGTGCCAACTTGTTCCACATGCTGTAATAATAATCCTATTTATACTTTTTGGATTAAAGTTTAGAGATAATTTTATTTTGCCTCCATTTATTCTTCCACGAAGCGTGTTTTCTATTGACCTTGGTTGCTCAAAAATTTCCTTAAGCATAAAATGTTTAAAGCCAACCTTTTCTATCTCATCCAAACTCCACTTGATTTCTTGTATTTCAAAATCACATGAGACTCCATCAAGATTTTTTATTTCATAATTATCACGACTCAATATTGCTAGTTCATTGTCTTTTAGATAAATTACTTGTTTGGTATATTCGAGTATTGCTGAGGCATCGCTTGCAACAAAAACTTCGCCCTCTCCCACACCAATAATAAGAGGTGACCCTCGACGAGCAACTATTATTTTTTCTTCATTTTTACAAAGTACTGCTAAACCAAATGTTCCTTCAACTTGCTTCAATGCTTTTATTATAGCGCTTTCAATATCACCATCATAAAACTTTTCTACTAGATGAGCTAAAACTTCTGAGTCTGTTTCTGATACAAATTTATGACCCTCACTTTCTAATAATTTTTTAAGTGCTTGAAAATTTTCAATAATACCATTGTGAATTATAGAAATGTTACCAGTACAATCATAGTGAGGGTGAGCATTTATTTCATTTGGCTCGCCATGAGTAGCCCATCTTGTATGAGCAATACCAATAGTCCCTATTACTTCACGAAAGTTGAGCTCTTGTTCAAGCTCTGCAATATGTCCTCGCTTTTTAATAGTGCTTAAATTATTTTTTTCCAAAACACAAATACCAGCACTATCATAACCGCGATATTCAAGACGTTTTAGTCCTGCAATTAATATTGGAGCGACTTGTTTTTTTCCAATGTATCCTATTATTCCACACATAATGTTAAGTGATTAAGTATAAAGTTTGAAGTAAGAATTATAATATTAAAAAAAATATTTATTATATTAGCCTCACCCCCACCCTCTCCCAAATCGGGAGAAGGGAGAAATCTTTAAAATATAACCATGGCTCTTTTCCCCCTCTCCATCTTCGATGGGGAGGGAAAGGGTGGGGCATGCTTGCACTCCTTATTTCTCGCCCTTTATCCCCTATCCCTAAATTACAATCTTTCAATTGATTTCAAATTTCTATCTGGTATATACAGAATAAAAAGACCCACGACTATTCCCAGTATTCCTGTCCAGCCGTGGCTTCCATTAAATAATAATTTATCAATTCCATCTAACACATACCAAATACCGCGCCAAATAAGAATAAGGCCTGAAGCTGTAAGAAGGTTTTTTCCTAAATACTCAAATGTTAGTTTATGTTTGTGTTTAAAAAACATAGTTTTATTTTTATTATTTATTATTTATCAAATTTCAAACTTCATTCTTTATACTTCTTACTTGTCCTATTATTTATCAAATTTAAAAAAATATTCTTTGGGTTTGGATTCTTTTTCCAATGTTTCTTTCCATGTTAAATCAAAATCTGAAACACGCTTTATATTGTCTTCATATATAAATAAAGGGTCTACAACGCGAGATTTACAAACTACTCTTGCGTCATAATCATTTTTATCGTTTTTATAAGCTACTCTATTATTCATCCTTTCAAACAGAATATTTAATTTCTTATCTTTTTCTAAATATGGCTCTATTTTGGAAAGAAGTCCACTATCAGTATCATATAAGTCTTCTAATCCTACATAGTTCATCGTCAAAGCGTGTTTTATATAATCACTAACTGTTTGAAACATAATAGCAGACGGAATTCCTGCATAATACTTTGAATTTATATTACTAAATAGCTCTGCAAATTTTTTTGCGCTTTCAAAGTTTTTAAAGACCCATTCCTTATCCTTCACTATTAAATTATTAAAAAAATATTTAGCATCTTTGATTTCTTTAAATACAATAGAGTCTCTAAGGGAATAATCTATTCTATCCGCACACAAATCTGGCAAATCCCTTTCTTTCAATAAAAAATTTTTTTCATTTAATATATATTCTAGATCAAAATTATACTTTTCTATTATCTCTGGAATTTCTGATTTTTTTATAAAGCTTTCAAAAATATTATCTTGATGGTCATGTTTTTCTGGAGATACAGAATTCAAAACATAATCAACACAATGAGAAAAAGCAGAATGAGACGCATCGTGAATAAGACCTGCAATCTGCTCTTCTATTGTTGTTCCATAAATTTTGAGAAGCAAATAAACACCAACCGAATGAGAGAATCTTGACCTTCTAGTGCCTGCCAAAAATGGCTCACAATATCCTGCCGAATCTATGTCTTTAAGCCTTTGAATAGTGGGGCAGTTTATTAAATCCAAAATCACTGAGTCAGTAATCTCTATTTCTCCATATACGGCATCTTTATATAAAATAGGCATAAAAAAACAATTAATAAATTTTGTTACTCAAAAAATGATCAATAACTTTTTGTGAAGACTTGTACATTGGAATTGGCAAATTATCAAGACTAAACCAATCCCATTTTGTAATTTCATCAGGCTCCATAACAGATGGACTACCTTCGAAGTCTTCACATAAAAATCCAAGTGTTATGTAATGCGCATCAGAAACCATGTCGTTTGTAAGACTAATAAGCTTCAAAGAATTAGAAGTCATTCCAGTTTCTTCCATTAATTCTCTTTTTGCACCTTCCTCAGGAGTTTCTCCAAAATGCAATTTGCCTCCCGGCATTGTCCACGTCCCCTCTCCATGAAGTTCGCTTGATGCTTTTTCTGGATCTTCATGTCTTTGACCCAAGAGAACCTTACCGTCCTTATAGATCATAACTCCAAATCCCACACCAACTCTTTTTTTTACTTCTTCCATACGCTTAGTTATTAGTATTTAGTGTTTAGTATTTAAAAATCCCACTCCTAATCCCATACCCCTTACCCCTATTTACTCTGATTTAATAATCTTTGAAACTTAATGTTTTAATATTTCAAATTTTATATTATTTTCTCTAGCCGATAATCTTGCCGTTCCTCCAATTGGAAATGTAATTATAGGATTTGTGTGGCCAAAATTTACATTTGCAATAATTGGCATATTTTCTAATTCCTTCTTTGTATTTATTATATATCTTAATTTCTCTAGGGTCATATCTGTATTTTTTTGAAATCTTCCAATTATCAGAGCTTTTACTTTGTCAAAATTTGGCTGATGAATTAATGATTGTAAATTTCTATCAAACTCAACTCCCATATTATTTCCAGCCATATCATCATCTTCTACAAAAATAATAGAGTCTCTAATATCTGGCATAAATTCAGTGCCTTGTAATAAATTAAACGTACACAAATTTGCTCCATAGATTGTACCTTCAGCATCACCCTCGTTCAAAATGATAAATCCGTCATTACTTTCTAGGGTTCTATTTTCTTGATCCCTATACCATGCATCATCGCTCCACGTTTTTGAAGGCTCTACCACAAACTCAGACTCCTCAATCAAACACTTTTTGAAATACTCCGAGTTATATTCAAATTCTTTTTTCATTCCAAATGTAGAAAAGTGTGGGCCTGAATAAGTAATTAATCCCGTCTTTGTAGTGATTGCATTTGCAAGTGCTGTAATATCTGAATAACCACATAGAATCTTAGGATTAGTTTTTATAAGATCATAATCTAAATATTTCAAAAGTTGATTGGAATTAAATCCACCTATAACACTAAGAATTGCTTTTACGTTTTTATCACCAAACGCATCATGAATGTCACTTACTCTGAATTCTATTTTTGATGATAAAAAAATATCTGATTCTCTACAATTTTTAGAAAAAGATACTTCAAAACCTAAGCTCTCTAACTTTTCCTTTGCAAATCTAATATTTTCTTCACTAAGTATCGACAAGCTTCTAGAGGGTGTAATAATTCTTATTTCATCTCCTTTTTTTAATTTTGGTGGGATTGCATTCATAACCTTATTCTATAAAAATTTATATTACTTCAAAATTTTTAGTTTGGCGGAAGATGGGGGATTCGAACCCCCGATCCCGATGAAGGGAAACCTGCTTTCCAAGCAGGCGCCATAGGCCACTAGGCGAACCTTCCTAAATAAATATACTGCCCATATTACAAAATTATAGATTAAGCCACCCACCGCGTGGCGGGTTCCCGCCTTGCGGGATAGGCGAACCCTCCAATAACTTTATGTATATTTATATTATCATAGAAAACCACATAATTACCACCCCCTATTCGGATATTCTATGCTTATAATGTCCGATATTATAAATTTGACATCCTTATTGTTTTATACTAAGATATCAATATATTAAATTCCAAAGGAGGAAAAAATGCAAATACCTGAAAAAGACATCGTCTTTCAAGAATATCTTGAGGGTGAGTGGAGATTAGTAGTCTATATGAACGACAGCAAACGTTGCGTGCGGATATTCAATCCTACAGAAGCTGGCGAAGAAAAGTACTTTGCCATTGACACTGCCAGTAACAAATACGGCGCACCCATGCTGGAAAAAGAGCCTTCGTTGAGAATTCCTGTTATTGTCAAAGGCATTTCTTATGAAATTGCCGGAATAGTTGTTCTTGGTGAAAATGGAGAAATCAAAGATAGATTTTCTCTGAGTAATCTCAAATTCAGCAGACAACAAAATCTCGAACTGAAGGAATGCGAAAACGGATACGAACTCTTCATTAATGAACAATCGCAAGGTTTTCTCAATACAATTAGCAATATCGACAAGAACCGTGTGATTGGTGAAGATGCTATATTCACCTACAAAGCTCCCATGGAAATCCTTTATTACGAACTGGAAACTCTTTTGCAAAGAGTAGCCAACGAAAATCAATAATCCCCTTTAATCTATCTATTAGGCTGACAAATGTCAGCCTTTTTTATTTAAATAATTAATTTGACTTAAAAAATAAATTGTTATAACCTTTAGATAATATCTATACTAGATAAAGGAGGAAAAAATGACCGAAACAAAAATTTCTTTGCGAAAAATATACAATAAAATCGCAATCGCAATTACAAGGTTCTTTCTTAGAATAGGCCAAAGAAAAGTTGTGGCTAAATGTGGGCACAAAACATACTTAAAGGATATTATAATTTTTAGCGGAAAACCAAAAATTATCAAAATTAATGACAAAAACATTCCATATTGTCATAAGTGCCTTGAAAAGATGACAATTCAATGTGCTTGGTGTGGCAATCCTATTTTTATAGGAAATCGCGTTACAATACATTCACCTAAAGAAACATTTATTGTTCCAAGCTATGCAGTAAAACACACCACGCATCCAACCGGTCTCATAGGGTGCACAAGAATGAGCTGTTGTGATATGCTCGGGGAAATGATTGGATTATGGATGCCACCTGGAAAAGTAGAACTAACAAAAGAATACAAAAAAGTCTTAAAGAAAGGTCAATCTTCGAGACTTTTTAAAGCATAATTACCAAAAAAGATCACGGTAGAGACTAGAAATAGTCTCTTTTTTTATCAAAACAAAAAGGAGTCCCATTGGAGACTCCCTTAAATTATTGATTTTGATGATTACTGACAGGAATCATCATCTGTATCTGTGCTATCAACAGACTCTGGTCTACGATTTCTATGTTCTGAACCCCCTCGACGTCTACCTCTACCACGACCACCAACTTTTGTACCCTTACGATTTACTGGGTGTGAATCCGTAAACTTCTTCTGTTCACCACTAATACCTGGGTCTTCTGTTAATACTTTGTTTGGCATTTGTTACCTCCATATTATTTAGTGTAAAAACAACTTTAGCACAATCTAACAATTAGTCAATATAAGTACCTCCCATATCATGAATTTGTTTTGCTCTATTATAATCACTTTCTGTGATCCTTACAGAATATGTACAATGATCACATCTGTGAAAATAAATATTTCCATCACAACGAGAATGATATATACCAAACTCATGGGTAAAATTACCTCCTCTATGATGACATGGTTTTAACAAAAGAAATGTTCCATCGCACAAACCTGCACTAAAATGAATTTCTTTACCTATGTCTGCCAATACTTCCAATCCATACTGTCTTATTTTTTCTTCTTGAGATAAAAATTCCACGATTCCTCCTTTTTTATGTTAACTATTTCTTTTTATTTAACATTAAAATCGTCTTTACAACTGAATCTGGTACTAGTGACATACTATCTATCCCCTCTTTTACCAAGAATTTTGCAAATTCTGGAAAATCAGATGGTGCTTGTCCACATATTCCTACTTTTCTCTTATGCTTCTTTGCAATTTTTATGACACTTCTTATAAGGGTTTTGACTGCTTCATTTTGTTCGTCATATATATGAGAAAGCATTGCTGAGTCCCTATCCACACCAAGGGTAAGTTGTGTAAGGTCATTTGAACCAATAGAGAATCCGTCAAAAATTTTACAAAACTCTTCAGCTAATATTACATTCGAAGGTATCTCACACATCACATAAATCTCTAGCCCATTGACTCCTCTTTTTAATCCCTCACTAGCCATAATTTTGATAACCTTTTGTCCTTCTTCTAGAGTGCGGCAAAATGGAATCATAATTTTTACATTGTTAAGACCCATTTCTTCCCTTACTTTTTTCAAGGCTTTGCATTCTAGTCTAAAGGCTTTTTCATACTTAGGGTCGTAATAACGAGATGCGCCACGCCATCCTATCATTGGATTGTCCTCTGATGGCTCAAAATATTTTCCACCAAGAAGATTTGCATATTCATTTGATTTGAAATCTGACAAGCGAACTATCACATCCTTTGGATAAAATGCTGCGGAAATACGAGCTATTCCTTCGGCAAGTTTTTCAATAAAAAAATCTGCTTTGCTTTTATAGTTTATTGTAAGTTTTTTGATTTCATCACGTTCTACTTTGTCTTTTACTTTTTCAAATTCAAGAAGTGCAAGTGGATGAACCCTAATATAGTTTGAAATAATAAATTCTTCTCTTGCAAGACCTACTCCATCATTTGGAATCATGCAGTCACGAAATGCCTGTCTAGGATTTCCTACGTTCATCATTATCTTAACGTTTTTTGGTAATTTCAAATTTTTCAAGCTTATATCTTTTCTTTCAAATGCTACACGGCCATCATAAACAAAACCTTCTTCTCCAAGAGAACAATCAACTGTAATAAGTTGTCCATTTTTTATCTTTGCAGTACCAGTTGTCGTTCCTACAACGCATGGTATTCCAAGCTCACGAGAGACAATAGCCGCATGACACGTTCTTCCACCAGAATTAGTAACAATTGCACTAGCTTTTTTCATAATAGGCTCCCAATCAGGATCAGTCATTTCAGCGACAAGCACTTCACCACTTTTAAAGTTTACAAGCTCAGAAACATTTTTTATTACATGTGCTGGACCTGCGCCAATTTTTTTACCAACTGATTCACCTTTTAGAATTATATTTCCCTTAGCTTTTATACTATATTCTGTCAAAACGTTTTTGTTTTCACGTGATGTAACTGTTTCTGGCCTTGCTTGAACAATAAACAATTTTTTTGTCTTTCCATCTTTTGCCCACTCCATATCCATAGGTCTCTTATAGTGATTTTCAATTATTACAGCCCATTTTGCAAGCTGCATTATTTCATCGTCTTTTAATACAAATTTGATTCTCTCCTCTATTGGAACATCTACATTTTGAGTGCTGCTTGTTCCACCAGTTGCATAAATTAGTTTTTTTGCTTTTTCTCCTACATCTTTTCCTATAATAGAATTATATTTTTGCTTTAATGTTGGCTTATAAACATGATATTCATCTGGGGTGACAACTCCTTTTACAACATACTCTCCTAGTCCATATGCTGCATTTATCACAACAATATCAGGAAATCCAGACTCAGTATCTACTGAAAACATTACACCTGATGATGCAAGGTCAGATCTTACCATTTTCTGAACTACAACTGATAAACCAATGTTTAAGTGTCCAATTTTTTTATCAGTCCGATATGAAATAGAACGATCTGTAAATAAAGATGCCATACACTTTTTTATTGACTCAAGAAGCGCATACTCTCCTGTGATATTTAAATATGACTCTTGCTGACCAGCAAAAGAAGCGTCTGCGGCATCCTCTGCTGTAGCACTAGATCTTACAGCTACATCACATCCCAGTTCTGCTGTTTTATAAAATTTTGCTAAATCTTTATAGGCTGAAACAATTTCCTTTTTTAAATCTTCTGGAAATTCTGATTTCAAAATAAGTTCTCTAATTTTCTTTGCTCTATTTTTAAGATCAACAATCTTGTTAGTATCTAATCCTTTTAATATTTCTTGAATTTTATTTTTAATTCCATTGTATTCTAAAAAATACCAATATGCATCAGCAGTTACAGCATAACCATTTGGAATTGGCACGCCCTTTAAATCTAATTTTTGATACATTTCTCCAAGAGATGCATTTTTTCCACCAACGCGTGGCACATCTTTTATAGTAAGTTCGCAAAACCATAAAACATATTTTTTACTTATTTTGTTTATGAGTTTTTTTTGTTTCATTTTATTTAGAAGATTAGTAGGGTTAGTTAAGTTAGGAATACAAATCTCTAAATACTAAACCCTTTATTCAAAACACTTCGGTCAAAAGCTGATCCGCCTATGGCGGGAAAAACTAATTAATTAAATCTTTTGCAATTCTACTAAATTCATATTTTCTTTAAGCCCAACTGGCTGACCAGTAACAATTACTGCTAAATCTCCTTTTTTTGCAAGTTTCTTTGTCTTGATAAATGCTATTACTTTTGACATAAGCTCCTCTATTGTGCGACATTTTGGCATATCATAAGCATAGACACCCCAACTCATGGATAGCTGTCTTTTTACTTCATCATCATTTACAAGTGCTATGATAGGGGTTCTTGGACGAAACTTTGAAACCATTCTAGCACTATATCCTGAGTTTGTAGCAACAACAACTAATTTTGCCTTTGTATTTAATACTAATTCTTTTGCTGACTCAGATATTGCAAGCAAGCTCTTTAATTTGTCTGTTGAATCAAGTTCTAATACATCGTCATATGGAGAGTCTTCCGTTATCTTTATAATCTTTGTCATCATCTTAATTGACTCAAGTGGATATTTTCCAAAAGCAGTTTCCTCAGAAAGCATAACGGCATCTGTGTGATCTATTACAGCATTTGCAACATCAGAGACCTCTGCTCTTGTTGGTTTTGGATTTTTTACCATGGATTCAAGCATTTGAGTGGCAACAACAACTGGTTTTCCAGCAGAAATGCATTGAAGTATTAAATCTTTTTGAACTATTGGAACTTTTTCAACTTGGATTTCTACACCCAAATCTCCACGAGCTACCATTATTCCATCTGTCTCTTCTATAATATCCTTAATATTCTTAAGTGACTCTGGGGTTTCTATCTTTGCCATTATTTTTACCTTTGATTTTGGAGAATATCTTTTTATTGCCCTTTTTAAATCAACTATATCTGATCCTTTTTTTACAAATGAAAGTGCTATCCAATCAATATCGTGTTTTAGACCAAATTTCAAGTCTTCTAAATCTTTTCTTGTGAGAGCTTTTTCTTTTACATCAACATGTGGAATATTAATTCCTTTATAAGAAAAAACTATACCACTAGAAAGAACATCACAAAGCACAGATTCTTTCAAAACTTTTTTCACCCTCAATTCAATAAGTCCATCATGAATCATAATGCTAGAATTTTTTTTGACAACTTTGTGAATAGGAAAAGAAACTGGAATGATTTTATTTTCGCTTCCTACGAGCAATTTATAATTTATAATTTTTTCATGAATTAACGCTACCACCTCTTCTCTATCTATTCTTATGCCATCATTTGATACACTGCCTACTCTTATCTTTGGACCTTGTAAATCCTGCATTATTGCAAGAGGAATTCCAAGAGTTTCTCTAACTTTTTTGATATTTTCAATGACCTCCAAATGACTTGCGTGTGAATTGTGAGAAAAATTTAGACGACACACATTCATTCCAGATTTAGCCATTTCCAAAAGTTTTTCATAACTTGATGAAGACGGTCCTATTGTTGCTACAATTTTTGTTCTTTTCATAGTTTAATTTTTTTTGCTAAATTATTAATATAGGGCATTTCCCATTTCTCTCCATTTAAAGCTGATCTTATTCCTAAAGCTGCCATAATAACAACTACTACACTAAGCAACCACCCTAAAATAGGAATCCATGCAACTAGTACTAGTGCCACTTCTATAAAAAATAATACCAAACCTTGCTTTGCATGAAATTTTACAAATTCATCGTGAGAGAATAAAATGGGCACAAAACAAAAAATCCATAAATAACTAAAAATTGCTAACTTTTTGTTTGTACTTAAATTAAAGTTTAAATTTTGATTCTTTTCCATATTATTATTTATTTATTAATAAAGTTTTTTATCTTGATAAAAAATAGCTCCAAAAATAAGTCCCGTTATAAGACCTATTAAAACAAGAAATAACGTTGTCATTGCCAAATTAAAAATAGCCCACATTTCTCTATATACAAAAAGCTCAATGGTTGAGACAACAATTCCAGACATAAATCCACAAATTGCACCAGCAATACCTGATATTTTTGGAATTTGATGTTTTTTTTGAATTACTATATAAGAAAGAACAATAAATACACATATCTCAAATGGAACTCTTATATAATCCAAAAAAACAAATCC
This sequence comes from uncultured Gammaproteobacteria bacterium, assembly GCA_964636855.1. Classification (GTDB taxonomy): domain Bacteria; phylum Patescibacteriota; class Patescibacteriia; order UBA1558; family S5-K13; genus S5-K13. The sequence goes on along the minus strand of CAZWVD010000006.1, from coordinate 7,481 downwards.
ACTAAAATAATTTGTGCTCTCTTTTATTATAACCAAAAAATTAATGAGGACAATAAACATTGCTGGCCATTTTACCATTTTCATATACCAAGAAATATCTTGTTGTCTATCTTCTATTTTTTCATCGTCTTTTGAAATAAAAGCGTTTCTATACTCTGGACCTAAACTTTTGTTTGGTGAAAGTCTTTTTTGAAGTTCATCTTTATCTATGCCAAAAGAAATATATTCCTTTTTCTTATTTGGCTTATTAAGATTGTTAAAAGCGCTACTGTTTATTTTATCTTCATATAAAACATCATCTACAGAAAAACTTTTTGAAATATTATATTTACTATCTACTGATATAGAATCATCTAAATTTTTATTATCTTCTTTAAAATTCATAATACAAAAATAAGTAAATTATTTAACAACTTCTTATATTATAGAATAAAATCAGTATAAAATAAAGGATTTTTATATGGGGGCGGATATCCATAACATAAAAATGTTTTCTATATCAAAACCATAGAGACGTAGCATTGCTACGTCTCTACGATGTGAATATATATATTTTGTGAATGGGATTACATCATTCCTGGATATCCGCCCATATTTGGCATACCATGGCCATGGTCGTCATCTTTACTTGGTAAATCAGCAACAACAGCTTCTGTTGTAAGAAATAGCGCTCCAATAGAAGACGCATTTTGAAGTGCACTTCTTACTACTTTTGTAGGGTCAACTATTCCTGCTTTTACTAAGTCTTCAAATCTGTCATCTTTTGCATTATATCCATAATTTATATCTGTAGTATTTTTTACTTGTTCAGCGACTACAGATCCATCTTTACCAGCATTTTCTGCGATTTGTTTTATTGGCATTTCTATTGCACGTCTTAAAATATCAAGACCAATTTTTTCCTCGCCATCTACAGAAATTTTATCCCAGTCTTTTGAAGCACGAAGAAGTGCTACTCCACCGCCTACAACGATACCTTCTTCTACAGCAGCTTTTGTTGCAGCAAGTGCATCCTCTATTCTATGTTTCTTTTCTTTCATTTCTGTTTCGGTTGCAGCACCAACCTTGATCACAGCTACTCCGCCTGATAATTTTGCAAGTCTTTCTTGGAGCTTTTCTTTATCAAAATCAGAGTCAGAATTTTCTAATTCTTTTTTAATTTGTGCAATTCTCTCTTCTAGTTCTTTTTTCTCACCCTTGCCTTCAACTATTGTAGTATTATCTTTTGTGGCAACAACACGCCTTGCTGATCCAAGAGAAACCAAATCTGCATTTTCAAGCTTTAATCCTACCTCTTCTGTAATAACTGTTGCACCTGTTAAAACTGCAATATCTTCTAACATTGCTTTGCGTCTATCACCAAATCCAGGAGCTTTTATGCCAAGTGCATTAAATGTTCCCTTTATCTTGTTTACAACAAATGTTGCAAGCGCTTCTCCGTCGATATCATCTGCTATTATAACAATGTCTTTTTTTCCAGATTGAACCACTTTTTCTAAAATTGGTAAAACCTCTTTAAGTGATGATATTTTTTTATCAGTAATAAGAACATAAGGATCGTCATATTCTGCCTGCATTTTATCTGAATTTGTAATCATATAAGGAGAAATATACCCCTTATCAAACTGCATTCCCTCTACAACCTCTTTTGTAATACCAAAGCTTTGTGAATCCTCTACTGTTATCACTCCGTCTTTTCCAACTGAGTCCATAGCTTCTGCAATAATTTCACCAATCTCTTTATCATTTGCTGAAATAGAAGCAACTTGAGCTATTTCTTCTTTTGAATCAATTTTCTTTGAAATACTTTTTAGATTTTCTACTAGATGCGCAACACCCTTTTCAATTCCAGATCTAATTGCAAGTGGATTTGCACCTGATGTCACGTTTTTTATTCCCTCAGTTATAATTGCTTGGGCTAGTACCGTTGCAGTGGTTGTACCGTCACCCGCAACATCGTTTGTCTTTGAAGCAACTTCTTTTACAAGCTCTGCTCCAAGATTTTCAAATTTGTCTTCTAGTTCAATATCTTTTGCAACTGTTACTCCATCTTTTGTAATTGTTGGTGATCCATAACCACTTGATAAAACTACGTTTCTTCCCTTTGGACCAAGTGTAACTTTTACTGCGTTTGCAAGCTTATCAACGCCTTTTTTCATTTCTTGACGAGCCTGTTCATTGTATAAAATTTGTTTTGCCATATTCTTAATTATTTTAATGATTAATTTTTAATGATGAATAAATTTCGAAATTATTGAATTAATAATTTATTCAAAACTCTAAATTCAAAATTCTTTATTCTATAATTGCTATAACATCTGTTTGAGTCATGACAAGGTATTCCTCACCATCAATTTTGATTTCATCTGGAGCATATTTTCTAAATAACACTTTGTTACCAACGGTAACTTCCATTTGAGACCTTGTTCCATTGTCTAGGATTTTACCAGTTCCCACGGCAATCACCTCTCCTTGTTGAGGTTTTTCTTTATCAATTGTGTCTGGAAGAACTATTCCACTTTTTGTCTTTTCTTCCATACTGATTTTCTTGACAACTATATTGTCAAAAATTGGCTTTAATGTCATATATTTTAGCTTTCAGGCCTCAGCTGTTAGCTTTTAGAAAATACTTCTAAAGCAATATTCTGAGACTTAGTTTATTATTGTTTTTAGCACTCACAACATATAAGTGCTAATCCATATATAATCTTATAACAAGCAATACCACTTGTCAATATTACATTAACCATATCAAATTGATCCCATATAAATCCTGTGCTATTCTTAATATATCGATAAACTAAAAAAATAAATCATATGTTTTTTGTTTGGATTATTATACTACTTATACTATCGGCATGGTTTTCTGGAACTGAAATAGCACTTTTTTCAACTACGCCTGGAGCTGTAAAATCAATGGTTCTAGCAAAGAAAAAAAATGCAAAACTATTAGAAAAAATTCTCAAAAATAAAAAAAGACTACTTGTAGTAATATTACTTGGCAATAATTTGGTAAATATTACAGCCGCAAGTATGGCAAGTATTTGGGTGGAACAAAGATTTGAAAGCGGCGCACTTGGAATAGCAACCGGAATAATGACACTTTTAATACTTATATTTGGGGAAATGTGCCCAAAAGCATTTGCTCAAAATCATGCAGAAAAACTTGCTCGTTTATTTTCTCCAATAATATATGCTTTAGAAATAATATTTTATCCAATAGTTATACTACTTGAAAAATTACTACGACTAATAACTGGCAACAAAACAAAAGATATTGTTTCTGAACAAGAGCTCAAGGCTTTTAGTAGACTGGCGGTAGAACATGGAGTATTGAAATTCAAAGAACATGAAATGATAATGAATGTTATTAATTTTGAAGAAAAAACTGCAAAAGAAATTATGACCCCTAGATACAAAATGTCTGTCATAAATGAAGATGCTGAAATTGATAAAATAGCACACTTTATTTCAGAAGAGGGTTTTAGTAGATATCCCGTTTTTCACAATCAAGAAGATAATATTATTGGATATGTTCACATAATAGATATTATGAGAGTTTTAAATAGTGATCGAAGAGAAGATGAAATAAAAAAATATGTAGAGCCAATCATAACGGTAGATGAAAATACAAAAATAGACAAAATTCTCAAAAAAATGATAAAACGAAGAATTCATATTGCACTTGTATATAGAAACAAAGAACAGTTAATAGGCATGTTGACACTTGAAGATATGCTTGAAGAAATCGTAGGTGAAATAAGAGATGAAAATGATGAAGAGTAGATTGGATTAAAAAAACTCGATACAAAAAAGCCTCTGTCAATTAGAGGCTTTATAATTTTTAAAAATATTTAATTCTTTTCATAGGTGAAGTTATATTCAACTCCATCAAAAAGAAGTTTTGTGTCACATTTCAATACATCTGACAAAGAACACGCTATATCTTTTACAGTTTCAGTACTATTAATACAATCTTCTAATTGATCACTATAAACCTGACCATCAAATACCCCTATTATCCTATTGTGTTTATATTTAAGAGATTTATCACCAAGTAAATTACTGACTGAACTTGGATATAAAATAAATTCTTTCCCAACACTAAGCTGTGCTTGTATATAACATCCTGTACGAGCTGTTTCTTGAAAAATAAATTGCCATTCTTGTTCCATTTCCCCTCTTTTACGTTTATTATAATCCATTTCCTGTTGTGTTGGCGCAATAGCCATGTACAATGGATTCCAAATACTATCTTTGTATTTAAGCTCGGGAAATAGCTCATACAATTCATGCATCCACAAATAACAAACGACCTTGAATTCCTTGAATTTCTTCTTATTTTCAACTAGCATTTTATCCTCCCTGAATAATGTTTTGTATTATTTTTATACTAGCACATATTATATGTTTTGCAATAATAAAAAGAGAACTGGAATACCCAGTCCTTTTTTTATATATAATACACACATAACTAAACACTAAACCCTAACCACTAAATACTAAACTATATATCCAAATTCTTTACACTTGTTGCATGAGTTTGAATAAATCTCTTTCTATTTTCAACCTCTGCTCCCATAAGTTTATCAAATATTTCATCTGCTTCTGCAGCGTCGTCAATTGTGATACGTTTCATTTTTCTCGTTTCTGGATTCATTGTAGTTTGCCATAGTTGCTCTGGATTCATTTCTCCTAGACCTTTGTATCTCTGGACGTTAAAAGAGTTTGAAGATTTTTTTGTTTTTTCTGTTTCTGTTTCCTCTTCGCCTTCTTCATTTTCTTCACCATCTTCTTTTTCTTCTTCTATGTCTTCTATTTTTACTTCTGCCTGATCAATTCCCCACTCCTTCATAACTACCTGAAGCTCATTTTCATTATAAATCCATTGCATCTTTGTTCCTTGTCTAAGTTGATATAATGGTGGCTGAGCAACATAAATATGTCCCGCACGAATTAAATCTGGAAAATATCTATAAAACAATGTAAGAAGTAGTGTTGTAATATGAGCTCCATCTACATCAGCATCAGTCATGATAACAACTTTATGATATCTAAGCTTTGACATATCAAAATCTTCTCCTATATTTGTGCCAAGTGCTATTACGAGTGCTTTAATTTCATTATTTGCAAGCATCTTGTCCAATCTTGATCTTTCAACATTTAATATTTTTCCACGAAGTGGCAATATTGCCTGATTGTTTCTTTCTCTTGCCTGTTTTGCAGAGCCTCCAGCAGAGTCACCCTCAACAATATATATTTCAGCGGTTTCTGCTTTTCTTGTTGAACAATCAGCAAGTTTTCCTGGCAAAGTAAATCCCTTTAGCGCTCCCTTTCTAAGGACTGCTTCACGGGCACTACGGGCAGCATTTCTTGCTTGAGAAGCCAAAATACATTTTGCCAAGATTCCTTTTGCTTCATTAGGGTTTTCATTAAGATAGGCTGAAAAATAATCTTTAAATACAGAATAAACAGCACCCCTTACCTCTACGTTTCCAAGTTTTGCCTTTGTCTGTCCTTCAAATTGAGGTTCTGCAAGCTTGATTGAAACAACAGCTGTAAGACCCTCTTTTATGTCTTCTGATGTAAGTACAGCATCTTTTTCTTTCAATACATTGTTTTCTTTTGCATAATCATTCAGACACTTCAAAAGAGCATTTTTAAAACCAATCATATGCATTCCACCCTCTGGATTTGGAATATTATTTGCAAAACAATACACATTTGATTTAAAATCTTTTATGTACTGAAGCGCTACCTCTACATATATATTATCTCTTTCCTTTTGAACATAAAAAACTTTATCGTGCTGAGGTTCATTATTGAGATTCAAATGCTTTACATAAGATGCAATTCCACCTTCAAAATAAAATGAATACGATGGATGATCTTTGATGCTCTCATCTCGCTCATCAGATATTTTCATTCTAATACCACGAGTAAGATAAGCTTGTTGTCTTATGTGATTTAATATTGTTTTAAGATCAAATTCTAATACTGAAAATATTTCTGGATCTGGTTGAAAAATTTGAGTTGTACCAGTACCTTTTGCTTTTCCTGCAACCGTAAGCTTACAAGCGACTATTCCTTTTTTATATTCTTGAAAATACAATTTTCCATCTCTTTTAATTTCACTTCGAAGATGTGACGAAAGGGCATTTACAACAGAAATTCCTACTCCATGAAGACCACCCGATACCTTATATCCATCACCACCAAATTTACCTCCAGCATGAAGCGTTGTCATAACAGTCTCTAGAGCACTCTTTCCTGTTGCTTTGTGAGTATCAACTGGGATTCCTCTTCCATTGTCAGAGACAGAAACCCTGCCCTTTGGTAATAATTTTATCTCTATATCAGTACAAAATCCTGCCATTGCCTCATCAATCGCATTATCTACTGCTTCCCAAATCAAATGATGTAATCCCTGACTAGCGGTGTTTCCAATATACATTCCAGGTCTGCGTCTTACTGGGTCTAAGCCTTTTAAAACTGTAATCTCATTAGCGTTATAATTACTAGCTTTTTTGGCTTTTTCTTGCTCTTTTGTCATATAATTTATTATAAAAATAAAAGGAAATTCTCGTTAGAATTCTAATGTAATTATATCAAAAAAAGACCCCAAATTCAAGACGTTTTAGTGCCATTATAAGGGCTTAAACAAGACTAATTTATAAACCAAAAGAATCAAAAAACTCCCCAAAATGAGGAGTTTAAAAAAATAAAGCTATTTATATATACATTATCTTACTTCCGATTCCATTGGCGTGGCACAACTACTACAATTAAACTGACCAAAATCGTTGGCACTACAACTACCATCATTGGCCTTAAAACAAGGCATTGCAACATATGTAGTTTCATTCGTAAAACATATAGCCCGTCCACATAATGTATTTGGTGTATCAAATTGCTCTAAATAACCCCCTATCTCCAATGGATCTATTTTTGCTGCTGTCAACTCTCTTTTAATATCATTTTTACAAGCATCGCTACGAATATCTTTTACACAATTCGAAGTTGATAAATTAGATTCATTTACTCCTGTTATAGAATTTTGTTTAAGCATGTTAGTACCTAAACTCATAAACGCAAACACTCCTGCTACACTTCCAACAATAAGAAAGGCTAATAAAACCTTGGTTGTTGTTGAGACTTTGGTAGCTACTTTTGTTTGTGTAGCACCAGTAAATTTTTCTGCCATTGTTTTTCTATCTGTTTTAAACAGATTTTTAGTTAGTGTTTATTAATTATATATAAAATTAAATAATTTGCTCCTTAAAATTCTTCAATACACTTTCCAAATCCTTCTAACCTATTATTATATTACCATTATTATTTATATTATCAAGCCTGACATTTGCACAAAGCTCCTCCATGATATCTATAGACCCATCTAGAAAGATTCTGGTTTTTATTGATACTAAAAATTCAACTATTTTAAAAAAAATAAAGCTATTAATGAGTTTTTCACCCTTTAA
>CAZWVD010000005.1:22096-32999 GCA_964636855.1 uncultured Gammaproteobacteria bacterium | reverse complement strand
CTATATATTAAAATTATTAATAAAAATTATTTCATCGTTTGTTAAATTGAACTCTTTAAAAATTTCATCATCGGTCCATTCTCTATCTAAGTCTAATTTTGGTAAACATCTTAAAATATCCTTATTTAAGAATCCACTCCACTTTCCTGTATTTACTAAAAAACTATAAACTTTAGAGTTTAAAATTTTAACTAAATTTAGTCCTTCTTTCTCACTATTTACTAGTATATAAGGGCATATTTCTGATGTTGATATATTCCCATTGTCGTATTTAGGATTAAAATAACCACTTATTGTAAAATAAACTTTTTTATCATCATGATTTTTGCTTTTTTTAGCAGAAAAAAATTCTTGAGCATTTGTATGATGTAATTTGTAAATATTCAAATCTGTCATTGATTTTGATAAATTTGATTTTTGAGAAGTTGAGTGATTTGAGGTTGTATCACATAGTAAGTTATACTTTTCATTGGAGGACATTATTGTTTTTAAATGTATAGACAATGATAGTTCACCTCCGTTTGGTATGTACTTTAATCTACTCATGTCAACTTCTATTCCATAGATTTTACATTTTTGTTCATGCTTGCCAATTTTTAATAAATAATAACTAAATGTAGAGCCAACTCCTATAAAATATTTAGCGACATCAAAATTAGCAAATAATAATGTGTTATTTTTAAATAGCTCTAATATTTTAGAAGATGGACTTCTCCAAGAGTCCGGAGTTACATATAAAAGTAAACCAGATTCTTTTAAAATATCAACCGATTTTGTGATAAATTTACTCCACAAATTGTGATTTTTTGGTTGAATTCCACCATTTTTATTATTGTCTTGATACGGTGGATTCCCCACCACAATATCGAATTTTTCAACACCCCAAACTTCTTTCATATGTTTATCAAATCCTTCATCTAAAAATGATCCCCAATATGTATTTGTGGTATATTCATCCTTAGGATCAACACCACACAACCATAAAAATACATTCCTATTCTTAAGTTCACAAACATATATCATATTCTCCACAATGTGCTTATACCTCTTCTCAACATCTGGCTCCCAATCCTTTAAACCATTCATCAACTTATAAATAACAACAAAAGGAAAAGTTCCCGCGCCATTTGCTGGATCCAACCACTTCAAATTCGGATTTGACCAAACCTCTTTAGGTAAAGTGTCTAACATCTCTTTAACCAAGGAAATAGGAGTCATCACCTCACCAAACTTCTTTTTCTCAACCTCACCATCCTTAACAAACTGATTAATAATTCTAACAACATCCTTAACATGCTCAAATTTATCTGAACACTCATTAACATAAGCATTCATTTTAGACCAAAGAACATTATCTCCATCAATTAATGATAAAATAGCCATTCTTTGTTTATGTCTTGGTAATGATAAAATATATTCAGTCAGTTCTTTATCATCTGAATACTTATTAATCATTAAATCCTGAACCAATTTCTCAAATATCTCATCATCACCACTTGATTTAAATTTCTCATAAATGTTCGGATCTACCGTTGAATATGTTAATCCTATGTTTTGAATTTCAACCATTTTTCTATAATTATTTTTTATTTATCTCCCAGTTTTTCTTTTAATAGTTCTAGTTTAGAAAGACTTTGTCTTCTTTGAGGCAAACTTCTCTACTCTCATCTTAATGAGTGCATTGATAATCATATCTTTATCACCCTTCTTTACTTCTTCTGGTTTCATTTTTTCACTATTTTTCACTCTTTATATATTATGTTAGGTGGTGTTCCTTCTGCTTTTGGTTTAAATACAAAAAAACCCACACTTTTTTGTATGGGTTTAATTAATTAAAATTCACGGTGCCACTTTATGAGTTCTTGTCGAATATCTGATGGATGATACATCTTGAATATCCAACCAACATTTGGAATGTATGTTATTCTATATCTTGGCTTCATTTAGTCTTTTATTTCAATACCGTTCTTTTTACAATAGGCATCTCGTTTGTACCTGTTAAATTTTTTGGTGGTATTGGTAATGTAATCTTCAACGATATCTTTATGTATTAACATATCTTTATCCGGGTCTATAATAGTAATCCCCGAACTTGAATAGTTTCATTGAACGAGGATGTTGGTTAGATTCAGAACATCTAAACCATTTTTCATACTTTTTACTCCAAACATCTTTACTTGAATAATTCATTTGTCATTTTTTTAATAGTTAATTTATCATATAAAAACCAAGCCTTTTCCCTTGACATACCTTTATTTATACATTCATTGGTATATAATGTTTCTTCACCATACTCTTCAAATATACTTCTAGCCAATATCTTATCCTCTCTAGTTATTAGTTCTTCAACATCCTTAAATCCCTTATAGCGAAATTTAACTAACTTACCTTCTATAATAGATTTATCTTCTAAACATACTGCACTAGATGGCCCACCACTAGATCTAACGATATCATTCAGTGTTTCATCCTCTTTAACAGGAATAGGTATTCTATATTCATTAGCTATACCTTTAATCTTTCCTCCTAGAACACGAGGTTTATTGTTCCTAACTTCAATGATACCTTTATTAACTAGATCATCAATATATGGTTTAACCTTACTTCTATCCCTAATAGATAATAGGTTCATTATATCGTTATAGGAATATTTCTTAAATTTATTTGTTAATTGATTAACGAAATTATCATTCATTTATTAAAACATTAATAGTTAAACTTCAAACTACGATCAGATCACTAGGATCATCTAGACAACGAACCACTAGCGTGTTCGTTGGTATTTAAAAGGTCTAGATAGATCTTATAGTAGTATGTTTTAAAGAAGTTTAAAATATTTTTAAATTTATTTTGTATATCAATGACCATAAGGGATATTCTAGTATAGTAGTATGATAGTAGTATGATAGTAGTATGATAGTAGTATGATAGTAGTATGATAGTAGTATTAACATACTATAAAGCTGATCATTTAAATGGTTAATATATTTAGGTTATTTAGGTAGGTAAATGGTTATTTAACTTATCTACTGGTTTAAATTATAGTATGTTTTAAAAAGAAGTTGTTTTTTTTTGAAAATATTTTTATTCCTCAATGAAATCAATGGTTCCACCGGTAGTATGTATTTACCGATGGTATGTTTTACCGATAGTATGTAAAAAACCACCGGTAGTATGTATTTACCGATGGTATGTTTTACCGATAGTATGTTTGTGTTATCCACCAAAAATCTTTTTATACAATTCTTCTACTTCTGAACTTACCTGAACATTATCCTTATCTAACATCCATTTAGTCTCCTCTTTAATCTTCTTTAATCTCTTAGTAGATTTCCAGTTCATAGATTTACAAACATCATCACAATATTTAGCTTGAGGTCTTTTATCTACTAATACCTTTCTGCAATACAGACACTTCTTCTCCATAGATTTTCTTTATTTTTAATTTTCTTTTCATAGCCCTAACGAATTTTATTGAATCCAATAGGCTTATACTTTCATATGTTCCCATATATATTATAAACCGGCACCACTATTTTGTGTAAAAAGAAAAAACCCCAGATGAGCGACTGGGGTTTCAATTCTGTGAGTGTGTGTTGAAAAAAAAATAACATGCGACAATTAAAATAAAGAAATCAACACACACTCGATATTTATGATAAATATTATATCGTAACTTTTTGAAAAAGTTTTGGATTTAATCACAAATATCTAAGAAATCAACCTTTCTACAAAGGCACTTATATTAAATCTTTTTAGGTCTTCCTGGATTTTTAATGCGTACTGTGCCATGTACACGATGTTTTTGTTCTGGACTACTCTTAGTGACACTCTCAACAGGTTTAGCATCTTCAACTTCTAAAAAGTCAATCTTTCTTTCCAATTTCATAAACTTGTTATAGTCTAACTCAACCTTAGCAGAAAGAATAATCTTACCAGACATATTCGTTAATTCTTTTGCTTCCTTGGTCTTTAAATTACCATTCTTTAGTTGGTCAAATGACTCTAATAAAGAGTCTCTTAAATCTTTAATGTTCATATCTACTTGTTTTTATTGTTTTGTTTTTATTGTTTTAACTTCTTTTTAGCCCTTTGTCTCGCACTCGCTTCATTTGTTTGTATTCTATCTCTTTCTTTAGAACACACATCAGAACAACAAACAGCACCATTACTCTTAACATCAATACCAGGAATAAACTCCTTTCCACATATCTTACAAGGTTTTTTACTATAACCTCTTTTATCTCTTTGTTTCTTATTGTTATCCCTAATAACCGCCTTTCTCCTGACGTCCTTCTCTTCCTCAGTTAAGAAGGTAAATTTACCACTTAACTTTGTTTGTAGTTGAATAACCTCCACAACACTTGGATTATCATTTAGAAACTGGACTCCATATTTGATAACCTGATAAATAGGTATTTTCCACAAATTAGAATAATAATTTAATATTTTATTCTTTTCATCTTTTAACCTTAAAGATGATTCCCTCTTTAATATCTTTTGATTTTCCACTCTACACTTATCAGAACAAGTAACCTGATTATTACCACCTAACCCTGGTGATAAAGTGAAAACCTCACCACAAACTTTACAATTCTTAGTAGTTGACTTCATATCCATAATTAAAATGTAATTAAAACAGCATCATTACCGGTTCTCTCAATAACCATACCAGGATAGAAGTTCATCAACATAAGACAAATAATCTCTCTATCTCGTTTAGAATGACTCTTATGAAAGAATCGAGGAGACATAATCATTTTAGTAGTTGACTTCTGTGAATCAACCCACTCAACCAATTGTTTAGTCATTGGGTTCATTAATACTCGTTGTGCTTCTGCTTGTGAATACATAATCGTTATTTAATTTTAGAATTTAATGTCGTTATCGGCTACGTTTTTAATTTGATATAACAAATATACAGACTTATTTTGAATCTGCCAAATCTTTTTTAAATAATTCTTCCATCCATTTCATTATTTTTAATACCTGCTTATCTATTTTAAGTGAATCTAACTCCTCATTCTTAAAATGATATTCAAGGTATATACTCACCATTTGATAATAATCTACACCAGTTAACATACCTCTCCTCCACTTAACTAATAGTCTTCTACAAGTTTCTCTTTCATCATAAGTCATCTTGCCTATATTTCTGATGTAAGCACCACTACCATTAATTATGTAGTCATCACCTCTTCTACATCCAGTACATACATTACCGTGTTTAGACAACCTATATATTTTTCTTTTACATATGTTACAACTGGCGTGTTCTTTAATCACTCTTTTTCTCTCATATGTACCACCATATTTCCACCTCATCCAACAATTTCTACATACTTTACCTAAGTATTTACCTGATTGGTCATTATACATATGCTTAGTTGTTACTGCTCCACAATGACAACATTCTTTTTCTTCAGTCATTTTATTTTCTATTTTTTATATGGTTTCTTATATCTTCACTTCCATACACCATTAGGTGTCTTTTAAGAAGCTTTCTCTCATTAAATATCCTACCCTTTACTTTCCAAAGAGGTACGTCCATAATCTCTGCAATTGCCTCATACGATATACCAGTCATTCTTAGCTGAAGATATGGATACTTACCATTATCTACTAACCACTTTACTTCTCTTGCTATTGATATCATATCATCTAATTCTTCATCTGGTTCTTCTGATAAGAATTGGGCAAATGTCCTTTTATCATCACCAGGCATTTTATCATCAAGTGAGTTGGTTTTTCTTAGTTTATTACTTCTTAAATCTTTTGATAGGTAGGTGTGACGACATATCATAGCTAACCAAGTCCATTTGTTGGATTTAGTAGCATCATATTGATGAGCTATTCTCATTGCTCTAAGTATGGCTTTGTGTATGGTCTCTTTATCGTTAACTTTGAAAGTGGCCCACATATATTGAGCCAAATACTTGTAGGCATATTTTATCTCTTCTTCAGTAAAGAAGTTAAAATCCATCTCCCAATCAGATATATCGTATTGACTTTTTATGTAATCCATATATCTTATATGGGAAACTTAAATACTTGTTTCTAATATAAGAAGTATGATAATAAGTAAGTTGATATTTACAAAAAATAATGAAGGATGATGACAATTGAGATGTTTATATTAGATGATATAATGGTATATGAAGAATCAACTGGATATGTGTATAAGGTAAAATCATATAATGAATCAAAATATTATACACCAATTAATTATTGCCCGGTTGATATTAAAGTGATAATACCAAATAAATAAAAATAAATAAAAGATATGGAAAAAAGATTTAATTTAATGTTAGGCAACAATATAGAAAGGAAAAATTTAATACTGATATTAACAATACTCTATTGTATGATTTTTCTTACTTCTTGTAGTAATAAACTTAAAGAAGGTGACATAATTGAAAAATGGTATGAACCTGAAAACACATACGTTACATTTATTCCTCTTTTAATCTCAAGTGGTAAGAGTGCAACTACAATTATCGTGCCTTATTTAGTAACCGACTATGAAGATTGGTGTATAAAAATAAAGGGTAGACATAGAGGTAAGGAAATAGTCGAAACGTTTTATGTAAGTCAAAATCAATATGAGCATTTATCTATTGGTGACCACATAAAACTAAAAGATGATTATTCTATGTCAGACGATAATAATATTTTAGAAATAAAAAAATAAAAAAAGATATGGAAAAAGATTTAATTTAATGTTAGGTAACTTAGGGACTGTTTCTAATATAAGAAGTATGATAATAAGTAAGTTGATATTTACAAAGAGGGGTTATCACTTCAGAAGGGTTAAGCATTTAAGACCAGAGGGTATATTTCAGGTTATAACTGACGATGAGGTTGTTGGTAAGAATTTCTTTATTTTCTGTGATAAAAAGGAGATTGAAAAGGTAGGTGAATTTTTTGAATATATAGAAAAAAAGAGAGTACAATGGCTAAGAGACAAAAAGATAACGGGGTTATTAAAATGAATATATACTCAACTATGGCGACAAAAAGACCCATCAATAGACTTAGAAGCTTTGCTGCTAAATCAATTAAACAACCAGAATTCCTACTCGATCCAAACTCACCACTATCTATTAAGAATTTAGTGTGGAATAGAGTTCATAATATACTTTATGAATATATGATTGGATTAACTGAAATACTTATTTCGAATTCAAGGATCAAACAAACCTGTGAAGAGGTTCAGAAATTAAATGATGATATGGCAAATAGTATATCTGATAATGATATGATGTACTGTTGGCTTTTTATAGGAGAAGTTGTGGAGAGTTGGATAGATAAAGCAATAGAACTTGAGTTATTCGAGAGTGCTTCAAATCTGAAGAAGTTATTAGAAAATGAATACAAATAACACACAAGATATGGTACCGGTTACCAGAGCAGAATTGAGAGTCAACTTCAACAATAAAGGATTGAAGATGTTATTTCCTGGCACGGTTGTAACAAAAAAGAAGTTAGAACTTGGTGATTTAGATCCAAAGTTTCTTGCTTCTACGATAAAAACATCCGAACTCAATTTAAAATATGCAGATTTAAGTTTTACGTTGGAGGATATTGAATTAGAGGGAGAATTCAATAGCTGGGATGTTACTATAAAGCTAAGAGTATTTTAAAAAATAATCCTAATATTATTACACACTCGAATTGGATATCATCGAACTATAAAACAATAGAGCGTATAGCTAAAGACTTATCGAAAGATAGATGGTCTGAACTATTAACATACTATATTGTCTGGTTAGATGAGAAGTGGGAGAAGTTCGACAGAATACCTGATAATGACGAAAGATTAAAATTTACTACGACTTGGTTATCACAAAACGTTAAGTGGGAAAAATCGTCCTTTAATATAGAATCCAAGACAAATAACTTAGAGTTTCAGTGGGATATCCCAGATGTTGTAAAGGATGATGATATATTTGATGTAGTAAGTGATATAGAAGATGAGATTACAAAAGAAGCTGTTGGTGATATATTGGTTAAATACGGACATAATAGAGGTGAAAAGATATTGAAGGTTAGGTATATTTATATTAATGAGTTATCACTACAAGAGAGAGTTTTATATGATCTTTACTTTACTCAAATGATGAGTACGAGAAAGATAGCTAAGAAGATAGGAATACCTGTGATGGCTACATATACTATGATAGCCGACTTAAAAACAAAAATAAAAGATAAAGTATGTTAGATATTATTTATCAAGTGATTTGGATTAGTTGCATGACTGTTCTTTTTATAAATGCTGAACCAATGATACTAATTAAAAGATGGATGGGATTCAAAGAAGAAGAAATGGGTAAGAACCCATTAAGAGATTTCTTTACAAAAATGTTATACTGTTCCAAATGCTCGGGATTCTGGCTGGGATTAATATTTACACTAAACTTTCCTCAAGCAGTGATTATAAGTATAGTGAGTGAATTAATTGATAGAAGATTAAAATCAAGTAGGATATGAGAGAGAAGTTTTCCACATCGGTAAATGATGAGTATTACACTCCGAAGTATGCTGTTTCTATATTGAAACCATATATGAATAAGGAGTGGAAAACAATCTGGTGCCCCTTTGATAAAGAATGGTCAAACTATGTCAACTTGCTAGGGGAGTGGGGATATAATGTCATACATACTCATATAGACTACGACCAGGACTTTCTAACTTATGATCCAGATTTTGAATTCGATGCTATAATATCTAATCCACCATTCTCCATAAAGAACCAAATACTAAATAAGTGTTACGAATATGGAAAACCATTTTGTTTACTACTGCCCTATACAATGTTTTTCGCAAAGTCTTCCATTAGAACAGTTGGAGACAATGTTCAGTTCTTAATGATAGATGATAGGATATCTTATGATGGTAAGAGAGCTAATTTCAATAGCTGGTATATAGGTGGTAATAAATTCTTCGAAAAAGACATTAATGTTTATATTTTCAATGAAAATCCATGTAAGTTATGGAGTGAGGAGCACAATGGACATTCTTCTATTTGATTTACCAATATAATCATGTCTGTTGATGATTTTCATATCTATTACATTTAATAGATGATCATTTTTAGATCTCATAAATGTCAATAGGATTGAGTCACACTTCTTTGATAATTTATTAATATATTCTACCTTCCTTTTTGTCAAGATGCCTTCAAAATCGAGGTTGTATGACCCATTATCAACTATTGTGAGTATGTCCTTTTTAACACTAGCATTACTATGTGGTGATTTATCTACTGATATAGTCTTGTTGTTATCAAGAACGGATGTACACAGTGATTGAGTTCCGGACAAGGTATATATCTTATCTGAATTATTCAGAAACGATAGCATAGTATAGTACTGACTTGGTTTTACATAGTCCTGTCTATATGATGATGTTCCCCTGATATAACAGACATTACCTTCATGTACTACCTTTTTATAGTTCATCCATATCTCAGGTATAGCATTTGGGTTCCTAAATGTATTACACCTACAACTCTCATATGATCTACCAGTTAGACGACTAACCTCTTTAACAATGTCTACCTGCCTAACGGGCTTATCGAAGACATTTTCATTCATTATTTTTAAACAAGCTTCTTTTATAGTCATATAATTTTTATATATAGATTACAAATATAAATATTTTTTATGAATAATCAAATAACTAAAGAAGATTTCGCAGAGATACATCAACTAATGCAAGATTGGAGACACTTAAATAATCCAAGAGTACCAGCTGATGTGATGACAAGAATTTTTAATCTACACAATAGAGCTTACCCACTACAGATGGAGCACTCAAGAGGCTGCTCGTCTTGCCAAGCAAGAACCTGGAGTAAGTTATGTAGATTCTATGATGAGAATAAGCATAATTACGGATATTAACATATAAAGAAAACACTATTATTATGCCAATGAATCCAAGTAGAGGTGAGAACAAGGACGAGTTTATAGGTCGTTGTATTGGTCACGAAGTAGGGAAAGGTAAATCAAAAGAGCAGGCAGCTGCCATTTGTTACAATATATGGGAAGAAAACCTATCAGAACATTCTATGAAGATTATGTTCAGCAAGGATATTCCTGCTAATATCATAAAAGAATATGTTAAGCTTGGGTATCAAGTGTATATCTGGGGTGGTGATGGATTATTCACTAAACAAGCACCAGCATTTAAGTTAGCTAAACAATCAGGTATAAATGATCACAGAATATTTTGGGGGAAACTAAAATGGATAATGGACAATAACAACATTCAACTATTTATGTCTAAAGAGGATATGTGGGATTTAGATGGGTTTATCAAGTATGTTGATAATGATGAAATCAATTTGGCTGATGAAGAAGGTGTTACAAGAGAAATTGAAGAAAGATGGGTTATACACCCTGATGAAACTAAGAGTGGTAAGTCTTGTCCTATCTGTGTTACCCTATCAAAGATGGAGTGGGTTAGTAAATCGAGACCTGTTGAATATAGATGGAATGGTGAATCTAAGTACTTAAATGGAACTGGACTACCTCCATACCGTAGAGCTCACAGTGAAGTCGGGGATGGTAATTGGAAGGTGAGTGATTTCTATTGTAAGTGTTCAAAACAAGTTAGATTAGCTCCAATGTCACTAAGTAAGCAAGAACCACTAATAATTAAGATTTGTAATCATGAATGACCGTATGTATCTTGTTAGATTCTCTGATGGGAGAAAGGTAATCTTTACCTTAGACCAGGTTATGAAGATAAACAAATTAAGTGATGATGAGAAGTCATTAATCTTAACCATAACTCCAATATCATCGGTTGAGCATCTCCGCGATGTTAAATTAGAAATCTTATTAAACGATAATGAATGATTCTGATTGTGGATACGATCTTGATTATTAAACTTATCTTT
>CAZWVD010000005.1:0-21996 GCA_964636855.1 uncultured Gammaproteobacteria bacterium | reverse complement strand
TATATACTGTATTTGCCATATTAACTTATATTCTGTGGTGGTGGGTACCAAGGTCCTGGAGGAACACCTCCTCCTGAACCAGGCGCGAACCCAGTATGGTAACCTTTTGTATATTTTATGTGGATATCCCAGTCTATTGTTCCCGCATTTGACTCACCGCCAATAACTAAGTTAACAGATGATGTTCCGGTCTTAGTGAAGTAAGCTGTTGCTCCACCAGTGAAATCGGAACAGTAGTCATACTTTATGTTTCCTATCGTTGATAGAGTATTACCAATATGTTTAAATCCACCAAATGAATTCATCATAAATCCCTTACTCCCGTTGAAACCAACCACTTTGGTTTCCAACATAACTGATTCACCGTAATCCATAGGAATTAATGTGAAACTATAAGTCGCTGTATTTGATGAAGTTAAAGAAATATACGCATTGAATGATACAGCCTCCATCGCGGAAGATGTAGCTGTTATCTGATTATAGAAGTATCTATATCCGGATGCCTCTGTATAGAAAATATCAGATGATCCAGAACTTGTTCCAACTATACTCAGCCTAACCTCGTTGTATTCTCTGTTCTTTACAATAGACTTTGATGCCATACTTTATATATTATTTACTTCATCCTCTGTGAAGAAATTCGTTAAGAACTTCCCAACAACACCTAACATAAGTGCTGATATCTGAGCCCATTTAGACCAATCATCAGCAATTGCGTATGTTGCTATTGTTGTAGACACAGCAAGAAGAGCGTCACCCAGTTTTCTCATCTTTTTTGGAGTGGGTGATAAGTATCTTTCTTTCAATTTCATAGTGATTATTTTATTTTTTGAGAAAGATTTTTAATCTCTTTTGTAAGTTCAACCATATTATCAGACAAGTCATCAAACTTATCATTCAAATACTTAACCTGTAAAAGATAATCTCTCTCCAATACCTCAAGCTTTGTTGATGTTAAATATGTTGTTTTCTTAACTTCCTTTAACTCTTCCATTGTTTGTCTAAGGAAATACCCAATGATGGCTAACATAATACCACCTATAAACGTTAATATACTCATTAATTCCATTTTACTTATTAAGTTTTTCTAAAGCCTGATTGATTACTTCATCATCACTACCCCATCCAGTAAGAACTTCTTTCTTATCTAACCAAACTACCTTTTTGCCATCCTTGAATACTTGAATAGCTAGTTCTTCTCTGTTAACTGATTTCTTAGAATCGTTGAAGAATTCATTTTCATTTATTACCTCTTTTTCCTTATTCTTTTTACTCATAATCGATTATTAATTTTTATAGAGGTATTTCCTTAGAAATTCTCTTTCTCTCTCCGTATAGTCACTAAAATCATCCAAATAGATATCTGAATCATACTGACCATTTGATGGGTACATATCTTCTGATGCTGATCCATATAGTGGGAAACTTGTCCTGTTCTCACACAAGAATGTAACAGTTCTTTGTGCCCAGAACTCAGCTAAGTTCTTAACCTCTTCTCTAATATATCTTAGTTCAGATAAGTCAGTATTTTGAGTATTATCGCTTTGAGCCTTAGCAACACCACCATTTCTTATCTTAATTGATAAGTGTGGTAGTGCTAAATAAACAGACCAATAAGCTAATGATTTTGAAAAGATATCAATCAGTTGCCATTCAATAGCGCTTAATGATGTTGATGTTGCTACTTTTTGAACTAAACTATCGTACAGAGGAGTTCCTAAAAGATCCTGTATATACATATCTTGTGCCTCGCTAACAAAAGGATAGACCTCTTGTGGATCCATTGACCTTCCTAAAGGCGAGTACTGCTTTAGGTATTCATCATCTATGAAAAGAGCTGAGTATGTTCCCATCTTATATTATTTATTTTTATCCTTCTATGATTTCAATAGGATTTATTTCTTCAATATTAACCCTGATAACACCATTATAAACAAGGACCTTCTTGAAAGCATCTAATACTTGTTTTCTCTCCGGTCTAATTACCATAGTATTCATAATAGCCCAAGACTGTAACATCTCATTAGAATATCCTAATTTACCTGGTGTTGCAATACCACAAAGTGCTGGGTGAGCTCTATGTGCTGATACTATTTGTTGAGTTATCTGCTCTGATACTTGAAGTAATCTTGCATCTATATTTGTAGCATCTAATGTTTGAACCTCTGGAGCTAAGTCTTTACCATCAGCATAGAATATAATTGCCTTACCAGCATTCTTAGCCCCACCGTGTTGTGCCTTAATTGCTTCAGCATTTAGTCTTCTTTCTTCTGGTGATGGCTTCTTAAAGAACTTAAATACTATTGATGGGGAGAATCCATTTGATATAGCTGATAAGTTATACTCAGCCATCAAACCATCAGCTTTAATCCATTTAAGTGCTGAATAGTAATTTGGTAATGAGTAGTAATCCATATTGTTATCATCATTCTTGATGAATACTAATTGTCTAACATCATCTTTATCAGATGAATCAAAACCACTTATCTTTCTTGGTGGGTTATTTCTTATATCCGACCAATTCTCACAATAATAGAAGTCATCTACTTCTGTCTCACCATCATCTTTCTTACCGCAAGCTATTCTACTTGCATCTATCCAGTTAATATCAACAATTCTACTTCTATCCATTGAATAGATTACCTCAAAACAAGAATACCCAAATGTTAAGTAGTCTCTTGTTGCAAGCCAAAATACCTTATCTAACTTCTTATAGAATGGAACGAGTTTGTGATTCTCCATTATCCACATATCACTCTCTTCTCTTGTATTACCAAACATAATACCCATACCAGCTATCAAGTTAGTTTTACCTTCAATAATAGAATCGTGTATTGCAGATGAATTTCTATACTCTAATAAGTCAAGAGGGAATCTGTTGTTAGGTCCGAATAGAACCCAATCAACACCTCTTTGTTCTCTTGGTGTAGGTGTCTCAACACCCCTCATATTAATTGTATCTACAATAGAATTAAGAATATCATCTTCTTTCTTTGGAGTTGATACTTGTAGTGGTTTTTGTTTCGAGAATCTATCAAAAAATCCCATAATTATCTTTTAAGGACGGTAACAGTTTTTGTTGGGCGATCAAGGGTTGTCCAATCCCAAGTCTCGTCTACTAACACCTTACCCATTTCGAGTGTAGTTGAATTTAACTCTACTTTATAACTCCACATACCTGGTCTTAAATCAAGGGTAACAGAAGAAGTGAATGATTCTGGTGTACCAACGACTATATTAAATCTTGACCACTTATTATCTGTTTGTAAGTCTGTTGGGTAACAAACCTTACTCTCATTAGATAAATCGTGAGTAAAAGTTAATTTATAATCTGTTGATGTGGCACCATATGGAACATTCTCTCTTAAGCTTAACCATATTGAATTTGTACCTGTTGATAAGTTAATCATCTTAGAACTAAATCTTTATTTATATGTATGTTATATTGAAGTTGCTTTAAAACAAAAATACCCCATTTCTGGGGTATCTCTGCTCATTATATTGATTATTAAGCTAATAGACCAGCAATGATAGCTGAATTAACTCCGTAAGCTCTTTCAACTTCGAAACCTTTAAGGGTTAGGACGTAGTTAGAACCATCTGCCTTAGCTGTACCAGAAGTTGAAGTAGATTCTGCTAAATACATACCTTCAACTGCTCCTACATACCAGTAAAGACCATTTGAATCTTTAATGATAACTGCTAAGTCTCTTTGAGTTAATAGAGAAAGAGTATTTCTCTTAGCAACATCTCTTCTTGGAATAGTTACGGTTATTGTCTGTTCAAATAGTGCTGAACCAGCCTCTACTGACTTCACTAAATCTTCAGTGAAAGTAGCAGAGTTTCTATTGAAAGCAAACTCGTAAAAACCATATGATGATGTCGCGCCTGCTAATGTTACAGCTGATACTGTACCACCTGCTTGAGTATAGGATTGGACATTCGCAAAATCTGTTAGATATAACTTGGTTAATCCACCGATGTTA
Organism: uncultured Gammaproteobacteria bacterium; assembly: GCA_964636855.1. Lineage (GTDB taxonomy): Bacteria > Patescibacteriota > Patescibacteriia > UBA1558 > S5-K13 > S5-K13. The sequence continues at coordinate 18,010 of CAZWVD010000005.1, read as the reverse complement.
TTAGAACAGTCGTTTGAAATTCCACCTGAAAAACTTACACACGCCATAGTTTTATTTTAGTTTTTTATTCCATCGAAGGATTATGAGTAAAGAACGATTTCAGTTCCATATAGGTAATCGAAACCAAACTTTAAGTTTGCTACGAATCTCTCAGTTCTTGCACCAGAAACTTGTCTTTGTGGTATGATAAGAATATCTTCCCAGTCAGAAACAAGGTCAGTTAAGAAGAAAACGTTGTCCATGTTAGCTGCAATCATTTGTTTTGCTGTTAATCCAGAAGTTGGGATTAAAGTGAAACCTAAATAGTTAAGTTCTTTATCACCTACCATGAATAGACCACCTGTTGTAGCTGCTTGAGCTTGTTTGTAAGCGAAAGCAATTTCTTGAGATACAAATATCTTGAAATTAGGCTTAGTTCTTACTTCAGCTGGAACAGCGTTTAATACTCTGTTTAACTCAGTAATAACGTTAGAAGAAGTGATAGTTGAAGAAGTAGCTGCAACATCGATAACATCAGAGTCAGCTAACATCAATTTAACTAAACCATCACATAAGTTTAGAGGGTATGATGTTGTACCAGTATCACCTTTGAACATAGCGATTTCGATATCAGAAGCTGCCTTCTCAGCGATTTGCTCTAATACGAATTGTGCGTATGAATCAGGAACTGCTTGGTCTTTAGCTCTTAATTGAGCACCTAAGTAGTTAGCTTCAAAAGTTGTAGCACAGTATTCAAGGTTGATTTTGACATCACATACTGTCATTGTTTTTTGGTTTAATGAACCTTCTCCAGTTGCTGAGAAAGAACAATCATCACCTTGTAGGATATTTCCTAAGTCGGAATAAGCTAATTTAATTTTTGACTTTACATTTGGGATAAGAGTCAAAGCATTCTTAGCTACACCAGTTGTAAGAGCTTTTCTGTAAAAGCCTTCTGCATCTTTACCATAGAATGTGGTATTGTCTGTTAAAGCAAATCTAACTCTATTAGACTCAAACTCGTATTGACCAACATTATAATTTCTATTAATCATTTTGGTTTTTTTATTTTTTTATAGTCTTTTAATGACCTGATTTATATAATATGGGATAAATTATTTTTTTGCTTATGAATGAGGTATGGATAGATATAAAAGGATATGAAGGATACTATAAGGTTTCAAACTTTGGTAGGATTATATCCATTGGCAGGAGGGGAGGGTCATATAATAAAGACATTATAATGAGCCTAAAAGGTAGACAGGTTACATTATGTAGAGATAATATAAAGGTCCAATACATAATATCACACATCGTATATACTCACTTTGTAGGTGAGATACCTGAAAATATGGTAGTTGATCACATAGTCGAGGGTGACTTCACGAACAATAGGGTTGATAATCTACAACTTCTGACTAAAAAACAAAACTCAACTAAAGCAAGGACACTTGGTAGATACAAGGTTGGCTCTAAACACGGTAGGACAAATGTGACTGATGATGTTGCGATTAATGTAATTAACGATAGCAGAAATGGGGTTAAGAGGAAATACATTTTAAGTAAATACTCAATAACCCCATTTCAATACTATAACATTATAGGTGATCGCTTTTGGAAACACCTAAAATATTAGTTCTTACCCAAGAACTGCTTTATTCTCTCTTGTTCTCTCTCGAAATCAGAAGATAATTTAGATTTGATAGCTTCTTTCTTGATAGATTGAATAGCTGGTGTAGAAGATAACTTCTCATTTAATTCAGCTCTTAACCCTTCAATCTCTTTCTTATACTCTTCCTCTTTACCCATTAGTGGTTCAAGTAAGGCCTTTAGTGCAGTTATCTCTTCCATTAAGTCAGAGAATCTTGCATCTATCATAAGAGATACTTCTTGTGAAGTTAGTGATGCTGAGTTGTTTGACTCTGCTGGTGGCATATCGTTAGATGCTGGTTGTTCAGCTTTTTTAACTTCAGTAACAAGACCATCAACAGCTGTAACAACATCTCCGTTTTCTAATGTCCACTCACCACTAACTGGTTGTGTCATAGCCTCATCAGAGAAAACAGCAGTTCCTGTGTTTAATTCACCATCAAAATATACAACTGTTCCATCAACTGCAACAATTTGTGCTAATTTAATTTCGTTTTCCATTTTGTTTTCTATATTTTTTAGGGCAAGTTGTGAGTCCGCTAAGATCTCTACTGAGAAGCCCTTCACCTCATCCGTTTTAACCATTTCAGTCCAGAAGTTATCATCTTTAACTTTAACACCACCGAACCAAGTACCTTCTGGTAATTCAAAACCAAACTTTTGTGATTTATCCACACCATCTTCTATTAACCAGTTCTCAGCAACAAATGCCTCAACCTTCTTATCAGTGTGCATGAAATTGATGTTCTTAGCATTTAGGTCTGCGTTAAACTTAGCTGCTATTTTCTCAATCTCTTCTTTCTTGAATCTAATGTAGAACTCTCCAAGCTTTTCGTTTCTTCTATAAATTAACATATTAGGAATAAGAAAAGGACCGTATAACATCTTCTTTTCTTTATCAGCTGAGAAGTCTAACTTCATCATATTGTCTTTGGCTAACTTAATCCAATCAACACCAATAGCTGGTTCATCTACAAGTGATATCATACTAACACCTTGTTCAAGGTCTTGTTCATTTAAGATGATATCAAAAATTGGTAAATCATTCATATTTTATATGGGTTATTTTTTGAAAATGCTTTTAGAAGGTCGCGTTTGACTCATAAGCTCTTACTCTGTTTTGAGTATCAGTTATATCAGACTCAACTACATACACTCTTGTAGGTCCTGAACCTGTCGGTGTTCCACCTGGTGGTGTTGCTCCGCCACCTGTTAAGTTAGGTGTGAATCCTGTAAATCCACCAGATGATCCTTGCTGAACAGCATCACTACCAGTATTAACAGCAGCTCCTGCACCACCCTCTATTGGGGTAACTGGCACTGCACCACCATCAAACTTTTGCTTAGATATGTTGGCAACCTGAACTGCTGTTGCTGCTACAACTAAGGCGGCTAGTACACCACCCACGATTGGACCTGCAATTGGTCCTAATTGCATAGCACCAGTGAATGCGGAAAGAGCACCTTGAGCACCAGCAATAATAGCTTGTGCTATTCTTAGTTTCTTTTCCTGTTCAAATGCCTTTTTCTTAGCATCATACTCCGCCTTCTGTCTTCTAGCATCTAATGCAGCATTTTGCTTATCATATTGCTCTCTTGTTATTAATCCAGCATTCAAACTTCTATTAAGAGCATCTTGTTCTTTTGAGTACTGTTCATTAATCTTCTGCTCTTCCTCCTGTCTAGCACCATCATTAACAGCTGATATTAAAGAAACAATGGAGTTAGCACCTTGTATAGCAAAACCAGCATACTCCTCAGCTTTTTGTAACTTATAAGCAAGAATCTCATCAGCGGCTGCCTTCTCAGCCTCCTTCTCTCTTAATCTGAAGTCATCATTAGCCTGTGATATCTTATCATTGTATAACTTATTTATATTCCCCCTTTGGATACCCTTCTGGTCCTCAGTCCCTTGAACATTCTTTAGAGCTTCCTGTCTTTCTATCTCCAGTTGTTGTAAGATAACTTCTCTCTCTGCCTTGATTTGATCCATCTGCAGGTCCTGTCTAATCTTTATCAGTTCAAGTCTATTTTTCCTAGCAAGTGCTATTTCCCTATCAGCCATCTCAACCTTGAAGTTGATTTCATCAAGAGCTATTTGTTTTTTGCTATCAGCTAGTGAGTTATCACCAAACGCTATTTCATTATTTAAAATGGTATCTATCTCTATTATCTTAGCATTCTTTTCTTGTTGAATTATTTCTATTTGCTGATTGAATGATTCCTCCCTATCTAATTGTTCTTGCTTGAACTTCTCATCAAGTGCTTTAACATCAGCATCTATCTTATCTCTAGTAGCTTTCGTATCACCTAACCTCTTTAACTCTGACTCTCTGAAGTTTTTAATATCCTCATCATACTTCAATTTAGCATCCTCAACACTTCTATCTCTCTCAACTCTTAATTTCTCAATAGTCTCTGTGTACCCAGCAATTAAATCCTCTCTATAAACACCATCAAAACCTTTAACTAAAGATATTCTCTCCAATTCAAAATCCTGTAATTGTCTCTGTATATCCTTCTCAGCCTCAACTCTATCCTTATTTAGTTTTTCAACATCCTTATTATATTGTTCAAGAGACTCTTTTCTTTTCTTATATGCTTCCCTCTGCTCTTGCAATATCTTCTCATTAGCCTCTTTTTCCTTGGCTATCTTATCCTGATTAGCAACATCTATTTGACCATTTATGGCATTTAATTGTTGTATTAGGTCGAAGAAATTCTTATTTCTATCCTCAAATTCCTTTTTTTGTTCATCATCAACATATGTAAAGTATTTCTGCTGTATTTTAATCAATCCAGTATAATATTCTTCACTGGTTATTAAACCCATCTCTTTCTCTCTAATAAGAGAAGCTATAGCTTTCTGCTCAGCATTAAATCTAGACTCAACATTAAAATCTTGTAGCTTCTTTTGTTGATCCATTTGATATTTAACAAAAGTGGTTGATAATTCCAATTCACCTTGAAGTGAGATCAGTTTATTTTTAGCCAGTTCTTTCTGATTCTCAAGTGACTCAACTGATAAATCACTTAATTTCGCTTGTAAGTCCTTCTCTATCTGTAATCTTTCTATATCTGACTTACCAATAGAATTTAACCTAGCTGTTATCTTAGCCAGCTCCACCTTTTTCTTAATATTATCATCGATTGATTTGGTCTGTCTCTCCATCTCCTCGTTTAGATTGACAGTGTATTTCTTAGCCTCATCTTCCGAATCACTAAATAGAACCAAGGCACCTACTAAAGCACCAACAGCTGTTATCAATAGTCCAATGGGGTTGGCAGCCATAGCAGCATTAAGAGCTCTTTGAGCGACAGTAGCTCCAACAGTGGCTCCAGTCTGTGCTGTTGTTGCAGCAGTCTGTGCTCCAGTAACAGCGGTCACCGCGGCTATCAACCCTCTTTGTAATAATAATCCAACATTTCTCGCATCCTCCGCAACCTTAGCAGCATTCGTTGCTATTGTTACTGCTGATAGTGATAGGGTTAATAGTTGTTGAGCTTTTATTTGCTCCTTTGTTAACTCCTCAGTATCACCACCAAATATAGTAACAGCTGCTGATGCTGCTGCAAAACCAGAGGTTACTGTGGATGCTAATCGACCAACAGATTCAGTTAGCTGTCCTAGGTTCTGATCAAAGTTGGTAGCCTCTTTAACATCCTTTAATTCTTTCTGTAATGTTCTTGCTTGATTAGATAGTTGGTCAAAAGCTGCTGAATCCTTCTCAACATTCTTTAACTCGGCTCTTGTTGCTTTAAGAGCATTCTCCAACTCCCCAACAGTACTAACTGCTTGTTCAACTCCGTTTAATTTGACATTTAATGAAAAATCTGCCATCTATTTAGTTTATTTTATTATGGAACTACATTGATCAATCTTTGGTGACTGTATGTACATTGCCATTGTATTGTGTCGGTACTTGTACCTGTAACTTTAATATATGCTCCTGAGGCATCAACACTAATTTCACAATCAGGTTGAGATGTTGAGAAAGATGATACAGCATTTAAAACCGGCACCCCTACAACAGCTGATGTATATGAAGCACCACCATAAACTGCAGCCATCAATTCAGCTGAATATACTTTAGACGCGTCATCTATTCTTGTTCCTATAATGTAGGCCTTAATCTGTATCACATTACCATCCCCTTCCCAAGGTAGAGACGCAATAGTTGTTGTTAAGGCATTTGATGTTCTTAAAACAGCTTGAGATGTTCTCCAATCTGATCTAATATATTGATATGAACCATCATCAGCAGCACCTCTAATGGCTAAGTTACCCACAACAACCTCATTTGAGTTATAGTTTGTCTTATTGTAACCAGCACCTAAATGAACGTGTTGAGCAACACCATCATCAAGGGTAACATTTGAACCAGCAACTAAAGTGTTGTGGTTATTTAGACCCCAGATAACACCATTAGAAGCTATGTTAGCTCTCTGGTTTCCAGATTGAGTCATTGATATATCTTTTGAATTAAGGAATAGGGTTCTACTCATATCAACTGAACTTGATACAGTTCCAACACCTATCTTAATAGGAGCGTTGTCAGTAACAATATATCCTGATGTTAAAATACCATTTGAACTTATCTCTGTTAGTGTAATACCACCATTCACATTTATGCCACATACACCAGAAGTGGCACCACCTAAGTAAAGGTCTTTCCATCTCAATGTTGATGTACCTAAGTCTGTATAAACACCAGAACGAGGACTAACCGATTCAGCTGAATAGGTAGATCCAATTATTATATTTGGTGATGACCAATTCCATAGATTAGATTGGGATGACCCACCAGATCCCGAAGCTGATATTTGTACAATACCATTATTTGTTCTCATATAGATGGTATCATCTGTTAGGTTAATACCTATCTCACCTGGATATAGGTCTGTTGCTAACCAAGTCTCGTCTGTATGGTCATTACTTGTTGGAACTGTAAATAATTGACCACTTGTAGTCAAACAGTGATTTATAATGCGCGAAAATTGCTCGATCTTTGGCATACTATTTATAATAAATTTTTAATCCTTTTAAGGTTTCTATGTAAGTAAATATAATAATCCATAATTTAATTTCTTTTTCTTATATATTATGTGCTAAACATCCTATCTTGCTTTTTATGAGCTCTCACCAAAATCTGTCTGTATATTATTAGCATTCTCAGATGCTCTTCTCACAACAGTAACTAATGTATCAGTAGGACTTGAGTATCCAGCACCACCAGATAAGTTCGTCTTAGGATAAGGTGTAGTTGTTGTTGTAATACCCAATTCAGCCACGTCTGGTAGTATAGCATCAATTCCAGCGTTTATAACATTCTCATATGTACTTGATCCTTGTTTAGCTACTATGTCCTCACCACCATTTACAACATTTATTGTTGAGTTGATACTCATATTCGTATCTATAACTTTATCAGTACCTCCACTTATTACATTACACCTCGATATAGCAACACCATTCTTATACCTAACACCATTGATGTAAGTAACATCACTTTCATTAACAACTCTCTTAGATGTCCCAATTAAAGAGACATTTCTAAGACCACCAGAAACAGCATTACCACTACCACCATTAATGTTAACATTTATAACACCATCTCCAATACTATTCTCATCACCGATAACATCAATATTCTTACCACTACCAACAAAGTTGCCCTTACCCTTAATACCAATAGTTGGGTTATTACTTAAGCTACCTGGTGAGGTATTTGTGTATCCAAAGTTTGGTTTAATAGGTTTTGGTGGTGTATAAACATTAATGTTAGGTATGATACCTTTATCAATTGTTGTAGTCTCGATGACCTCCCAATTATAAACACTTCTCCTTGTGAATCTTGAAGGAAATTTTAATTTCAACAATTCAACTTGTGTCAGACCATCACCATTTGGATCATAATCAACAACCTTTTGAAGTCTGAAATAGTTTCTATCCACTACATATATCTTTCTAAAGTCAAGATTAAATATATCACTTGGAGTTAATCTAATCTTACACTTAACCAATGCTGATGATGGGTCAGATATCTCTGTGATGAAGTTCTTCCAGTAAGCATTGAATAGATTGTGTGTTGACCATCTTGCATTATCCCAATACACGAAGTCACCCTCTTCCATATTAAACCAGTTAAGGTCATACATTGGATCTTGTGGTGAATCAACAGTGCCTGCATAAGCATAGTAGGCAAGACCACCAGAAGATGTTGCTCCTATATTCTGAGCACCACCTACAACATCAAGAGATGACAACATCTCCCACCCCTGCCATCCTGATTGTACAGTGGTTGGATTAAGTCCAGTTGCTAAGTCAGGTATAAACAAACCTTGTTTAGAGTATGGTCTAATACCACCGTAGATTAACATTCTTGGAGCTGAATTACTAACAGGCTTCTGAGCACCACTACTTTCCCTCTGAACAATAGATGGCATAACAACATCTGATCCTTCTGGGTTGTTTATCATAACTGTTGAACCAAGTGGAACAGTAACCTTTGTCTCATTCTTCAAGAAGTCGTTCTCTACCTCTTTGGTATATTTCATATACTCTCGACCCCTCTCCTCTTTGAACTTCTTATTCCAATAGTCACTCTCTGATTTATTCTCAAATGTATAATACTTTGATATAAGAGCACCCATTGGTATAATCTCAACAGAATCCTCATCTACCTTTGTAGTCCAATCAACATAATCTGTGGCACCTCCACTACCATCATAGTAGTAGTCATCCCTCGGTTCGATATAATACTTTCTCTCAACCGTTCTATCCGCTTCAATATGTAGGTTGAACATTTTGATTACAGACAATAGAAGATCCTTACAAGTCATATCTTTTGGTAGGAACTCCTGAGCTCTTATTATCGAATTCTCTGAGGATTTATCAGAAGGAGCATTCCACATATAAGCAACTGGTTCTATCTTAACAAAGAAATCACCTGTTATATCTAATGGAGTATATGAACCTCTAACATTTGTTGTCTCATAAAAACAAACAGCCAGTTTTCTATTGATAGTAGGTACAGCATCTCTTATTTCCTTAAATTGATTAAATACTCTTGCCTCTAACCAAACCTCATCTTGAGCATTGAAATATCCCTTAAAGTTTATAGACACATCTCTATTTTCCCAAGATGTAGGTTGATATCTACCAAAATATTTCCAACCTGGTGCTGGGTTCGATGCGGTATTATACCCAACTCTCCACCACTGATTACCATTTGTCTTAAATTCAATGAATTGCTCAGCTCCTTGTATAGTCGAAACAACACCTTGTCTCTTTCTCTTCAAAGCTATATGCACTCTAACACCAGTTGCTTGCTGACCACCATTTAAATCACCCCAAGGTTCAAATGTACCCTCGGCCCTTGGATAATAGTAACAAGATTGTGTGGATGTAACAGAGTGTATAAATGAGGCAGTACCATTTGCTGTAGAGCCTTTATATCCGTTCATATCCATCCAAGCGCTAATCTTCATAGCCGCAGACAATTGATACTCACCACTTCTTGGTACATTCCACTTCTTGCCAGCAACATCCCAGTTATTATACACAGGACCACCAACAGCATTACCATCATATCCATCACAATTACCATCACAGAAAGATCCTGTACCAGCAGCAGCATTATAACTCTCTAAATCAAACTTAAATCTGTTTTGTAATGATGAAGAGTTTGGGTCATTTGATGTAATATTATAGAATAAGTTAGCAGCAGATTGAGAAGATGTGGCACCACCTGTTGTCATTAAGTTTAACGACACATATGGTTTTATCTTATTCTCACCCAACCCATTCATACCTGACGCAGCGGTGGTAACAGTAGTATATGATGCTGTTGTACCAACTCTAAATGTTCTTGCTTTAACATCATTTGATGATGCCTTATATTCACTTTTCTTTTGTATAATAATTAATCTCTTAAAGAACTGACTATCTAAGAAATCAGACTCATAAGAAGAATTAGTTGATTCAAATATCTTATCCCACAATTCCTTCACATAATATCCAGGAACAAACGATGTAACTGGGAATGAGTTTTGATCATACTCATCACCCCAAGATATCATTGGATAAACATATCCTCTACCAGTATAAGCTACTTTTGAAACTTGGAAGTTCCAACCAGCAACATCTGAAGCATCACCATTAACCTCACCCCAAGCCAATAGACCCTTTGGGTATGGATAATTAACTGTGAATGTTTTTGTGTCTATAACTTCAGCCACACACCACTCACCATTTGCTGTTGAGAAATATTGAGATGATCCAGAACCCTGTACTTGAACACGAACCCAATCCTCTTCAGAAAGGTTGTGGTTAGTTTGCATCGTTATCATTAAACGACCTGTACTCTCTTGTCTTCTTAAATGTGTAATCTTAGTACCAATTGAAGTGAATGTCTTACCTTGATACCCAGCACCATTTCTTAGTAGTGTCCCAGACCAAGAATTCATAATATTCAATCTGCTCCACTCGTGATCCCACTCACTGAAATCCAAGTCAGATAACTTAGCATTACCAACATCAAAGAATAATGATGTTAAATCACCTGAAAGGGCAATATCATACTCAATGTTACCATCTCTATCCTTTGTAATACCCTTCAATTGCATATTACCCTTAAATACTTGAATACCATCATTTAAGATAATAACCTCTTTTCTAATATTAGGGTTGAATCCTTGATACACAGAACGATTACCAATAGTAATCCAACCATCTTTACCTAATTCATAAATATGTGTAAATATTCTATTGTTATTCTTTGTACCTGGAATCTTAATCGATTTAGACCAAGATGTCTTTCTCTTATCTGGTTCTCTAATATCTAATATTGTATAAGTAAGTGGAATAGATACATTATCATATAAGTCAACTCTAACACCTTGACCTGAATTACCAGATGGTCTTGATATACCAATGAATACAGGGTCTACTGGCTGATTTGGATTAGCTCTTTGAGCATAATTGTAGTTAGATGATGTTGCTGATGAGTCAGTTATAGTAACTAATCCACCACTATTTGGTCTATGGAACAGTATAAGTTCAGTCTTAGTCATATTATGGTCTTAATGTATTTTTTGGATATGCCATCTTATAGTTTAATGTGTACTCAATTGGCTTTGTTAATTTCTGTTTAACCTCAATATTGTTATCAGATATCACAATTGGTAATCTATTCCAGTTCTCATCTTTATACAACCAGCCTTCTGCGAATTCACATAGGTTATATATATTGTAAGTTAATCCACAATCAACATATCTACCACTAACTCCTGTAACAGTGAATCTTTGGTAGTAGTCAGAGTTTGTATCATTAACACCTTCATAACAAGGTATTGAGAAGAATGAGTCACCAACAGAAAATCCGTGGTTCTCGTCAGGTAGAACAAATAACATTCTACTTGATGGTGAGCTACTCTCTCTATAAACAGTATATTCTAATAACTCAGGTCTCTTGTAGGTCCATACTTCTGGGCTCATCCACATTTCATATAAGAAATCACTCCATTCTTTAGAACAGAAAGAACTAACTGTGTGTTTCTCTGTAGCTGATATCTTATATGTTGAGGTTCCTCTATCACCAACAGCATACCCCCAAACACCTGATGTGTTAGAGTACATATTCTTTTCATAGTCTTTTCTATCAATATCAAATGACTTCTTATTTCTATGATAAAATGTAAAGTGTTCAATAGATCCCAATCTACCAATGAATCCTATTCTTGTTTGGAACTTACCTGGTCTCTTTGGGTAGAATGTGAATGTCTCAGATAGGTCAAATGGATTAGATGACCCAACTTGCCAAACCAATTTAATCTCATACTTACTAATAGAGTCGTTTATTAAAGGTATATTAGTGAAATTATTTAAGTCATAAGGCCCACAGGCAATTCTGTATCTTCTTGGTGTTCCTGTAATAGCATTAGCTGGAACTGTTATCGTAGAAACGGCACCACCTTTATTATAGGTTGTAATAGCAAGAGCCACATTACCAGCACCAGGACTTGTATATACAGTTGGGTTGGTAAGTGAGTAGATATCTAAATAGTATGAGTCATTAAATGTAACATCAACTTCTCTTGGTGAGTTAGTTAAAAACTCTCTTGTTGCATAAGAGGCAGAAGCCCAAACACCTAAGTGTTTAGTATATTGCCAAGTAGGTAGATCCTCATAATCAATAGCTCCATTAAATGCGTAGAATGTGTTAGATGTAACTTGATTTAGGTATTGAACCACTGTACCATCACAGTCAACAGATGAATCATACTCTTCACCAAATCTACAATATACAGATAGAACGGCTGCGGGAGCAGTTGTGGAACTGGCTGCATTAAAATAGTTAGTATAAGGTGTTGCTGGTAAACTATCTTTGATATAGTCCTGAATAACTCGGTCAATCTTAAAGAATCCGTAACCTGTTGTAGGATCTGGGAATAGTTTATCTGTGAATACTTTTGTTCCATTGATATAGATATCACATATGTATCTGAAGTTACAGTTACCATTTGCTGCTGATGTTACAGTAGCAGCGATGTGATTATTAACTGTATAGAATTTGTTTGATGTGAAGTTTGATACGATACTTACGGCCATGACTATTATCTTTTTTATATATAATATGTTGTATCACTCCTTTGTGCTTTTTACTCCTCAGATATCACCTTAACTCTACCCTCAATATATTCAACAAAGGCACCGTCAAGATGAGGTAGTAAGTTAACTATCTCTCTCTCAATAACTCTATTAAAGAATCCTCTTGGTCTAAGACCACCTCTTTCAACTATCTTTTTAGCAACAGCCCACTCGTTTAGATTCTTTTTTGATGCCCATGTCTTTAATCCAAATGCTATACCAGCAATGGTCCTTTTATTATTAGGTAGTGGCTTATTTCTTGGTCCAAACTTGCCTGTACCTTCATCAAGATAACGGCCATATGTATCCATCGAGAAGTCTATAAACTCTTGACCAATAGTATATTTAACACTGGCTTTTAATTTACCAGTATCAGCAGGCATTGCTGCTATAATCTTCTTTACTGTTTCAGCTCCCCATAGTTCGAGAGCTTTCTTTAATTGTTCTTCCATATTATATAACACTGCTCCAGGTTATTCTACCATTATTTGTTAAGGTGATCCACTGATCATTTCTATAAACCATAACCTTACTAGATCCAGTCTTATCAATTTCATATCCATATACAGTCTGGAATGGGAACCAATATGTATTACCAACATCAAGATTATATTGATCTGTCTGTCCTGTTATTGGCCACTCGTTCCAAACACAGCTAGATGTACCGAATGTAACAATCTGAGCATATGATCCGCTATCAGACCAAGCTCCAAGTGATGGGGCTTGTAGATTTCTATTTGACGGAGAATCTGGTGTCCCTGAGTTATCAATATATACAAAATTACCCAGTGATATGTTTGTAAGGTTGTTCGTACTAGATTTATTTGTATAATACACCCTTATAGTCTGAGAAGATGCTATTTTAGCATTTGCTGTGAATTGATAATATACTACCTCATTGCCATATACATCATAAGTGGCGTCGGATGGAGATTCAAGTATATTAATAAATGGTATTGGTAACATTATAATGTAGTTAAGTTTTTCTGATATGTAACAACAGACTGAGTTCCAATACAAACTAATTGAATAACTGATACTGCATTAGAGGCAGTTGCTATTGATATAGCAGTAGCTCCTAAGAACCTACCATCTGAGTGCATTGTTAATGTTCTACCACCAGATCCATCTTGTTTAACATATACTATATATGAACCTATCGCATCATTTGTAGTTGATAGAGTAGCATTGCCTGTTAATGTTATATTAAAGATATTAGACGCACTCATATCTACTTGATATGTTCCACTAACTGATGTATTTGTAACTGGGTAGTGATGAACAGCCTTTTCAAAATATGTTCTATTAGCAATTGATATGGTTGAACCAATAAGAGCCGCTGTTGCGCCTGCAATAGTTATACCTATTCTATCTAATGATGTTCCAGTGTACCAGAATCCTGTTGATGTCTTATCATTCCAAGTCAATCCAGGTGATGTAACTGAGCCATTATATAGTCTATGAACTGTCGCACTTCTAACATATGTATCGGCTAGTATTAATCTTGACGATCCACCAGTTGATAAAGCTAGTATATTAGATGTCGATCTAAATATACCAGTATCAGTATCATTAGCAAATGATATAGAAGGAGTTGCAGCTGACCCATCCTGAAACCTGACCTGACCAGAAGATTCAATTAATGAAGATGTCCCTAAAGCGGTTGCTCCTGTGTATAAAGCGTGATAATTAACAGTGCCTATTATAGTACCATTTCCAATACCCGATGGACCTGTTGCCCCTTGAGGGCCTGTATCACCCTGAGGTCCTGTTGCTCCTGTTGCACCAGTTGCCCCTTGAGGACCTGTATCACCCTGAGGTCCTGTTGCTCCTGTTGCACCCTGAGCTCCTGTTGCACCCTGAGGTCCTGTTGCCCCTTGAGGACCTGTATCACCCTGAGGTCCTGTTGCTCCTGTTGCACCCTGAGGTCCTGTTGCACCAGATGGACCTGTTGGACCTATCATACTAGCATCTTGACCAGCTGGACCTGTTGCGCCCTGAGGTCCTGTTGCACCCTGAGGTCCTGTTGCACCTACCGCACCAGTAGACCCTGTTGCACCTGTCGCGCCTGTTCCACCGATAACTGTTGACACACCAACTATATATCCATTAGCGTCGATTTGTAAAAAGTCACCTGGATTAGCCAAAGCGTAACTCATTGAACCTGTAATACTAACGCCATTAACAGGAACATATAACGATAAACCGGCACCACTTGAAAGATATAATTGGTCACCACTATCAACATTTATATAGAACTGGGTTGTATTGAATGATGCTGATATAGTACCACCACTTACAATATCAATTGTATTGGCACCACTTCTATGAAAACCTGTATCAGTATCATTTAAGTAGGCAATACCAGGTGTGTTAGTTGAAGCACCACCAGGGAATAGGATTTGACCACCACTTTCTTGAACTGACGATGCTCCTAATGATTGTGTACCTGTCCAAAGTGCTAATGATGGTGTAGAACCAGTACCACTTATACCAAGTGAGTCTGGGTTACCCCAATATAAATTACCTGAGCCATCTGTTAATAGTGCTTGTTGAGAAGAACCAATAGTTTGTGGCATATAAAATGATAGAGCTGTATTCCCAACAAATGAGAAGTCTATCGATGAGGTTAAACCATTATTAATTATTAGTTTATCACCTTGTATGTAGCTAGTATTACTGAATCCAACTTTTTTTTGCATTATATATCATTTTGATTTATCCCAAACGAATAGTCTGGGTCATTACATTCATCTAAGTCTCCATTAAACTCAATAGTGATATTCATTAAGACACCACTAACATCATCTAAGAATCTATCCCTGAATGGTGTTATAATTGGACTACCACTAACATTGAATATATCGGACTTAGTTAAAAGAAATCTATTTAATCTGAAAGCATACTCTTCACAATCACTAACAACATCATTCTCATTATCTGCTGATTCGAATGGTAGGTCATAGAATATAATCTCATAGTTTCTAAGTATTGTATTACCAACAACAGTTGTTGATACTGGTTGAACATAACAACCAGGGTACTTTTGTTCTACTTTAATCTTACCATTTTGATCAAAGAAGTTACCATATCCAAACTGTGATATGTTTGGGTCAGAAGATGCCCAACTTTCGAGCACCTTTTCCATTCCTTTTAGTGATAAATATCCTAACATACTTTATATGTATCTAATTTTTTTATTGCTTATTCGTACTATTTCATTTCATTACTTCTAACTCCACCATCCAATATATAGCTAAGATGGTTGAATATAGCTTTTATGGGCAATTCATAATATTGTTGTATTTTTAACAAGTCACCGTTTGCCAACTTAGCAATCATATGGTAGATCGACCACTTCTTTTGGAACGCTTGGGCTTTCTTTTCTTCGTAGCTTTCTGGGTTGTCATCTTCTTCATAGTCTTCTTCTCCGTTACTTTCTGTTGAACCTCCAAAAAGTCCGCTAAAATCTGCATACACTGAATCCCTAAACTCGAAAAAAAAAGCACTGATCCATAAACGGTAGTGATTGGTAGGAGCTCCTTGAATGTCTCAGCTCTCTTTTGAAAACCTGCTGGTATGTGTTTCTCTATTTCATAATCATCACCATTTTCTTTAGTGATAGGTCTGAATAACATAGCACAATAATAATGTAGATTATCCACTGGCTTATCTTTCCAAGTCTCAGCATCTAACCACTCACCAGCTGTAATGAAATCTAAATGTGGTATCATACCATACTTAACACCCTCTAATTCAAACTTAACCTTCACTTCATTCTTTAGTGGCTGTGATAACCATATTGTCTGCTCTTGTACCTTTCTATATTCAGGTATCGATAGTTGTCTGAACTCTTCTGGGTCTGTATCTGATAGTATAGCTAATGTCTCGATATATTTCCCTATCTCTGAGTCAGCTGTAATACTGTTTATTTCCTGCCATTGACCTATTGTAACCCGATCCCACGATGTTGGTAATTTAATTTCCATTTAATATTTCACTTATTTTTTTATCTCTTATATATTCTTTTGGACATTCTTCATACTCCTTCACCTCCAATATATATCCATCTAAATCGATTTTAACGACTCTATAAACGATTTGATTTGTCGGTAGATATATTTTCTCAACCGATTCCCAATCGTCTCTCCAAATCAATATTTTATTCATTTAACACATTTTATTTTTAGAAGTCAATGATATCTATCTCGATGTCTCCACTTGGAGCATTATCTCTATCAGTGACTACATATCTCAACGGGTCAATACAGTGGTTAAATGAGTCAATTGGTTTATTATCCCAAGACCCATTAGGTAGTCTTTTCCATTGATAGTTTCTTAACTCTTTAATCAAATTGACACTACCCTTTGTAACATTCAATCTATACTTCTTTATAGAATCTATACCCTTTCTAATAGAGTCAGGTCCCTTAACACTTGGGTATATTGAGAACCCATATCTCTGTAAATCAGTTATAGATTTTGGTTCAGCACTATCACCTATAAACTCTCTATCTTTATATTCGATTAGATGATTAGCTATGTCTGCGTTTGTCATACCTGTTCTATATAGAAGTTCATCAACCCATAACTCACCTTCTGATAGACAAACTCTTATACAGGTTGATGGGTCATTTGTGAAACCCCAGTCAATACCAAACTTCTCCCACTTAAAGTTCTCTGGCATGCTATCAACGAGTCTCCAGTTGTGAAATATCAGACCCTCTGATGAACCTATCTCACCAAGTCCAAACACTTTGAACCATTCAGTATCTCCTTTCTTTAGCTCAATGGCTCTAATTATCTCTGGTGATAGCAGGTCATTATCTAAGTATGTTGATTTAATGAAGTCAAAGTTATCATCTGATAACATCATTAGCTTCTCGTGTGCCCAAAATTCTGATACTGGGTTAAAGTCAATGTAAACTTGATCCTTTGTTCTAACCTCAAGTTCTGTGAATGTATCATAATCAATAGAGTTTGCTTCGTTAATGTACAAAATCGACCTCCTACTACCTCTGGCTGATGCTGAGTTCTCTACTGAGAAGAACTCTATTATAGATTCACCAACCTTATATATGTTATCTGTCTTATTATGTGATGACTCATCATATAGGTTATCTTCTTTTAACATTCTAAAGAAGTCTCTCATAGCACCCTTCTTCAAATGTGGTAATGATTCTGATACTATTGATATATGTATTCCTTGATACTTTTGGGCTTTTAGGTATAGGAGTTGTAGCATAGACCAGGTTTTAGAACTCGATGTTCCACCTTGTAGTATTACATATCTCTTTTTACATCTTATTAGTTTATGAAATAGTTTTGTAAATCTCATAGATTATCTTCAATATTCTTTTTCTCTTCTTCTGAAGCAACTATGATATTAACAACACCCTTTATCTCTTTGCCATTACTTGTCACATCTATTCGTTGAGGTCTGTATATACCTTGTATCTTATTAAGTTCTTTTGTTGCTTCTAATCTTATCTTCTCAGATGATGCTGTTTCTATTATCTCTTGTAATCTACCAACAGCTGCTTCATATGCATCTTCGTGTTCTTCTCTGAATATCTCACCTATTCTTTTTCTTGCTAAGTCTAATAACTCATATGAGTATGTTCTTTTATACCCTAAGTGATTCATTAGGAAATCTAACATAGTCTTCTGTGATGCAAACTTCTCTACTCGCATCTCAACCAGTTTATTGATTATGAGTTCTTTCTCACC
>CAZWVD010000004.1:0-33030 GCA_964636855.1 uncultured Gammaproteobacteria bacterium | reverse complement strand
CAATGCTTGCCGATGGTGACGCGATCTTTGGTGCCGCCGCTCCTGTTACACCTCCTGGTGCAAGCTCACAGCCTGTTGCCCCTCCTGGACAATTCCCTGGTATGATGCCACAACAGCAACCTGCACAACCTTACGGTGGAGTATTGCCGCAACACATGCAGCAAGGGTTTCAACAACCACCGATGCCTGCACAACCACAGACAATGCAAACACCATATGGTCAGCCACCTGTTGCACCACAACAACCAGCACAACCAACGGGTTTTGGGTTTCCATTTAATCAGGGACAGAGATAATTAAATGAAAATTATAGTCTATGATTTAGAAACCTACCCTAACATATTCAGCTTTACAGGTTACGTTGAAGAACTTGATCAGCTATTTGTGTTTGAAATATCTGATCGTAAAAATCAGAAGCAGGAACTTTTACAATTTTTGCAGTACGCTAAGTCACAAGACTATTATTTTGTTGGGTATAATAATGTCGGTTTTGATTACCCAATCATTCATCAATTGATGCAGCAACCTTACACGTTTACTTATCAGGTTGCTGCATCTTTATGTCAGCAGATTATTAGCGGTGATAAATCACTGACAATTTGGAACACCAAAGATCGTCACTTAAAACAAATAGACCTCTACAAGATTAATCACTTTGACAACAAGGCACGTGCAACCTCCCTTAAAGCGTTACAATTTGCAATGCGAAGTGACTCTGTAGAGGATCTACCTTTTCCATTCGGTCCACTTGATGACCAACAAAAAGACGTATTGCTTCAGTACAACATTCATGACGTGCTCGAAACATATAAGTTTTATAAAAAATGTAAACACTTGATCGATCTGAGAAAAGACATTCAAGATTCAAAGATGATATATGGTGACGTGCTCAACATGTCTGATGTTAAGATTGGTTACGAATACCTGGTAAAAGAATTAGGTCGTGACAACTGTTATAGTGGTGGACAACCAAAGCAGACGATGGTTTACCACGTACATTTGAAGGATATTATTTTACCTAAAATTTATTTCAGAGATGATGAATTTGATCTGGTTCGTGAACATTTCAAAACTCTCACATGGAGAAAAGATGCAGAAAACCATTTATCTTTTAACAAGCGTATCCGAGGGTTCGATTACTACTTTGGTATTGGTGGTATCCACGGATCAGTCGAATCAAAATACTACGAAGCAAACGATGAGTATGAAATTATCGACTTGGATGTCACGTCTCTTTACCCGTCCATCGGTATTGTCAACAACTTCTACCCGATGCATTTAAATGCAGAGTTTGTGCATAAATATGCAGGACTAAAAGCCAAGCGTTTAGAACATAAAAAAGGTACAGCATTAAATGCAATGTTCAAGCTGGCACTTAACGGTGCATACGGTAAATCAAACGACCCCTGGTCAGCAATGTATGACCCATCTTATATGTTAAAAATTACGATCAATGGACAACTACAATTGCTTCAGCTTGCTGAGTTTATGTCAGATGTACCAGGCAATCAGATTATTCAAATCAACACAGACGGTATCACCTGCTATGTTCCAAAGGCATCAAAGGATTGGCTCATGATGTATCGAACTGCATGGGAGTCGATGACAGGTTTAGAACTTGAAGAAGCTCAATATAAAAAGCTTTGGATTCGTGACTGCAATAACTATTTTGGGATTTTAAAATGAGAATAAGATTATGAAAATAAAAGCAAAAGGATGTTACTGGTTCCCCCAAACTGAAAAAGATTACGACGGTAACTGGCACAAAGATTTTTCGGCAATGATAATTCCAAAAGCTGCGCAGCTAGCGATGATGGACGGTATCAATCCTGAACTTGTTGTTCGACTATCAACTGACCCTTTTGATTTTATGCTGCGATATAAAACTCCTGCAAACTCACTGGTCTTTATCGGTGATAAACAATGCCCGAAGACAGTTCGATATTACGTATCGACCAAGGGTGAACCAATGACCAAGATGTCAAAACCTAAAGGCATCGTTGGTGAATACAAAAGAAAGAACGGATTAACAGATGGATACTATAATAAAATTTTATCAGAGATACCCAAAGGTACGTGGGATGAACGTATACACACTAAAAATAAAGCTACCTATTCAGTAGAACTTGAAAGTCACATTGAATCTGGTAGATTAATAAAGCAATGTAACAAAGCCAGCGACTTTGATTTTGCAGATGTTGATTACGATTACTACACTAAGGAGATTTCAAAACTATGCATCTAACAGAAGAAGAACAAAACTGTTTCAGCTACAACGAACTTGAAGTCATTAACATTATTGGCAAAGGAACCACAACACTCAAGGCAATCGCGCAAGCATTGTACCGTGGGACAACACCACCGAAGTACGCATCGACTGCAGTATCAAGCCTCGTCAGTCGTATCAATATGAAAGCGCACAAGTACAGATTGAATTTTAGAATCAACCTTGGTGGTTCATCAGGTGGTCGAGTTCCGAAGGATGTAAGTATTAAAAAGAAGTGACCGACTTCAGGCATCGCTCGGTCAACACGACTGGATGGGTGAACAATAAAACCCTGCCTTAAATAAATTAAATCATTGACTGGTGATACAGTCTATAACAAAGGAGAAGAAATGAAAAAGAAAACACAGGACGCATTGGTTAAAATTATCTGTAAATTAGATGAATCAGGTAAAGAATTTAATGCAGGTCGCGCTCGTAAAGCAATTAAATATGTTTTTGCTGCAGTTGAATTAGCCAACGCAGAAGCAGAAGTTATCGCTCAATTGGCTACGACTCTTAAAAAGGTGTAATGAATCCGAGTAGGACCATGTCGCCCACGTCACCTGGTGGGCGTACTTTTGAATAGATACCTTCCCCTTCATTACCTTGAGAGAACCCAGACGAATCACCAGCATTGGTATTCGCTTCGACAGTTCTAAAGTCCCCATTCTCAAACACACCAGTCACAATACCATCATGTCCACGATTGGTCCCCTTCCACTGCCACACAACGATTGCACCGATGAAAGCTTTATCTGACTTCATGTCTTCAGGACAACTGCTCCACATGATCATCGAGCTTTCAGTCGATGGAAGTCGTGAACGCAACCCAGTCCGATACTCTGTGTAAGCAATGATTGTCTGCACGAATGCAACACAATACGGTTCACGTTCTGCTTTATTGTTCACAGTCTTTTGCATCAGTTCGATGAAGTAACCAGAGTTTGGTCCTTCTTCTCGAATATCAACAAAAGACTTTGCAGCAACTTGAACGATAGACTTCCAAATGTAATCAACACATGAATCGTCTAATGCTTCACGCATTTCGGACGGGAAGTATGGTCTCACTTTTTGCGTGCCTCACATCGGTTACGTAACAAATGTCGCACCTTTAAATAGTCTTCAGGTGAAATGCAAATTGGATCTTGCATCTTTGGATCTGTAAACGGAATGCGAGGCTTTGGTTTCACTCGGATCTGGCAAGTCTGTGGATCTTCACCTTTAAAATCATACGGCAAGTATTCCTGCTTCTTGTAATCCACAGTATGTACCGTAATTGGCGGTATAGTTTGCTGAGTGATCATCGCACATGAGAATAATAAAAAACTACTTAAGTAAATTAATATCACTTTCACGACGTGCCTCCTCGGATAATTGTTCTGCGTGATACGCTTCTAACTTTGCTTTGTTCTCTTTTAAAGTTTCAAAGTAGTTGATAACTTTATCAGGAATAGTTTTCAAAGTTTTAATTGCGTACTTAACTGCTTGCTTCAATAACCATAACTTTAATTTTTCAATCATTTTCTTTTTTCCTTCATAGAGTTGTAAATGACAATCATGTCTGCTTGCTTGAGAAAATCTACGGGAAGTGGAATACGGTTCTTCATCATATAGTTTGGTTGTCCGATACGGAAACATTCTTTAACCAATTCGGTGCATGAGTATTTACCATCACCTTCTTTAAATCCGTAATCATAATCGGCACCCATGAAAGTGTTCGACTCAGTTGCCGCACGATTGGCAACTTGAAAGTTTTTATGACGTGCAATAAATATTTCGTTCTTGCGCCACAACCAATCTTCAAGTGGAACACGTCTTACTCCACCAAGATTCTGAACTTTAATCTTCGGCACCTTATTTAAAAATCGTTTAATCAAATACATTATCGTGATCTTTTTCTCACGAACTAAAATGTCACCGACTGCTTCAATGACATGTAAACCTGCATCAACAATACCAACGTGATCATATTCACCTTTGATAAAATAGGAAGTGATGCGCCCTGTTTCATAACTACCAAGTACATCACCTGCTTTGATAATTCCTAACATTCGATTGATTTCTGCTTTGGTAAATCTTGGTTCGACGTATCCAATTCTTTGTATCCACATTTGAATCGGCTTGGTTAAAAAACTAAAGATGTCATTGATTATCATGCTTGCTCCGAAGTGAAGCGGCCCGAAGGCCGCAATTCAAATTAACCTACTACACCGTCGATTTTGTCAGCGGCTTTCAGTAACTCACCTTTTAAAATAGCTTTCATTTCTTCTTTGTATTTCGCAAGAAGAATGTCGTCCATTTGACCAGGGATCATTTTTGCTAACGCAGCAATTGCTTTTTCAGCAGCGTCATCACATTTAGCTTCAATAACTTGAACAGCCATTGATTCTAACCCTTTTAAAATAATTTCTTTTAATGTCATATTAGCTCCTTCGCTATGTTTGTTAGTGCGATTGCACTTAATAATATTAGTATCCAATTTAATTTCTTTTCAAGTTTTAAAAAACTAGACTGGGCGTTCTTATCATGTTGTGCAACATGACGATCAATCTTTTGAAAATGTTTAAGATGATCTTTCTGTGTAAACTTAACCAGGTTGTTATGATGTTTAGTGATCGAGTTTTTAATCTCGTCACTTTTATCCTTGTATTCTGCCATGTTATTTATTTCCCAAATATTGTGTTTTGGTTAATAGTTTTTGTACTCGCTCACCAAATGTACCTGGATCATTATTGGTTGATGTATCAGCTGACCAAGGATTTCCTGCACCACCTGCATCAGCAAGTGCTTTACCTGTGGTTCCTGCAGTCGCATGTTCTGCAATTACAATATCCCAAACAGCTTCAGCTAATCGTTCAACGTCGTCATTAGATAAGTAACCAGATGCACCGATAGAAATGGTTCCTTCGAGTCGGCCAGTTCCTTTTAAGTTTACAGAAGAAGACGCAACACCGGCGCTTGATGCCTCAATAGGAATAATTGCGCCAAGGTTTGCAGCGATTGAAGCCGCCCCCGCAATAGTTCCACTCATTGAAGAGGTGACTAGTGTATCAGCTGTGACAGTTGCAACCCCAGCACTCGATGCCTCAAGCTCGATAAGTCCAACCGCGTTTGCAAAAGCTGTTACAGTTGCGACCCCTGCAATTGAATCAAGTTCAGCGATTAAAGCAGATAGTGCGCTAGCTGTTACAGTTGCGACACCGTCCACTCTTTGCACGCCAAGCTCGCCGCCGGTCATTGGCATCATAAACGCCGAGCCTGGACCGTAACCAGTGCCAGGGATAGATGCGTTTTTAAATTGGAGCTGTCCACGCGATCTTAAAATACTAGAGGCCATCATCGACGATTTATTATTTGAATGAAAAACCGCAGCGGTCGCATTGCCGCCGTATGTTCGTTGATAAGACTTATTTAAGATTGAGTGATTTCCAATTAATGCCAACGCTTACCCCCAAACCACGTCAAACGAACCATAGATGGACGAATTTGTCGGAGTGGCTGCACCCGAGCATAATATCCAGTACAGGGCAGCGGAGTCCATGACGCGAGCTGCACCGCCTGGGACTTGTGAGAAAAATTCACGCTCTGATGCGATACCTAAAGTTGTGATCGGTAAAGTTAAAAGTGGTTTTACTAATCCAACCGAGTATTCACCTGACACGTATGAAGTAGAATTTTGAATCGTGTTAATCTCTGCAATGCCAGAGTCAGCACCTTGCATTGGCACATAAGGGTTGTACTTTCCGTTTCCTGCCCCCGTGTACAAAATCAAAGTATTGCTGGCCGCCGTCTTCCCGATGGGTAAAGTTGTCGGCGTTGCACGCGATGCTGTTTGTTCGCTGTTCGTATAACCTAAGCTTAAATTCGGAGTAGCCGCACCCAGTGGTGTCGCGTTCGTATTCCAGAAAATCGCTTTAAGTCCAGCGCCATTTGTATATCGTGGCAACAAAGTATTTATCGTGTGAGTTCCCGTTCCTGCTGTCGTGATGTCAATCGCAGTACCCGCCACCGCATTAGCGTAAGACGTTGCAAGCTTACAAGTTAAATCAGATACCCAAATCACATAATAATTTGTTGCAGCCGATAAACCAGCTGGCAAAGTTGTCGTAGTTGATACTTGTACGCGAGTATAAGGTTTTAAATTTATATTCGTATGAGTTAAAATGTCAGTGCCTGCGTCAGCCGTAAATTCTGAAAACGCCGAAAGCGTGTTAGTCGTCGCTTGTGCGGTTGTTGTCGTGACCGATGTCACTCGGTAAAAACCAACCAAATCAACCAACACCAAGTTGCAAGGTGCAACCGTTGACGCTGCCGAAAATGCTGATGCGTTTGCAATGTATTTATAATATGGACTTACGTTTCCACCGTGCTGAATACAGGCAGCGTTTGCGGTCGTATCCTTAACTTGCTGAAATGTTAAATTTGTTCCTGTGTTAAAAAGCGCATCCGCCCCAGGGCTACCACCACCGCGAGTCATAAAGTGACATTCCGCTGCTACTGCTGCAGTTGTCGGGTTGTGCAACTTGTTCCAGTCAACGCGCAAACTTCTGCCGTTAACCGTTGATTGTTGAATCATATCGTCAAAACTTGTAAAACCAGCCATAAAAAATCCCCTTATTTATTCCAAATTGTTTCTATTTCGCCAAAAAAAGTTCTGGTATTAATCGCAGCGTTTGGGCACACAATTAAATTTAAGTAAGCATCATCATAAATTTTAGGTAACTGAGATTGATGCACGATGTATTCTTGCTCACTCGGTGCGGTTTGTTCGTAAAATGTTCCCGTCACTAACGGCTTAACTAAAACTAAAGCGATTAGTCCCACATCAAGAGATGTAAACGTCACAGATTCGACAGAGCGCACGCCCTTGTCACCGTCTTGAAGTCCTATAAAAGGAGTGTTCCCGATAACAGTCGCTAGATTGTGATGAGCTGTTAATACCGAGCCATTGGCCACCGCTGAAGTTAACGAAACGACTTTGCTTGTTCGACCGCTAACACCGTCAGAGTTTGTATAATTAACCGTAAATCTTGGAGCTAATGCAGTTCCAGAGGCCACCGACACACACATCATTTGAACTCCAACGCCGTCGGTGTATCTTGGCAGCGTTAGAGTATTGTCCATAATTTGCTCGTCAGTAGTCCCCATATCCACAAAAGGATAGTACAAAAGATAGTCCATGATAATGTAAGGCATTGGAACACCAAACGCCGAATCACCCATCATTAAAAATCGTTTTAAATATTTTTGATGATCGGTTGATGAAACTGGTGGGCCATGATTTAGGCCGCCATCAGTGGATCTTTTTAATTGCTGAGCTACTAGAGGCGAAGCTGCATAATATTGTGGGAGTGGCGTTCCTGGACTCATTGAAAGATCAAACCAATTCGATGCTGTATTTGCTTGAGATGGTGCTTTACGCCATGTCGAATAGTGAGTCTGACCTTTATCAATAGCCTGAACGTAATCCCACACGCCGCGAATCATACCTGCGCTCCGCTATTACCACTTGCCGAACCAGACATTGTTACAATCTCTGATTTCTTAGTAAGTTCTTTTCGTACTGCTTCAAACATAGGAACTTCATTATCTTCTAAAACTTCACCCTGTGAAACTTTAGCAAAGAAATAATCGTACAACATTTGTTTCTGTTGCAGATCACCTTTCAAAGCTTTTACCATTTCTTGATTTGTCATTAGTCCTCTGTGATCGTGATCGAAGTCGCTGGAAACTGTAACGTGATGCCTGTCGATACGTTTCGAGATGCGGTTAATGCACCTTTGTAAAGGATTTGTCCTGCACCAGATGTCACAGTTCCGATAGAGAAGTGTGTTACTGTTTCAGAACCAGACGTACACTCTGGAAAGTTGATAACTGCAGTGTTCTGCACTTGGTTACCCGATACAGTCCATCCACCTGCAGATCGAGCTACTGCTACACGAGCATAAGCGCCATAAGCACATTCATTTGTGGTCTGGCTACCAGCTTCACCAGGGTCAGCTGTATGAAGCGCAACATATAAATTAGCATTTCCTGTACTTAATAAAACTCCAAGATGCGCAGGAAGTGTCGCATTAAAGGTAAGTGTGACTAAATCATTTTCAAAAGCATTTGCCTTACTCATTATTTAATTTCTCCTAATAATTAGTTAGTTCTTCAAATCTACTATATACAAGTGTTGCACGACCTGTCCAGGCTGTCGAGTAATCTGTGACAGTTGGATTATTTGATTCATTGGCGTAGCGCATGGTTCCTGCGGCATCAATGAATCGTTTAATTAGCCACTTC
Organism: uncultured Gammaproteobacteria bacterium; assembly: GCA_964636855.1. GTDB lineage: Bacteria > Patescibacteriota > Patescibacteriia > UBA1558 > S5-K13 > S5-K13. The sequence continues at coordinate 24,476 of CAZWVD010000004.1, read as the reverse complement.
TGATCGGTAAACTCAGCAAGACCAAAGTACGCAGTTGCACCGTCCTCAAGGTCATTGAGTTGGTACATATCAAACGTATTGATCTTGTCGCCTAAATCAATAGTAACACTGGACCCAACAGACCCACCAAGAAGTGTAACGTCCATTGCCATTTTGTTACCAACGACAGTACCCGTGACATTTTTGATGTCTGAGTTTTCATATTGTTGTGGTAATAGTTCTTCTCGAACAAATGGGACGTTACTCATTTACCTACCCATGCGATTATAAATTGTAAAACGATACCGACAATCAGAGAGATCACTACGGACCCTCCAACTATTTGCCACTTGAATGCCAACATCTCATCGACTTTTGCATTAATTTCTTTTACATCAGACTTCACTGATTGTAAGTCCTCTTTTAACCATTCGATAAGCTGCTCACTCATGTCGGTCACTCCTTTTAGTTTAGTATTCTTCAACGATGATAACCCCATTGGCACCAGCACCGGAGTTGTTTCCACCGCCACCTGCTCCACCTAAAGTTCCACCACTACCAATTGAGATACTGTAGCTCCCCGATGGATTAGTAATGATAAATTCTTGGTATGCTCCACTTCCGCCTCCACCTCCTGATGCGTAAGTTCCATTTCCGCCACCACCGCCGCCGCCACCGCCATAACCAGCGGGTTGAAGTCCCGGTGTTGTTCCTGCAGCTCCTCTAGCTCCGCCATTTCCGCCTGGACCTAAAAGAGTTGAACCACCCGAAGCGCCTGGTTCATCTATGGTATATCCACCAGGTAGACCAGCTTGTCCTGGAATGTTTAAAATATTTGTGTAAGCAGTTGTATTGGTTCCACCAGCACCGCCATTTTGACCACCAGCTGCAGCGAATCCACCGCCACCAGCTGTAGCACTTCCAAAAACAGTATTGCCCCCAGCCGTACCAGCTGAAGGACCGGACCCATTTGCAGCACCTGCTCCACCAGCACCAACCATTCTAACTTTAATCCATGACGTACCTGATGATAGTGTATAAGTAGTACCGCTTGTAAGAACTTGAACAGTTGGAGTTCTCGGTATCATTAATTGTTGAACAACTTTAGTCAATGGCATGTGATACTCCTTTAAAGTTCGTATGCAATAAGCTTTGCGTAATTCACGCCGACGCCTGTGTCGGCCGCGCACCGCACCTGAACTTTATAAGTATAAGTTCCTGACGACGGAGCATCGATATGTGAAAGCGAAGACACCGGCACCCTGATTGAGTGAACTGTCCCGGACGAGTTTACAATGTTACCGACTTCGTGTTCTGCTATAGTGGTCCCGCTTCTAACGAAAGTGTAAAAAGATCTTATTGTCGTTGTTCCTGCGGTTGGATTTACTAACAAGTTTGACACGTTTCCGCTGCCATCACTCACAAGACCAAGAAACACTGGCCGCCCAGTTGTCGTAATGCTGACAGATAAATTTGTGATGTCTGTCGCCGATGCTGATGACGATGTAAAGTTATTACAACTAGAACTAAGTTGTTGACCAAGCGACGCTCGTTTTGCTTGTGTCACCGCACCGTCATCAATCTTTGCAGTTGTAACTGCGTCGTCTTGAAGCTTAACAGTTGATACACTATTATCAGAAGGTGTACCAATGCTTGTTGGTGTTGAATAAGTTACTTCGATATTGTCTGTTCCAAGTGGTGGTGCAGTTGAGAAAGTTAAAGTCGTCGTTGCAACAGAGTAAGTATCCTTCTGTTGGTAAACACCACTAACATAAACGAACATATTATTTTCTGAACCAGGATCAGTTGATAAAGTGAATGTGACATCACTACCGTCACCAGAGAAACGATCGACTGTGAAGTTTCCACTACCACCGCTACCGCCAATTGTTGACCAGTCGCTGTTGGTTACTCCACCAACTAATGCGTAGTGAAGTCCATCTGCGATGACATAAACGATAAGTCCTTCATAGCGCACACCCGCATCAATAGCATCACGAGCAGTTGCGTCTGCAACTACGAATCGTGAGTCGATAGGTAGTGATGCATTAATATCAAAATTTGAAGCTAATGTAATTGCCATTTATTCCTCTTATCTTCGGAAGCTGTAGTAATATGAACCCGCAACTACAGGATTGTTAAATTCATAAATTCGGTAACTCTGCGCAGTTGCATCAAGTCCTGTAATATTAGATGTTGTTAAAGTCCAATCTGAAATAGTTTCAAATCCGTTTACATCTAAGATGCTTGTTAGAGGTCCGTATGATGCAAGATATGCAAAATAAAATACTTCACCCCCAGCTGCAGTAAACGTTTTATTTACTGTTGCCGTAGATACAATAACCGATTTGGTTAATGCTCCAACTTGTGCCGCTGTTAAACCTACTGCACCGTCACCGTAGTAATAAGGATAAACAAATGTGTACGTCACAGTGTTTGATGTAACTGTTGTTGGTCCACCTGTTGAACCGTCATCGTCTACCTGTGCAGAGAATGAGATGGTATCTGTCCAACCTGTTGAATCAGTATAAGTGCTTGTACCACCAGAAGGGATTGCACCACCAGCAACCTGAGTGTCGATCAGTGTAACACCACGATAAAATCTTACAGTTAAGATTGGGTCTGATCGTTTCACGATTGTTGCGGTTAAAGGAGCTGAAGCAAGTGAAGCACCTTTTTCTCGGATTGTACCTGAACCAGTACCAGCTAAGCTGATTGTTGGTGCAAGGTACGAAAGGTTTACGATTTGCTGAAGTGTAGCAAGTAAATCTGCGGTCGCAAATGCTTCAGAGAATCTTGCTGAGTATCCTGTTAGTCCATAAGCTGTATCATCAAATGACCCACCAGCTGCAGCAATCTCTGCAGGAGTTTTAAATTCTAAAAATTCACCAGTTGCATCAAATACTGGAATACCTTCAGCAACTGGAATGCTGTCGATCTCCATTTCAAGTGCTGCAATATAATTCGCTTTGTCTGATAATCTGAAACAACGATTAATTTTATCGTTCAGTCGTTGAACATAAATCATTAAGTTATCAAGCGCATGTTCAAATTGGCGAAGATCAAATTCTGATTGATCTCTGAATCTGAATGTTTGAGTTGGAGTATCAGCGGCGAGAACAATTATCAATTTGCGATCTGCTGCGAGATTTGCTGGCAAAGTAATTGAACCGCCGCCGTTAATTGCGTCGAATGTAACTGAAGTGACGTTGGTTAAAACATCACCTCGTTCTTGAAAGACCAGGGCATCAGTTGCGGTATTGTAAACAATAATTAAAATATCTGCAGCTGAACGTACTTTAAAGTTGAACGTGTAGGTATCTTGGGTTCCGTTACCTGTGTACGTCTCAACTGGGTCATTTGTATTAATCATATAAAAATCCTTTCATTTTCGGACTATGGCGTCAATAAGTTTTCTGTTTTTAAGTCCTCGTATGCTTCCTTGATATGGTCCAGTAGTTTATCCTTAACATTGTCTTTAATACCCTGCACCGTACCTGGTTGTACGATCCCTCGATTGTATTCATATTGGACAGGTAAAATCTTTTCTAAGTCATCACCAGGGTTAGACTGTACAAACTTTTTATAGTCATCGAATCCCATCATGTGAATTAAATAAATATTTTCTAAACTTAACGATTGATTTAACCGTTCTAAATCAATCATATTTTCACCCAGTAGTTTCCAGTAAGCTTGATTCTGAACAGCCTCTGACGCATCAAGTGGGGTTTTAGGAAGGTTAAGCTCAGGATACTGGTCTTTAATCAAGTTCCATGTGCCCTTGGTAAAGTGGAAATATCCCGATGCACCAGATGAACTCATCATTGCAGTAAAGTCCTTGGTTTCAAATCTTGACAATCCTCTAACCCACAATGTTATTTTTTCTCTGTCTCTGAAGTCACTTAAATCTACATCACCTTTGTTTGTGGTAATTTTATGACCTTCAGGATTAGTGATACCATTGACGGAATATGCTCTGTCTCGAATAGCACTTTGAATTTGCTTCTGCTCGTATGTAAGATTTGGTTTTTGCAGTTCTTCAACTGCTGCAATAAATACATCGTCTGCTTGCTCTTTCGGTTTTTGTTCCGCTAACACAGTTTCATTTTTGTCATTAGCAATTTCAGTAATTATATCCACTATATTTTTTGGTCGGTCATCGCTTGGTTCATTGTATGATAAAATACTAAAATCATATCGTCTAGGGTGATCACTAAACCATTTTTCAATGACTGCATCTGATACGGTGTTTCTTAAATTCTTACCTGTTGGATTTATATATGGAATAGGAGGAGCATTGAAACCAGCAATACCTGATAAATCTAATATACTACGAGTAAATGTTTTAATTTCATTTTGAGAAACTCTGTGTCGATCTTCTTCTTCTTTTCTTAATGAGTCGTGTGCTGCCCACAATGTGGAACCTACAAAAGATGTTACATTTGTAAGAGAATTTGCATAAATATTACCACTATTGAGCGTAAACATATCTTTATCTTGCTCAGTAATTTGTTCAATATCGTATGCAAAACTTCTAAATCCTGGATAAAGATTTAAAAACCCTTTTAATCCAGCAACTACTGTTTTATCAGCTGCACCTTTTTTTTCTTCTTCCTTATCTTCCTCTGGCACTACAATATTTTTATAAAGATTGCCAAGTGCAGTCTCTAAGATTGACGGTACAACCCCTGCCATTACTATTGTCATAAGACCTGACATGAAAGCTTTATTTCTTAAATCAAAACCATTTTGATTTCTTGCAAAACCCATTCTCATGTGAGCACCAATGGCTCTGTTGGTTACGATGTTTAATTGGTTCTGACCGAATAAGAATAATTTACCCCACCACTGTCTTTGTATCGCAGACTGACCAAGTGCTGAGTCATCTGATAAAGTAATACGAACCATAGTGCTTGCAAAATCTCTTGCTGATTTCTTATCGCCTTTATCAATATTTTTAATTTTACCGTCCATTGCAAAATTAAAAGCCGTCATATATGCAGCAGTGTTTAATTGTAATTGAATAAACTGTAAATGTCCCATAAAGAAATCTTGTGTTTTTCTAGCATACTTTCCTGTATCAGATTGATTTGTAGCATACACATCAAAAACCGATTCTTTACCGAATGCAGCTTTATACATTGGTAGTTTTTTTAAAGAATCTACATAGTTTTTAAACTGTGGATCTACAACTGCAATTGCTTCGGCAAGTTTACCGAGCTTCATTGGATTTAAAACAGTATTCCAAATTGTAGAAGATGCTGCTTTTGCACTGTCTACACTTAAGGGTTCTTTAAGCTGTGTAACAAGCGACTCAATCATTACTCCATACGAGTTATACTGACGAGCGGCTGTTTTAATGCCGCCACCCATTTTTGCTACGTTTAAATTTCGAGTCATAAAATTTAAAATCTTACGACCAGGCTCCATTGCAACTTGAGCTTGAATGTCAAAGTCATGAGAACCTAAAGCAAAATGTTCTAATGATGCGACAAATGCTGTAAACTGTTCTTTACCCATGACATTCATCATGTCATTTACAATTGAGTCATTAGCCAAAAGATTAGAAATATTGATCATCGTTTCTGAAAACGTATCATGATGAATCATTTCTTTAACCTTATACATATACCCTTCAAATGTTAAATCGTAAGGTCCAGTTGCGTCTGTACGTTCTTTTTCTGTACCCGATTTAGTAACAACATCTGTAGGTTCTAACATCTTACCGATTTCTTTATTTTTAATTACATCGGTAATTTCTTGATTCATTCGTTTAGTTTTATTATAAATCTCAGATTCTTTTTTTAATGGCCAGTATCCGCCTGCGTATTCTTTACCTCTAATTTTAGTTGGTAATGCAGTTACTTTTTCGGGTGGAACTTGACCCAATCGAATGTATCTATCATAAATATTTTTAAAAAATTCTGATTCATGATAATTCATCATTGATTGAATTAATTCTAGTTCTTTATCTGTGACGTTATCCTCAATTACTTTAAGCAATTGTTGATCGGTAATACCGTATTGCTCTGTCATTTTTTTTCGACCAGACTCGGACATAGCATGTGCAGTAGTTGCCAATAATTCAAAACGTGAAAGCCCATTTTTATATCGTTTTGAAAATTCTGGAATATTTACTCTTTCTGTAGGCAATTTATTAAACGCATCTAGTCCGATTGTTTCTTTAACTTTTAACATCAGATAATCATTAACTTGAGTATTTTTAGTACCGTATGTACTAAGTCCGTTTACCAAAGGTACAATAAATGTATTTGAAAAAAATCCAGTAATGTCTCCCTGGTCTAATCTATTTTGTATTGTTGTGTATATTGTTGTAAACATTGCAGTAACAGATCCCATTTGATCCATTACAACATCAGCTACAGGTTCATCGTAATCTTTATTAAAAAGAGATTCAGATTGTGTTGAGTCGTATAATGGATTGGTTCTTGCTAACAAAGATATTTGTCGTTGTGCTTCAATCATTGATACAGTTTGCTCGCCGACTTTTACAGATTTTGCACGTTTAGCTAATGAGTTAATACCAATCATTGTGTCTAAAATTGCAGATACTTCTTTGTAATTTAAATCACCTTGTTGAACTTTTGTGTCTCGCGGTTGAATAATTCGTTGACCGAACTCAGGTCCAATCCCTGTTCCTGTGTACGGCTTATAAAGCTCAATTAAATCTTGCACCTGAGATGTAGCATAAGGTCTACCGTCTAAAGCGCCTTTTAAAAAATTGTAAGCTTGTACAAATTCCGGTCCTGCTGCATACAATAACTTTTGACCTTCTTTAGTACCCATCATCTGAACACGCGCAGACTTACGTTCAATGCGCTTTCTAAAATCAAGAGCATATCCTTCAGCAAGAGCATTCAATACTTGTAATTCTTTGTATTGAAACATGTTAAAAAAGTCACCGTCGGCAAAAGCTTTAGTTACCTTAGCTTGGAATACATCTTGATTACGTGAAAATTTATTAGGGTTTAAATCACGCATTTTAACATTTTCTGCAATGGTTTGAGCGCGTCGTTTTAAAACTGCATCAACTTTAAAAGTCTTACCTAACCCAGCAATTAGTTTACGAGCTTGTCCTGTTTTTTCTTTTAATATAAAATCAATTTCTTTTGCATATATTTTTGCTTTATTTTCAAACGCTTTTAAAAAATCTTCTTTTTGCGGAGTAAGTTCTTTAATTGACTCATCTGTTTGTAAATCTTTTAAATATCCATATTGTTCAGCTCGATATTCTTCCTTAGTTGGCGTATTTAAAATTGTACCAAGCATTGCTATACCATCGCGATAACCAAATATCTTTTGGGCAATTAAATCGGCATGTTTCCAATCAATTCCACCTTTAACAAATACCAGCTTATCCTTGGCTCTTTGTCTTGATGTTAATTGCTTGTAATCACCTGGTAGCGTCTCAGGATCAAATGCAAAAATTCCGTATTTATTTATGGCTTTTGTTTTTTGTTTTGTTAACAAATCTAATTGAATTTCCAAGTCATTTTTATTTTTAAACTCAGGAAATATCTCGCGTAATAAATTAAAAGAATTAGGATCTACAGGCACCGATGGGTCAAAGAAATCTTCAACCTTCATTCCAGGATCTTTATTAATACTGTCTTCAATTTTTTCAGCTATAGACTCAATACTTGAATCGACATCAAGTTTAATTGCACGTCGAGTTTCTTGTCGTTCTTGTTCTAAAGTTTGTTCTGCTGAAAATACGCGAGCTTCTGTTACTGTATCATGATATAACTGTGCTTCATCTTCTGTCATTACTCGATCAGCAACCAGCGTGGTAATTGTGTCTCGATATACGTTTGAATCAACATCAAAAACACCGTCAGTACTTGAGTCAATAATTGTTGTTAATTCGTTAATTTGTTCTTCTTGTGTTTGAGTGTTTTCATTTTTATTAATTAATTTACTTTCTAAAACCTTTTGAACTTTTTCTTTGCTTGTATCAAGTTTTTTTGTAAAGGTTTCAAATGTTTCAAGCGTATTACCTGCAGGAGTGTGTGAAATTTTATTTGTAATTTCAGCATCGTATTGCGCAATTCTTAATAAGTTTTTACTAGAAAGACTGTAAATTTCATTTTCGTCTGTTAGTTCATGTCCTGTAACTCTTGAAAATTCTTTTAAGACTCCTGCTTTATTTTGTTCTAAAGATAGCAACGCATCTTTAGTCACGTACCATTTTTTATCAACTGCCAATGCGTCGGTAACTTCATCGTGTACGGGATTGTTTTTTGTAGATATTTTATTTTCAATATCTAAAAGTTCAGTAATAATTGATTTATCTTTTTCAAGTTGTTCTTTTTGAGCTTTCAAATCTTCACGCAATTGAAATTCACCCATGTTAACTCGTAAAGGCTCTCTAGTGTCTTGTTTGCGCGCAATAGTTGCAACACCCTGATAGTAAGCGTTACCTAAAACAATTGCCCCTGTGTCTGCAACAGGTGTAGTGAATGTTCCAATTAAACCTGCGTTCGCTAATTGATTACCAAGCTCTTTGTTAAACTTTAAACCCTGGCCTTTACCCATTGCGGTACCCTTGGCTTCAATTAACTCTTGACCCATTTCCGGTAATCCTTGAGTCATAAAAGCGTTACCTAAATACTTACCTGATGTTTTTAAAAGCTCAGGTAATTTTGATGCAATTGTTTCACCAAGACTTGCAACAAGTTTTAATGTTTCACCATTTAAACCTTTTTTAATACTTGCAACTACTGCAGATGCACTTAAAGATTGCCCTGTTTTGGTAGCTAAAAATTTACCTGTTGCGCCTTCAATTAACTCTTTATTTGCAAATGCTTCTAATCCTGCTGATATTGCTGCAGTACCAAGGGCAATGTACATTACTTGCTTTGGATTACGTTTTTTAAATTCTTCGTCTGTAGCTTCTAAAATTACTTCTTTATAAATTGAGCCTGCAGTTTTTGTAAAATTACCCCATGTGTTACCTGCAGTAAACCCCCACTTAATAGCACCAGGTATTCCGCCAGTACCTAAACCCACCAATGCTCCGACGCCTGATACAGACGGATTGTCAGTAACATTGGTAACCATTTGATAAATGGCTGTTGATACACCCGACGGAATATTAACAAATACATCATCAGGTTTATTTAATGCAGAATACGCTTGAGACTTTTGCATTTCTGTAGCTAATCGTTTTACACCTGTTTTATAATCGTCTTGAGTTTTGTAATCTGAAAGCACTTGTAAATCATTTTTCCAAAGCATGATTTGATAAGAATCATCACCCATTGCATTTTGATTTCTGCCTGATTCAAAAGAATTATCAAACTTCATCCATGTGCGTTCCCAGTCTGAATATTTTTCAACTTCTGGACTAATTATTCCACCTGCAACTAAATTATCGTTTAAAAGTTTTTTAACTTTAGGTGTTGCATAATTAAACGGTTGTGGTTTTTGACCATCAACTGCATCTTGGTATGCTTTTTCAGGTGTAATACCTGGCTGTTCTGTTGTAATTTCATACGCATCTGATGCTTGTTGTGGATCTAATTCTGTATTCATCCGATTATCTTTCTAATTGTTTCATCATATTTTGTAAAGCGGGGTCAACATCATCTGTTCTTTGTTTTTTTGGTGCGCTTACTTTTTTTGTTGGTAACGACTGTTTAATATCAGATTCTGATAATGACATATCAAAATACTGTTTAGCAACTGCATCTCGATCTTCTCGGTCTGCAGATCGGATAGCATCGTATGCTTTCTTTAATTCAGGTTTCCATTTTTGTAAGTATTCTTCACGCTGTTGAGTTGTTAAGTCAGCATCCAAGTTATCAAATCGTTTTTCCAACTCGTATCTAAAATAATTATTCCAGATTGTTTGTGTACTTGCTGCCCATTCACCAGGTCGTAAATATGTTTTAATACTTTTTTCCATAGCAATACGTTGTTTAGTTTGTAATCCAATTTTATCTTTTTTAACGTATTGTCTTACATAGTGGTTTGTATCTGATTTTGATAATCCAACTAATTCGTTATTAAGTCTTTGTTCATCCCAGCGATAAGCTTCTCCTGAAGCAAATGCCTGATCTACTTTCTTATAAACCTGAATGTCACTGTCTTTAGGATAAATATTTAATGCCGCCTTTGCTCTTAACAGATGGCTTCCTTCTGTTACAAACGGTAACAATGACGCAACCTTTGGATCTTTTGAAAATTGTTCATACGTTGCTGGTAATTGACCAGTTGATGAAAGTTGTTGAGCATATAATGAAATTGCATTTGCTGCAGTTGCAGAATCTCTAAGGCGACTTTCTCTAATTTTAGTTTTTTTAGAAATAAATTCTTTAATAGCTGTATCACGTTTTTCAGGAGTTAATTCTTTCATTTTATTAATATTATCCATACCAACAGCTTCGGTAAATTGCATGTTTTGATCTACTATTTGATTTATTTGTCTTTCTTCTTTTACGTTTTCAATTTGAGACACGACATTTTTTACACGCTCTGCAGGAATAATACCTTTGTAATTAGGGTCATTTAAAATAGCTTGAGCTTTTTCTACGTCTCTAGTTAATATCGCATAGTTTGCTGCATCTGATGCTAAAATTCCACGTTGTTCATCAACTTTGGAGTTCATTACTGAATCATCGTAACTAACTCCGCTTTTTAAAAGTAAACTTGCCGTTGATAATCCGGCTTTGTTAATTACTTTTAACAATTGTTCTACTGTTTCAGGGTCTTTAGGATTGTAATATGCAACTGCACTAGGTAAATCTTTATTTCTTAAATTTTCAATTTCAGTTTTATGAGTATCTTGTTGTCGAATATTATTAGCTTTATAAAATTCTACATTTACTGTTCGATCTGCATAAAAATCTACATCTGCCAATTCAGTTTTTAATCGGTCTGCAACACCACCTCTTGCTTCTCCTAAGACTTTATCACGAAGTGACTGCTTGTATGATTTGTATCCAGCAAACGCAGGAGTTAAATCCTGGCCTTCTTTCGGTGTGTTTTGAAAACGAGTGACTGTCCACTCTTCTTTCTCATCACCCGTACCGTAAAGTGCAGCTTTGTATTTATTGGTAAGATCACGCAATTCAGTATCCTGAGCCTGTGCTTCATATTTAAAAGCTAAGTCTGCGCCTTTTTCAAATACGTTACTTACTGTATTTAAATTTTTTAATTGTGGTTCAATACTTGGCGCTTGTGTTTGATCGCGACCAATTGATCCTTGCGATACAGGTTCTGCGCGTTTAATTTGAGGAATGTTAATAGGCATTTGAGTTATCCTCCGTAATAATTGTTCCAGTGATTATGTCCGTATGAGTTTGATAAACTGCCAAACCCACTGTCTTCAAGTTGTAATGCAGGTTTTTGCAATCGCTCTGACATTGTTTCAGTGCTCATCACAGACTTAGAAGTTTGTAATCCTGATCCGCCTGATTTACCCATTAAACTAGATCCTTGAATCGCAAAATTTGCAGCACTTGTCAAAGCTCCTGCGTATCCTGAAATTAATGTTGATCGTGCGTAATTTGAAGCGTTGTATGTATTGAGTGCAGATTGATTTCTAATTTGATCTGCTTCACGTTTATACTTTGATGAATTGATCGCCGCTTGATTCTGCATGTCTACCAGGTTTAGTGCTGCAGCCAGCGAGGATTGCGCTATAAGATCACCTGTTGCATCACCCTTTACTTCCACACCCTGGGTTGCAAACGCCGCAGTCTGGGCATCCTGGACTTGTGTGACCTCACCTAAATATCTAGCTTCTTGTGTGCGACCTTCGCGTAATACTTGAACAGAATCGATCTCTGCCATTTGTGCATTTAATTCAGCAATTTTAGCTTGAAATTCTGCCTGCGCGCGAATTGCATTGGCCTGCGCTTCAGCACTTAATATTTGCCCACCAACAGATAGTGCGGCAAGTCCACCTAAAACTAATAACGGTATTGCCATAATTACCCCTTACTTACGTCTAATATAATTGAAGTTACTTCAAATGGTAAAGGGTCAACTTGCCGTAACGCAATCTTACCCTTGCCATTCCATGTACTTGTTGGTCGATAAACCTTTAGTCCAGTTTTCTCAATGATCGGACGATTGACCACATCTTCAGTTGTCCAGTCTTGAGCATTTTCCATATCGACTACGCTGTTATTTGCTGGCAGTTCACCAGATACGTAAACTCCGCGCGTGCGTGCGTATCGAACCCCGACTTCATTTACAATCTTTTTATCAAGCGCAGTTGTTCCATTTCTTGTGTCGATCTCAAGTGTTTCAATATCTGACACGTAAGGAAGACCTACAACACTGTATGCTCTTGGTGACGGTAATGTGATTGAGCCGCCTGATACTGTAAAAACATCATAAGGTTCCGCATCATTGTACGGTGATCCAACGACTGCATTGTCTGAATATACTGATACTTTTTTACCATTTAAATGTGATAACCCTGTAATGACTGTGTGACATTGGATAATTTCAGGTGCTGTACTTCGCAATTCAACAGGAAATGCTTCTCCAATAATATTAAAAGTTACAGAAGTCATTGCAACAACAGTTGCAACTACCATATAGTAATACTCACCCGTGCTTGGTACATAAACGGCAAACGTAACACCCTCTTTACCAGTCCAAAACCCACCGATGAAATCATCAATCTTAACTTGTGTATCCCATGTTCCTGACACAGCGTCTATCGTTGGTCCTTGAGCTGAAGATTTTACAAAAGTTCCTGGAACAGCAACGTCATTGGTTGTGTAAAAAAATACAGAACTATGTGAAAATGCTCGGTATAGTTCATTGAAAGTGTAAGGTATCGTATAAAGACTTTGAATAGTTGTAGGAGTAGTTAATGCTCTTACACTTGACGTTTCAATATTATAGTTTCCATCTCGTTCAATAAGATAAATTAAATATTTATTATTATCTCTAGTATCTTTATAATTTATAACTTGTTTATAATTGCCGTCAGTATTATGAGGAGTCCAGGCGTTAAGCCCAGTAACTTTAGAATATGAATATGTTGCAGCTGTGCCGTCGTCTAAAACTACAAATAAGTGTGGAACTTCTCCTCCATGAAAAGCCCACGATACAACTTTTTTACCGTAAAAAAGATGGTCGCTTGATGCTGATATATCTTCTGAAATTACAGATTTTGCAACATCGTCATACATTAAAGTTTTAATAGTCTTCGTTGTAGAATCAACAAAGAACATACCGTAAGGTGTTACTATTGGAGGAACTGTTGCATCAACTACTGAATCATTTACTAATCTTAATATCGGATTTAATGATGAAACTGCAGAATCACTACCTCCATAAAAAATCCCTTTAGATGTAAATAAATAAAGACCGTTGTAATTAGCATGGTGGTAAATAGTAAGATTACCTTCACCAATATCTAATAAAAATGACGTAGATTGTGTTAAAGGAAAATCTCTTAAAAAATATGTAGGGTGCGTTACTCTACTGAAAGCAATAAATGATTTTTCATAAATTAAAAGTCTTTGGTTATAAACCCCTATACCTTGCGCACCAAAGATAGGTGAGTTTAAAGGATTATATAGTTCAACTATGTCTCTAAAATTAGTAGGTGGTGGGTTTGTATAATCTGCTTCTTGTCCAAAATCCGCAAAAGATATTGTAATATTATTACCTGATGTATAAGATCCCGTACTTTCGGCAATCCCAATAAGTCCCCATCCATTTCCATATCCGTTTCTACCTGTAGTTACGTTTGTAAACGGTCTACGATAAATATTAAAATGAGAAATGTCTGATGAATATAATGTGCCTGTTGATGCAGGTATTTCAAAATTTGTAATTGAAAATGAATTAAACTCGTCGTTTACAGGTAGTTTAGGAAAAGTTAATACCCCACCTGTTGAATCTTGGTATGTATCAACCTGAAGTATCGTTGATTCCATCCCCGATTTTGTAACAACAGTTACACCGTAGGTTACTCTAACACCTATTTGTGCTGTGACATTTACTTGAGTTTTATAAAGATCTTTGTATGTTATAAAATTGGGTGAATCATTTTGTAGTGTAGGATAAGCATTCTGAACACTTGTTACAGTTAAGGTATTTGAATTTACTGAAATTGAAATAATGTCTCTTAACCACCCACCACTTACAAAAACTTTATAACTATTTAGTGTTTGTTTTTCTTTAATTGATTCAAATTTTAAATTAACTAAATCATCAGTTGTAAAGGTAGTTACTTCTTCATCTAATACTTCAAGCTTGTATCTATTCTCTGCACTCCCGAAAACTAATCTCAGAAGACGAACATAAAGATTACCGAACTCTAAAAGAAAGTCTTCATAGTCTGCTGCTCCTGATGAGTCTTGTTGAAAATTTGGAGCATATAATCTAACTGCTGTATTATTTTTAGTTTGAATACCAAACCAGGTTCCTGAATTGTTTATTACTCGACCTGTCTTATTGACTAAGACATTGCGTGCTGTTTTAAGTCCAGCGTAATACGATTGTGAATCGGTTTTGTCGTGCAACGACGGGTCCAGCTCTCCGTATGCAAAGCTGGCTTTTTTTAAATAACTCATCGGTTCTCCTTAAGACAGCCGATGCTTTACGAATTCTGATCGCTGCCAATCTGGGCTATAAATTGATGTTTCTTTTGCTGACTTAGCTCTCGCATCTAAATGTGCTTGCTCGTATCGAGTTTCTAACAATTTAGCTACGTTGTCTGAGTCTTTACCTATGATAAGTGGTAAACATAATCTTGCAAGTTTATATGCAATGAACAACGCTTCTTCAGCATTTAAATCTGTTGTTTCAATATCGTTTGGAATGTATTCGGCGTATGCGCTAGCTTCATTTGTAAGAATTGCTTTTTCACCCATGAATCGTGAAATCTTTTTATCAATTCTACTTAATTCGTCGTCTGTTAATTCGCCACCATCTTGAGGGATAAGGCGTCTTAAAAACGCACAGTTATCAGGGTATTTGTAAGCAAATTGCCAGTGAACATCTGGTGTTTCATCGATCAACTCTAACGCTTCAGTTACAGCGATTGAATCTGTATCAAGTTCCTGAAGTCCAGTATTCCATGCAATATCCCAATGCGCGTTTAAAATTAAAGTCTCTTTGGAAGTATCTGTTTCTGAATCGGCGATCTTTTTCTGTAAGAACAATGCCGAAAGTGCCAGGTTAAATATTCCCGTTTTACTGTACATTGTTCCTCCTTAAATTACTGTTGTTCTTTAACTTTCATCCAATTATGCGAAAACAATCGTCTAGGGATTACAAGTTCCATCCCTGGTACAATTCTTTTACTTTCATAAATTCCGTCAGCTGTTGCTACGACTCGGATTTTTTCGTTCATGTCTTCTACTTCACCTGCAGACTTTTGGTCTGCAGGCTTTTTGAATTGTTGAAACTTATTATTGTGTTCAGCCATATTAAACTCCTATTAGATAGTAGTATAAACTTTAGTGAATGCTTTAGATTTCGGTACTTCATCGAACGGAACGATGTAAGATGAGAAAGAAACCGTAGGTGCAGTTCCACCAGTTACATCGTAATTGAAACCGATATAACGCTTAGTGATTGAACCGTGTGGAATCGGAATCTCAAACATTGTGTCAACAGTACAAGACGCACCTGTTACAGTTCGTGATGCAATGACATCTGGTGAAGACAAGTCAGCGGCAGCAGATTGGATAACCTGTAAACCGTAAGACGTTGCTACAACAGTTCCAGCTGCAGCTGTTGTTACAGCTACAAGTCCTGTTAATGGACGACCCATTGAAGGATCATAACCGACAGCATTCAAATCGTATGTATGAGTTGATACTGCATCCACCGTGATTGCTTGCTTTGCGCTTAATTCGTTTTGATAATCATGAAACATATTAAACTCCTCCTATTACGCCAATGCCGCTTCAGTATTTAAGATTGCATCTTGAATACGAATCGGGAAACCGTTAAATGATAATACTTGCTCGCCGCCCCAGTTCATGAACGTCAAACCGCCACCTGCTTTAACATCAGCTAAAGCTTTCTTATGCAACATACCGTGAACAACTCGGTTACAGTAAATGATTGCACCAGACATCTCATCCAATTTGTACATTGCTGAGATTAACAAATCAGTTAAGTTTGCACCTGATCCAGCAATCAACGCAGAAACGTCGATGTTCGCAACACGCGCTACTTGACGCCAATCTTTAACAACTAACCCATGGTCAATTTCAA
The DNA here is from genome assembly GCA_964636855.1 of uncultured Gammaproteobacteria bacterium. Classification (GTDB taxonomy): domain Bacteria; phylum Patescibacteriota; class Patescibacteriia; order UBA1558; family S5-K13; genus S5-K13. The sequence continues at coordinate 8,276 of CAZWVD010000004.1, read as the reverse complement.
AAATCTCGTCGTAACCGTAGAATGTACCAGCTGCGCCAGTTTCATCTAAGCCTTGTAACTGTACTAATTTTCCACCTTCAGAGTAGTCAGTACGCTTCAAACCTGCTTGAGTACCTTTTGGGTAAACTCCGAAAACTGAATTTGGATTCCAGTTAACTAACCAGATTGAAGTGTTATCAGAACCTACACCACCGCCATCAACTACGTTCTTTGCAGTTTCATTAGTTGCTTCAGTTTTTGTGTAGTAAATATCTGCCAATCCTGGCTCTTTATTTCCTTCGCCTGATGGTGATCCGTAGATCATCAATCGAGCGTGCTCGTTAGCCATAGCTTGGATATGACCTTGTGCTTGGTTCCAACGGTTGATACCAACGCGATCCATTCCACCGCGAGAAGCAACTTTAGCGTCCATCTGTGAACGAGACTCAAAGTGTGCTGCAGAGAATGTACGTTCTTCGATACCAGACTTCGCAGAAGCAATCGCTTGATTGGCTTTACGATATTTTGGTGAAGGTAAAAATGCTCGGATTGATTCTTTATGAATCGTTCCTTCATTCATTTCGGTGTACGGAATGTCACCCATCATTTTATTTTTAAGTGTAAGGACTTCCGCTACCTTATCACCTTTTTTCGCTACATCCAGTAGCGATACGTAACCTACGCCTTTTGTTGCCATTTAAAACTCCTTTTAAAATTTGTAAACCAGTACAACCTATTTGTAATAGTTTGCTAAAAATTTCTCATCTTCACTCATACCAGCATCCGCAGATGCGCTTGGATTTACCAAAGTTCCCTCTTGTCCTAATAACAATTTATGCAGACTTTGAAAATCCTTCATAACATCAGGAGGCAACATCCCCTTGGCTTTTGTCAACATGTTTTTGGTGTTTGGAAAGAACTTTTCGAGTACAGTATCCACTCGTTTTAAGTTTGATTCAAAGTGTTCACCACCAAAATCTTTATCAGTTTTCAATGAGTTATACCACTCACTTCGCATTTTAACCTTTGCTTCTTCCATTACTTTGAGTCGTTGAGCTTCAAACATCTCGACATTATTCTTCGCTGCTTTACTCAAAGTTACGTATTCATTCAACGCTTCTTTAGATAATTTGTTTGCTGCAGCGAAATTTTTAACCGCATCAATCTGTTCTTTTGTCATTCCAGATTCATCAAACGTACTCTCAGTTTTTACGGGAGCTGCGTCTTTTTCGTCTGGCTTGGTTCCTGGCTCTGGTGGCTTATATCCTGTTGGTTCTCCTGCAGGTGGAGCAACGTATCCTGTTGCTGGATCTGTTTCACTTGTTTTTGTCGGAACTCCTTGCGGTGGCGGCTCGACTTTAGTTGAGTCGGGCTTCGTTCCGTAGAGTTCGTTGATCGCTTTTGTACCGTCATCGACACCCCCTTGCGCTTGAGTTGCCGCTGGGTTCGGCGATGTTGTCGTTGTTGGCGCACCTGCTCCTCCTTGAGTTGAGTTTGCGTCTACTTGATTCATCTTAATTCTGTTCTTCTGGTACATTATTTTTCTCCTCGTCTCGTTTCATTTCTGCGATTAAGCTACCAGTCAATTCTGGTTGCGCAGCTAAACATATTTCATAAATTGAAGCTCCACATCTATAAAAAGATGTAAGCTCTACTAACTGTTCTCCATACACTCCAACTGGTGGAACCTTACCAACCTGGAAATTCTCAAACAAATATTTTAAAAAGTTTTTACCATGTGGGTAACTTAATAAAACCTGAAGCGAATTTAAAACAGATTGGTATTTTGCCTGGTCCTTCCGTTCTTGAAGTTGTTGTTTTTCTATCTCAGTCATCTGTTATCCTTGTGGCTGTGCCATCTGTTGTCTCATCTGTTGCGCTTGCACCATATCCTTTTGCGCGCCTGCAACAGCTGGTAAAGTCTCAGTCATTTGTTGTTGACGTTGCGCTTGCTGCGCATCCTTCTGACGTTTCGCATCTACCACTCCCTGGTCACGATTAAGACCAACTGGTAAGTATAAACGATCTTCATACAGATCAGCATACGCATCAGTATCAACTTTATCCCAAATTCTTGGGTCTTGAGTCGCTTGGAATAATCCGCTCATTGCTGACATATAACGGTCGATACTTGGTAAATCCGCTGCACGTTGCGCTTGCGCGAACACAGAGATAAACACTACGCGAAGTGATGTACCTGCAATTTCTTCAGGTGGTGGACCCACATACGGATCTTCGTTCATTGCATAATCGGCCAAGTAATCGACCAATGGATTGTTTAATGTATGGTTCAACGCTTGTAACGCAGGACCAATGACAAGTTGTTGTTCGCTCATTACAGCGCGAACTTCTTCTGCAGTACGAGTCTTTGGATTCTGTGACAAGAACAACATCAAGTCTTCATAGTAAACTTTACGGACCATGTTGCGAAGATCGGCTGTATCTTGATTTAATACTTCAACAGCCTGGGCACCGATCTGGAACAATTGCTTTGCTCCACCTTGCGCCATTGCGTGCGCGTCCATCGGCGTATAAGAATTAGGATTCGTATTTAAATACGACTTCTTCAAACTTGCTGGACCCTGCATCGGCGGTCGTAACAATAAATCAATTGCAGTATCTTTGCTGATTGCTTTTTTATTTAATGACTTGATACATCCAAGTGCCATAGTCGTTGGTCCAGTTTCGCCATACGCAAAGTTGTTCGATGCTTTATTTCTAAATGCAATGAACGGTTTGCGAGTACGATGTTGGATTCGTAAGTAAACATCATTAGTTAAGTCGTCTTTATTTAAACCGTTGGCATACTGATCGCCTTCAGTACCACCACACTCGTAGCTGATTGATACCCACTTACGGTTCGGTCCACCCTCTGGCATGTCGTTTGTAAAGAAGTCATTCTTGCAAACTTTCTCACACACGCGAATTGTTGTAGTGTATTGACCGTCTTTAAATAGATTCTTAACTCGCTCTGAGAAGTTTGACCAATCCCATTCGCCGTTAACTCTCTTACCGTATGTCTCAACTAAATTCTTAACAGTCAGGTCGAACTCACGTACCAATACGTTCGCCACACCTGTCTCGTCATTCATCAAGTAATACGTTCCTGCACCGAGCACTGTGAAGTGTGGTCCAGATTTCAACTCATCAATGTAAAGACAAGTGGTATCAAAAATACCCCAGTCAGCATACGCTTCCGCCAACGACGAATAAAGATTCGAGCTTGAAGCAATTGCCAAGCATCGGTCGTTTAGGTTCTGCATGTATGTTTTAACTGACGTTAATTTATTTAAAGTTTTATCAGGGTGGGCAAACTTAAACCATGATCGTGTCGATGATGTGTTACCTTCTAGGAACCCTGATACCATTGAGCGATGAGCCAACAAGTGGGTCATGTCAACGATGTGATGGTTGTCGCGTTTACCCTTGGTTCTACCCAGCATGTACTTTACACGACTTGGGTCAACCCAAAGACCACGATCAATCCAATCATCTCGAAACGTCTGGAACTCATTTTTTAATGTGGTTCGCAGATGCTCGATTTCGCTTTTATTATAATTCATTATTACCCCATGAAACTGTTAGAGGGAGTGTTAAAATTCGTACCGTCTTCTGATAAGAACAGTCTTGCAAGCTGGGAGCTTCGTACATCTTTCCGATTTGCTTCGGTTGCACGTCGTCGTTTTTCATCAAGTAATTGTTGTGTTGCAGCGTCCAAGGGACCAGAATAATCTGGTGGTGTTAAAGCGTCACCGATTTGTTGACCGATTTCTCCACCAATATAGGCACCTGGTAATCCACCACCAACCATCCAACCTGATAATTGACCTAGTGTTTTTGGGTCTTGATACCACTTAACCTCGTCGTCACAGTTTCCCATCAGTCGATCCCAATCGCTACACATAAACGTACCTCGCTTATATTAATGCTTAATTATTACCATTTTATTGTCAACTACATCTTTGAATACGGGTTCCATTCTATTTGATCATAACCGGTGTCGTACACGTCGCGCATCTCCTCCGTAGTGTTCTCTGGCTGTCGGTCGTAAAAAATGCGACTAAAGCGAAGTACGAAGCCATCGGCCACGTCTGGTGATGAACCCACGCGAGCTTTAATGTCGATCTTGGCCTCTGCCTGTTTCTTCAACGTCGTTCGGTTTCTTATACCTTTGGTCCAGCATAATTGCTTACGAATTAAATCGCGCCATTCGTCATTTAAATATTTAATTGTTCCACCCTGCATTAACCATTTCTTAGCTTCATAATACATTTGAGCACGCATGTTTTGATACTGAGAGTCTTTAAAGTCGGGCGCATCGTTTGGACTGGACGCAAAGCTAACCAGTTCCCAGTTAAATTTACCCTGCGCTTGCGCGAAAGAAAACACAGCTGTACCTTCGGCCTGATCTATCAGAACGTAATCGACTTTGTACTTTTTCTCCCACATCACCATTCGTTGGTATGTGTAGACATGCGTCTCACCTTGTTCTTTATCTAATTTATAAAAATCCACCAAGATCGAAACTGATCCCTGGTGAATCCAAAGCGCACAGAAGTCTCCACCTGTCCACGCTAAATCGGCTGTCATCACGCATGGTAACATTGACTGTGATTCGATCTCAGTCTTACCATTCAGCGCATTTTCCACCGCTGCAGCGTCAATGATACTGTCGGAACTAGACTTGCGCGGAAGTCCTCTAACGCGAACTCTGAAGTCATCAGCATCCTCGTTACCACCGCACTCTTGCAGAACTTGATTGATAAAGTCTTTTGACACAGACTCAACAGTACGCGAATCAATTCGACGTGCTACCCAGTTTGGGTCAATCATTTTGCGCTCAAATGAACTTTCAGGGTCATCCGAGTTTCCGATCATTAACCAAATCTTCATTGTATCTGTATCAGTCATCGCACCATTCAAATATGTAATAATCACATCAGGCACACCTGCCGCTTCGTCTATACCAACAAATACGCACGCACCTTTGTTATGTAATCCTGAGATTGCTGCAGGATTGTTGGCATCCCAGGTAAACATATCAGTACGCCATACTTCGGATAGATTCTCATCCCGTGACTTTATTGACTCTCCTAGCTTTTCAAAAAAGAAATCAAAAAATCTTGCACGTCTAGCCCACTGGTCAATCTCAACCCAAGTAATATTTTTAATCTGAGTGTACGTGTTGGCTGTGATTCTTGCTCTCGTGTTTTGTGAATACATCAACATTAATAATGTCATCGCAAAAAACGCACTCTTACCGATACCGTTCCCTGAACTGATTGCAAGTTTGTAAGGTATGTCTCTTTTTGCTGGGTCCTTGAAGTGATCGCTCATCGCTTTCCATTCAGCAAGTTGCCAATCAAGCGGAGCCATCGTTTCTAACTCATGCCCTGGTTCACCAAATGGAAATAGAATGTAAACCAGTCTGTGATATTCGTAACGGTATTTATCTAATAATAATTTAAACGACTCTAGGTCTCTCTGATCCATTAACTCCCCCACCCACGCGACAGCGCCGTTCGTATTATCACTGTTGCAACTGTTTCACTAAACCCCTGATGTATCAAGGTCTCATGCACTTTATCGTACCCGATCTGCGCTACAGCTGATGCAACCTCTTTGTATGCAATCTGAAACGGATACACAATCACTTCTCCCACAGTCTCTCCTTTAATGTTAGCGAACCCCAGCGGTAGTGCGCTTTTGCTGTGTCGTACTCACAGTCCATGCGTGATGCAATGTCTGCAAACGACATCTCACCAACGATCCGTAACAGCACCGCCATTCGCTGTCTGGCTGGTAGGTCACCAATTGCTGCTAATACCTGATCGCGTCTCTCGTGGTCAATTAAAAGCGTCTCTGCAGTGTCCTGCATCTCTGGAACTGTCAGTGGTACATCAACCCGTCGTCTAATGTCATTCAGTGCAATCCGTAATGCAGTCGTTCTCATCCACCCTTTGATCTCTGTTACGTCTGCACCACGCTCACCAAACCGCACTAACGCCATTCCAAACATGTCCTCACACCACTCAGACCCACGTCGAAACCGTCGCAGCATCTTCATCACCTGCGCTTTACACCCATGAGCTATTAACCACCGTTCAATCTCCATCGTCCCCCACTAGCGCAGCTGCTTGCTTTCCCACATTATCTAAATACGCATCACCACTAAGCTTCACAGGAGTTACGTCCCTTGTCAGTGCTCTACGCTCTGACGACAACAGTACCGCTGCCAAGTTGCCGCCGATCTCATGTGTAACTTTACTTTGGTCAATGAATCGTCCCTCGTCTTTACCAAGTAATTCAAGCCCCTTCATCTTATCCCAAAACTCAATCGTCTTAATAAATCCCGTCATCACAGGCACACCATTTGGGTCATTCTCCCACACTTCTTTCACAACCAGCTTTTTAATTGCACGCCTTGCAGGTCCCGACATCTCTTTAATGTCTTTTACTGTTCCATCAGGATTGAAACATTCTGCTGGGTCAAACTGCGCAACTTCATTGACCCGTTCTAATATCTCTCTCGCATCGTAATTCGCACGCCGGCCAAAGGTCTCGTTGATTCGAGTGATTGCAGCTTGCACGTCTGGCTTACGTAGAATTCGCTTACCTTGTTCTGTTTTAAGATTTGCGACTTTGGCAGAGTCTGACGTATTCCAATTCTCTATGTATGAGTTTAGAAAGCGTAGGATTTGTGGGTCCATCGCATGTTCAGGAGTTAACGTGTTCATTAATATTTGATTGATTGTTAAAGTTGTGTCTGTGGACATGTGTTTAGTTTGCGAGAACAAGAACTTTGTTGTCAACGCGACATACGTTTAGTTTTGCTTCGCTTTGTTACGACTTGACATGACTGTAACATTGTTGCATGGAAAAAGTTTTGTAAAAATTGTGAAATTTTTAGGAACCCCTTTTTTACACACGCCCACACTTCCCACTTTTTGCGGTACCCCCTCCGATTTGCACAGGCTTTGAAAATTCTACAAGTCGTCACGGTCCCCACATTTAACACAAGTAAAACACTTAACACTCGTAATGTCGTCACCATACCGATGTTTTTGCGCCAACTTTTACGACCATTATAATTATTACATATTATTTATTTTTACACTTGCTTTAACAAAACAACATTGTTACAAGTGATTTAAATTTAACACTAACAAAGGATTAATCATGCGTTACATTCACGGTCTCATCTTATGGTCTATCAATTACCGATGGTCTAAAACTCACAGACAATTCGAAACGTGGCAATATCGTCACCTCGATACAACTCGCTCAAATCAAATTGCCTATCGTATCGCTGCATTCACCAAACTAGGCCAAAGGTGACAACAATGAAGACAACAATGTTACAATTTAACGTTTTTGCGATCAAAAATTATGTCAACATTGTAACATTTTAAAATTACGTTACAGCGTGTCACAAACCTATTGACTTATCGAATTTTATACCTTATAATTGAAATATATTCGTCATGATGACTACTTATCTAAATATGTGTAGTTGTAATAGGCTACAACTACACATTAATGATAAGTAATCTAATGAATATTCTGTTTTTCAATTATAAAAACCCATGTAAATATTACAAAACACCAGCCAAAACCATAATTAGCTTGGTTTTCACTAATTAATCAATTAAATGACCATATAGAAAAGGAACATATACCCATGACAGAACTAAAAGACAATCAAGCTTGGCTAATCTCACAATATTGTGACGAAAAAACCAAGCTACTAAATGAACTCGCACAACTAAAAATGACCATTGTCGAGCTACGATTAAAACAGCTCGATGAGCCAGACAATGAGCGTAATAACCTTGAATATTACAAGGCTAAAAAGACTCAAGAATCATTGAATGCAAAGAAAAAACTAATGAGACCGATCATTGACCCTAACTTGTTTGAGCTTGGCTATTCTTTCAATTACGAACATCAACTAGCAGGTCAAACATTCAAAGGAACAATATCAATTGCATCTTACATGGGTAATAAATACTGGAGAAATAACTAATGAAAATTAAATTACAAATTAAATCTACTGACGAATTACCTGAAATTATAATCGAATTATTCGACAAACTTGGTGTTGATACTGTCAACAATATTAAAGTCAATCTTGACGGTGTTGAATCAACTTTGTGTGAAATTAGTGATGATATTGCAGAAATAGGACATGTAAAAGCTTTCATTTTGTTAAAAAATGAAGACCTTTCTACACTATGGACCGATACAACTGCAAACTGGTATTAAACTTTAACAGTTACGGAGTTAAATGACTCCGT
>CAZWVD010000003.1:814-37595 GCA_964636855.1 uncultured Gammaproteobacteria bacterium | reverse complement strand
GCATTTCCACAAACAAGAGCATTTCCATAAACCAGAGCATCTCCATAAACCCAAGCATCTCCATAAACCCGAGCATCTCCCTCTTGTGATAGGTTTTCTTCTTTTTCTATCCACCCACCTTTTTCTCCTTTTTCTATATCATCAAAATCTTTTAAGTATTCTATTTGATACAAAGTTACCCCCATCCATTCTTTGGTTGTACTTGTTAATTTATATTTTTTATCGTTCATATATTTATTCACCCCCTATCAGTCCCTACTGTTAAATTAAATACTCAATTAGTTAGGCTCTACCATTGGTTTTAAAAATTCTACAATTTTGTTGTACCAGTCTGTTAACATCTCACCGTCTTGATCTTCTTCATAATCAACTTCAAAGTTCTCCGGGTGATATTTTTTTTCTATTTCGTAATCGTAATTCATATTATTTTCATTATTAACTATAATATATTATTTGTCAATAGGTAAAATTAAACCTACTTAAACATATATGTAACCTCATCCTCTACACTTTTCATTTCTTTTTCCAACAATCTAACCGATCTAATTGCTTCTGTATATTTTTGAACACTTGTACTGTGTAAGCAATCATATGGGTTTATTGCCTGTGGTAGTGGTAAAGAGTATTTTTTACTTTCCATTCTTATTTTGCCTTTATATCCAATCTCCCTGACCTTAGATATATCACCAATTTTAAAAGCTGACGACATTTGTTGATAATCTAAAAAAGACTCTGTACTCCTAACTTTGACAAAATACTCATCCCAAATTCTATAACACTCAGACTTTTGTGTTTCACTTAAGTTTATCCATTTAAGATACATAATTACTTCAGGACTTGGTGGAAAGTGTCCATATTCATTTTCACCACCATTTACCAACTCGTTAACTATTCTCTTATATTTAGAGTATGACTCCTTTTTTTCTTTTTGTTTTTTATAATCCATTTTTGTTTGCTTGTGCTTTATAACGTGATATTGAGTTAGATACTGTAGTCAAATCAAATCCTTTATCTTGAAAAAAGTCATCTTTAGTTGCCATATAAGTTATTGCTTTTTTTATTTGATCTTCTGTGTATCCAGCTTTTAACATAAGTGACGCTGCTCTACCTTGTTTTCCCCAGTTAACAATATTTGTTTTTAATGTATCTTCTAGGTGATATACAAGTCTTTGTACAACTGTAGCTTTTTCTAATGGTAATCTTTTATATATTTTTGTAGTTGCCTGCAATTTATTTGCAGGAATGTTCTTATTAACCTTACCTAACCTAACCTTACTTATGCTGACCGTGGACTGTCCACCTAGTCTTCTGCTATTATCTTTTACATCTGATCTAGGTTTAGGAGCTATTACCTCGACATCTGGAATTTGTTTAACTAGTAATGGTAAATATATACTGTCTACTTTTCTATCAGCCCTAATAACGTTATGTTCTCTCCAATCGTTTATCAAAACTACTTGATCTTCATTTAATTGCCTTATAAATCCTTTGGCTGAAAGTACTTTAAAATTGTCAGGTGCTACGCCTAGAAGTTTCATTATTGGATAAGACTCAACTATTCCGTCATCATCGGCCCTCAAAATCATGTGAAAGTATAAAAGTTGTGACTCAATTGGCATTTGAAGAAATCTAGCCGAGTTTGCTATGCGGTTACTGAACATCCTACGCGTCGCCATTTTCCTCCTTCTGTTCGACTTGAAAACCGGTGTCGTTATTTATTACAACAAAACCTTTCCCATTACAACCCTGACAAATTTTTCCACCGTATTTAAGAGTACCAAATCCGTTACATACCACGCAACGAAGTATTGAGTATTTTTGTTTTGAATTATCCATCTGTCCTTCCATAAATATATTTATATAATTATATTTACAACTTGTCAATAGCTAAAAAATATATTAGTATAATTTACCTGATCTGGTAACTCTTGGTACGCCCGAGATAACTGGATCAGTTTTTTTATCCTTTAACCTTAAAATGCTTTTGTAGTGCATTAATACCCTGTTTTAGCCAATATAACCTAGTTTTGACTTCTTGACTATCCTTGTTTCCCTTCTCAACTTCTTTTTCGATATCATGAAGGCGGATGACTATCCAAAGTAGTGTTAATGCTATTATTGCTGTAATGATTATCATTTTTTTATCTTCCTGTTAACCAATATGTAAACCCTTTTAATGCAAAGAAAATCACAACAATTATAAACCACCATGTAAAGTTATCTGCAAATCTTTCTATTTTGTTTGATGGTCTTTTTCTGTACATCATGTAATTTGTAAATCTTTTCATTTCACTTTTAACATACTTCATTACCAAATAAACAGCGTCATTACTTGGCTTTGCTATTTCTTCCCACTCTTTTTCTTTTTTTGATATTCGTATGTTTTCTTGTCTTTTTGTCATAGTCGACCACAGTTAAGGAGTGGTCAGCCTGATACTAGTTCCAGCTATCAACCAGCGACCTTAATTGCATAGACCTATCTGAAATTGTCTTTTTCAACTCCTCATTCTCTTTCTTTAATGCCTCACATGGGTCAACTGGTGGTTCTGGCTCTACAGGTGGCTCTGGAACGACTACCGGAGGTGTAGGAGGGGTTACTGGCGTGTATGGGATATTGTTTTTAAGTCTTTCATAGAAACTATCCCCACCAACTTTCCAGTTAGACCCTGGACAAGCCGTTGCTTGCATTTCTTGATGACCAACAACACTTTCCCAACCCTTAACATTCCATATATGTAAGCCAAGTAAAAATTTAATTAGTGTGTGTCCTGATGTAATTTGTGCATCGGTAGGTAATACTTTTGTAAAGTCTCCCACAAAGCAGATTCCAATTACTTTTTCGTTTTTGTTAAGAACATTTGCTCTACCTTGTCCAACATCTCCGACATAAGCAACTGTCCCATCAGAACAAACTATAAAGTGATAGCCAATACCACCCCAACCTCTATTTTTGTGAATGTTTGCTATTACATCTACCTCTTTTTTCCAGTCTCCTGTTTGTGCCGTAACTGAATGATGAATTGCTATATTTGTTACTTGAAGTGTCGTTCTGTTGAATGACCAATTATATGAGTCACCCCAAACCCTATTTCTATCATCTACATATTTTGACCCAAGTTCTGGGATTTGTATTTGTATATTGCTCATTCTTCTTCAAATAATATACTAAAAAGTATTATAACACCAACTACAAGTGTTACTCTGATACCAATCCAGAGAATTATCAACCAGAGTGGTGAAGAATTTTCAACAAAATTAAACAGTCTATAAACATCGTATACACCAAATAAAAGCGACTCTACGATTAATGATACTGAAATTATAGACATTCCAGTTGCTGTTTTGTCTAATTCCCTGTCTCTAGCCTCAAGTTTAAATCTTCTAAAGAGTTTTGTTGAGACTATTGTTATAGGAATGAGTGTAGCTATCCTTGTTATTAGTAAAAGTATATATATAATCATTTTTTAAGTTCTTTCATAACACCTTCAACGTTTCTAATTAATATTTCAATATCACCTGTATTTGTAACTATTCTAATAGCTTTATTTAACCTTTTAACCGCATCTAGTTCATCATCAAAACGCTTCGAGTCCTGTTTTTTAAGGGCTTCAAGTACTTCTTGTTGTCTGTCATCCTTTTTAAAAAGGTTTAGTATATTCATAATATTTCATTTTTTTTGTGATACCGCATTTGTTAGATTGTTAAGTGCGTTAGTGAGTTGTGTCTTTGTTTCACCATCTTTTTCACCGTTTTTGAGAAGGTATTCAGTAAACTCTTTTTTTGCTTCCTTAACCTCACTGTCTTTTTTGACTAAAGCTCCGATTGATATGGCGAGCAAAAGTCCAAGCAGTCCTGTCTGGGCTAGTTGTGAGACAAGTTCCGTTTGCATATAAATACTATACTACAAAAATTATATTTAATGCAATGTATTTTAATTTTGAAACTTTTTAAAACAAGTTTCAAACAAGTTGGTATGGTAACAAAACTTATGGATCACCAGCACCTAATGAAAGCCATGTTGTACCAAATAAACTTAATTTCATTATAGCATTTTTATCAATCTCGGTAATCCTCTGTTACCATATCACCCCATTTTTTCTTAAAATCATTCAATCCTTTATCAGTTTTAGTCAAACCACCCATATCAATATAGCTTACTCTATCTTTAACTAATTCCCAAAACTTATACAGTCCCAAATAATGGGGGTAATAATCTCGATTAAACACAGTCCCCGATTGATATAAATAAGTACAACATCCCTGCCTTACAAAAATCATTTTCCCAACTTCTTCTTTATTTACTCGGATATAAACAATAGTCATTGTTTTATTATCAACAAATTCAACATACGCCCCTTTTTCTTCGGCTTTTTTAACATAAATACTCACGTCTTTATGGAACTTCGGGTTTTTTACTCGTATCAAAACAGTAGGATGAATTTTATGTACCATCTTATTAAACCCAAACCCTCTACCTTTTCGGGTTAGTTTCTTGCCTAATAAATTATGTCTCTCTTTTCTAAATAGCTCTGCGGTCTTGGTTTTAACACCATCACTACAATCAACATCAATAAACTCAGTATTTTCATCTACACTCGATGGAGGCAAATGCGAAGTACTATTATCAGGAATAATGCCAACAATCTCACCAGTAGTTTTATTTGTTATCAGTCTCATATTTATTTTTTGCCTTCCTTAACCATACTAACAGATTTTCAATAAACACCTCAGCATCACCAACATTCTCACGAATAAACCTACGCTTAGCCTCCGACTCTTTCGGGGCAGATTTTAACTTCTCATAAATAGCTTGTATTTCTTTAATTTTCTCAGTAATCATACGCCTAGTTCAAACATATAAATAGAAATCTCAAAAGTATAATTCAAAGTCGTATCTGGACAAGTTTCCCCAATCATAGGAATTACACACTTAACATTATAATCAATCTCAACACTATTTTCTTTAATTTTATAACTAAAAGTCTCTACAAAACTATCACCATCGCAAATCTTATCTCCAGGTGAAGTAATCGTAAAAGGTAACGTCTGTCTATCAACAAACGCCTTATCCGTCATAAATACTTGGGTAAAGAAAAAAGCCCCTAAATTATGGGTATAAACAACCGTACCCTCACAATCCATACTATTAATAGTCTTATTCACTAACACTTTTTCAATTAAAGGTAATGACTGCACATCAGAACGAAAAATATAATCATCAATATTACTTGACTCTATATTTGCACCCTCTTTAGCTATTTTTATTCCACTAAAATCACTCATATTTAGTCTTCATCATAATAAATAACACAATAATAGTTAATAGTATGCGAACTGCTATCACCACCAAATGTAGCCCCACTAAATCTAATCTCAGTATTATCAACAAAGGTATTATAAAACTGCCCAATTACACCACCTGCACTCACCTCAGTAATCGGCATTAATCCATAAGTAGTAATCATCGTATCTAAAAATGGGTCATATCTGGTAGCAAATAAATAAAATCTCGGCTTATAACCTAAATCATGCTCAATTACCTGTGCATCAAACCCAGCCCCACCATCAGTTAAACTAGCCGAACCAGCCACAATATCCTTTATCTTCAATATCGGAAAATCAGAATGTAAAATAAGCTCCCAAAGCTCAGCTTCAGTAACTTCAACATCCAACTGCGATATTTTTATACCTACAAAATCACTCATATTCTTTCTCTAAAAACTATTAAATAACTAGGATTAGGGATACTAGTAATAGCACTCGTACTCGCCCTAGCCGATTTACTCAACCTAAAATAAGTAGGGGATGAAGTACTATCAGTTTCAAAACAAAAAAACACAGGTCTAGCCCCCAACCCATGAGAATAACTACCACTCGTTACATATCCTTTATGTGATAATTTATGGGCATCTTCCTGATTTAAAATAACCAAATCCTTAATATCAGCAGTAGTAACCTCAACACCAGGCTTAGAGATAGCAATTAAAGTATGAGTAATCTGTATTCGGTTAACACTTCCATCATGTACCAAAATTTCCTCACCAACACTAATCGTACCAGTAGTAATCTTCTCAGCCGATAAACTTACAATCTTAGCATCAGTAATCGAAGCATCCGCAAATCGTACAGTTCCCAAAGGCACACCCTTAAAAAAAGCTTCCAACTTTTTTATTCTATCTGCGTTATATGCTAATTTTCTACTTAATAATGACTGCTCCAAAGAGGTCAAATCAGCTTTCATTAAAGACCTCCTCCCTCTTGAAATCCAATTAACACCACATCCGCAGTATCCGCAGGGTTACGAACAGTAATAGCCACCCCAACACTCAGCGTACCAGTAGTTATTTTATCTGCACTCACACTAACAATTTTTGCAGTAGTTATCGCCGCATCAGCAATTCTCGCAGTACCAATCGGCTGACCCTGCAACAACGCTTCTAATTTCTTAATACGCTTTTCCTGCTCAGCTATAATCTGCAAAATACTATCTTTAGTTAATGTCGTTAAACTATTCATAAGTAAAGTTACCCAAAGTCAAACTTAGTGTTTCAACATTATTACTATCAAATGTTACATTCCACTCAAATACTCGGTAATCTTCATCTATATTATACACTCCACTTTTAATTATCAATCTTATTGCATCACCCAGACTAAACTGAGTTATGTTTGGAGTTTGAACACTTGCCATATCAATATCTACTTTAATAAGTGGTGTACCAAACTTTCTGATCATTGCATCACCTTTGTCATTCATTGTGTCAGTTTCTGAAACATCCATCTCAGATAACAAACCCTCCCTAACTTTATACTCAGCCTGTAGTCCTGTATCGTTTCTCTCAATCCTAACTAGGTTTTCTAGATCCTCTGTTGATTGACCCAATACAATTGCCTTATTTATTGGTCTGACAAAGTCTTCAACCAACTTTACTGTGGCTATATTAACACCATACTCCAGAATTACATCATTAGTTTTGTCAACACCCTTAACAGAATAAACGTTAAACACCTTATTATTGTCTATCTCAAAATCAAAGCCCGATAATACATTAGACAACTGGATTATTTTTTCCATAATGTTATCGTTGTAATAAGTTCTATCTCTGTCTACCGTAGCTTCAATTGTACCTTTAGTAATTCCAAAGTCAAAGTTCTCACTAACTTCTAAGGTATAGTAATAAATTGTCATTCTTGCATGATCTACATTTAAAATTGATATTTCTCCTGTGTAAGAAAATGCTGCAAATATTCCGTTAGTGTTTATGTCAGCAACATCGAGTTCTGCACCCCATAAATTGTTTTGACCGCCGTAACTTGTGTAAATATCAGGGTCTAGTTCAACCTGTTCACCTCTGGCTAAGTCGTCACTAATAATTGACTGATCTAAACCTGATAGTAAAACGACTGAAGTATCTATTGCGTTACCACCGACACCTGTATCTTGTGCTATTTCTATTTCTACTTTAATACCAGTTATTATTGCTCCTGTAGGTAACGGTGTCATATCAGGGAAGAATTGGAAAGCCAGATAATTAGTTATTCCGCCAGCTCCCAAGTCGACACTTAAAGGATTATCATCGCTTGCTAGACCATTAACTAAGTCATCCCAAGCCCAAGCCAAAGTTCCAATCTGAGTATCATTTGTAACATCCTCAGGATTAAATAATGCGCTATCATCAACGGCCTCACGTTGAGATTCGTCTATCAAAGTCCAAGCTATTTCACCAGCGTCTATTTGTTCATAACTTTTTTCTGAATCTGTATACCTACTATTTAACAACTCCAACCAGTCATAGCAATGTATAGTTGCCCAATTATTACCATCATTTTTTAAATCAGCACTTCTTAAAGCCTGTTCACCTGACCAAACCAAAGTTGATGTTGCGTCCTTTTGATAATAAATCCAAACACTATATTTTCTAAGTGATACCAAACTCTCAGTCTTTGGATCATCTAATGGTATTTCAAATGAAGCTGTACCGTAGTTATTTAATCTCTTTCCAAATTCTAACTTCCTAAACTTGTCAAATTCTCCTATTACATTATCATTTTCATCTTTAACTAAAATTCTGTAAGTTCTAGATATGGGAATATTTAATGTACCTTTAACTTGGAATGCGTTTTCATCTTGTGCATTATCTTTACCAGTAGTTTCAAACTCCCTTGACGACCCTGGATTTATTCCTGTTATCTCAAAACCTATATCTGATATTGGATAATCAAGAATTACTTTGTCTCCGTTTTCCTGAAGTAAAAAGTCGTTATTTTCTTGTAATAGAAATCTGGCCATGTCTTAATTCTAACATAAACTATGCCAACCCTCCTGCCTTTTTAACAGAAGCTATTGCAACACCACCTATTTTTTTAATGTTTGCATAAAGAACACCTGCTATTTTTTTGATAGAACTTGTTACACTTCCATCAAAAGGTACTATCCAAGAAAAAGTAGGAGAACCACTGGGAGTTAAATTATTATTGTTAGAAGTTAAATCTGTATAATTATTACCAAGCATCCAGTAACCAACTAGGTTTGCTTCGTTACCCACTAACTTTTTAGACTTGTTATCATCTATTTCAGTTTGAGTTCTTTCATCACTCCATACTCTAACATCATCTACCTTACCATCTGTATATTCTGTATTTTCCCAACCGCCAATGTCAAAAAAGTCACCGCCACCCTCGGAACCATTGCCACTAGAAGCAGTCGGGCCGGCAACCAATACACCGTTTAAATAACCACGAACATTTGAACCATCATAGGTTAAAGCAATATGATACCAAGAACCGTTTGTCAAAGTTACGTTATATGTTGCTTCGTCTGTAGAAGTACCCTCCCTAACCCTCCAAAAAGTAAGTCTGGGCGTACCACTATTGTTGTGATAACGTATTCCATAAGTAACATTTGTTCCAGCATCGCTTTTGCCTGCCAACCTGAAAGCGTTACCAGATGTAGGTGTACTTTCTGGATTAAACCAAAGTTCTATA
This sequence comes from uncultured Gammaproteobacteria bacterium, assembly GCA_964636855.1. Lineage (GTDB taxonomy): Bacteria > Patescibacteriota > Patescibacteriia > UBA1558 > S5-K13 > S5-K13. The sequence continues at coordinate 28,610 of CAZWVD010000003.1, read as the reverse complement.
GTACAATTGCCATTTGTAATACCCAAATCATTAGTAATTCTTGCATATTGACTGCTTCCACTTTCTAAATCCAAGCTTCTCCTATTTCCCCTCGCATCAAAAGCTGGGTCTGGTACATAGTAAGGTGCATCAATTAAAGAAGCGTTGTGTGTATTTGTAGAAGCTGATGTATCATTTAAGTTACCTTCAAAATCCCAAAGGGCTTTTAAATTTGCAAAGTCTGTAATGTTTATTTTCTTAGCAAGTAATCCTTCTATTTGTGCTTCTGAAAGAGCTGTTCCGTTGATTAAAAATATGTGGTCAAAAAAACCATTACCAAAAGTGGTATTTGTACCAGTTAAGTTTCTACACCCTATTCTTACATAGTTAGTTGCTTGATATGCTGGTGCATTAGCCCAACTTTTAGTCCCTTCTAGTTTTCCATTTACATAAACATTTATGTTAGAACCATCCCAAGTACCTACAACAAAATACCAAACATTTGTCGATAAGGTTAAAGATGATTCAACATATGCAAAATCAGTGTTGTTTGTCGTCCCTGTGTTCTTTCCAGAATATAAAACAACTTTGTTATTGGTGGATTTTTCCAGTCCGAATCCTGCAATTTTACTTCCAGACTCGGCATACGATTGAAAAAGTGGGACATTTGTCCCCGCCGTCGGAAATTTTATCCAACACCCTATACTAAAGTTTCCTGTAGGCTTCAAATCAGAATGGTCTGTAACAGATAAAGCATCATTACTTCCATCAAACTTCATTGCAGACAAATTATCTGCACTTTCTAAATAATAAGTAAATGGTACTGAGTCTGGAGTAGATACAAAGACTGGTGAACCTGAAGAAGTTAAATCATTATTGTTTGCAGTTTCATCAAGATAGTCGTTTTCAAATCTCCAATAGCCTACTAAGTTTGCTTCATTTGCAGGTACAAGTTTAGTAAACATGTTTGTAGCAATTTCTGCCTGTGTTCTAACATCATTCCAAACTCTGACCTCTTCAATAAGTCCATCAAAATAGGATGCTATCCCATCTTGTCTACCTATCACAAAAGAGGCTGTACTATTGTTGATAGCAGAGAGATTGTTGTTAACAATGGCTGTTCCATTTCCGACACTAACACCATTTATAAAAAATTCAAATGTTGTGGCAGATGGATTACCAACATCTATAGTTAAAGCAACATGGTACCAGACACCAACAATAGGTGTCCAATTATAAGAATACAAATCGAAGTTTCCCCCATCGTATACAAGACCTTCCAACCTATATGTTCCAGAACTATTAAATAATCTGAAAGAATAAGACCTATTAGTCCCGCCCGCATCCTTACTAACTATATTCTGATAGATGCCGTTGTTTGGTAAACTCTCAAAGTTAACCCAAGCCTCAATGGTTCCCTTAGTTGATAAATTTAATCCTGTCTGGCTTGCGTTTGATATTGAAGCATACTGATTACTTCCAAGCTCTAAATCTAATGAATATACTTTTTGTGTGGCCATGTTAAGTGTGTTCTATTTGCACTAACTGTGGATTAAAGAACATTCTGTCAGCGTGGGTTGCAACACCCAAAATTTGAATTACATCATCAGTACCAGTTGGAGCATTTTGAGTTAGAGTATTTGTTGAAGTTCCTGTGGTTGATAAATAAACAAGACCACCAACTGTCCAAGTCCAAGTATCATCTCTGGCTACACCTAGTAAAAGATATGTTCCTGAAGCGTCTGCACTGATCGATGCGTCAGCACACATAACCACTACTGACGCTGTAGCTATTGCGTCTGCATCTGCCAGTTGTGCTTCACCATCTGTATTTATAAAACAAACGTCACCAAATGCTTGGTTTTCATTTGCTACTAATGTTGTTTTTATACCGCTAGACTGATGATCTGCGTCTGGAGTTGGATCTAATTTAAATAAATTATCTCTTGTTACTTTTTTTGTAATTGGAGTTCCACTTGGATCATCTACTATTGCTAATAAATCTGCATCAGTTGGATCTGTTAATGAAGTTAACTCTGTAATCTTTGCGTCTGCCATAAATTAATTATACACCATTGTATGCACTTCGCCACCTAGTAACTAAACTTGTACTTCCACTATCACCAACCACATCAAAACCAAGTGTATTTTCACCTGATAATAATGATACAAAGTCACCAGTCATTGACGAATATACAGACGTCTCCCCATACTCATTATTTAATGTTACAGTTCTATTCAGTGTATCTATAGTAATACTCTCACCTTCTGCAACTTCATATTCAATAGTAAACTGTTCAAAGTTGTTATAATTAAGTATAGTCGCCGATGTAAATGGTCCGACTATTTCAAATATAGGGTTAGTGGTTTCATTTCCTTGATTACTAATCATTTGATTTTCGTCAGCTGAGTCATTTTCAAATAACTCTTGTGAATAAAACCTCCAATCAGGTGCTACCATCTCAATTAAAAATGGCTTTTTAACTTGGTTATATGGATAAAGTATTCTCTTAACAACAACTTCTGCTTGTAATTCTAAGTTATCTAATGTAACAAATTCAAAAAGTCTCATTCTGCCATCTTGTCTAAATACACCAATCATATTAGCTCTATCCTCAAAACTTTGTGATCTTTTAATACCCATAACAGATAAATCACGTCTGCCAAACTTTGAAGTTATAAAGATTGAACTTTGTGGCCCTGATATATCTTCAACCACATCACGAACAGAAGGATATTCAAATCCCTCAATTGTACTTATTTCGTTATCAAACAATTCAAAAGACTTGTTTGCCACAGTATCAGTCCATTTTAAGTATTTCATATTGCTAGACCCATTCTAAATGCTAACTCACGACCCATTGCATATACATCCTGTTCTCTTTCTATTTTATCAATATGTATATCAACTTTTTGACTAATACCACTTGGGTTACCGCTAGAGGATGTCATTGACGGTACAGAATACGCAAAATCCTCCATTGACGGTATGAGATTAACTGAGTTAGGTATTTTAATATCTTTCAGTGAGTTATATTGATCTTTGATTACTCCAATACCTTTGACTACGTTATCAACTAGTGACGGTGAATGTCTAACAAATGGGTTTATGTTATTTGCGGCATCTTTTATTTGTTGTGCTATTTGCTGTATTTTATTTTTTGCTTCATTAAATGGTTTGACAATAGCGTCTATTATTCTACCACCTATTCCACTTAAAAAACTAACTATACTATTAAATCTGTCGGTGATGTAATTACGTATTGTATTTAATGAGTTGTTAACATTATCTCTAACATTCGTAAAATAATTTGATATTTTATTTACAATGTTACCTATAAAATTTGCAACTGTCTCAAATATTGCCTTCCACATCTCAAAAGATTGTTTTATTCTGTCAACCATAAACTGTGTTGCAGCAACTATTTTGTCCCAGTTTTTATATATTAGTACAGCTAACAACACCAACGCACCTATAATCAAAACAATAGGATTTGCCGCCAAAAAACTAAGTCCCGATCCCAAGAATGACACAGACTTAGATACCAAACCCAAACTAGATACAACTGATCCTAGCAACTTAAACGCCGAGAACACTTTAATTACGTTACTTGCCATTAATGCCAATGGCCCTACTGATGCAACTAATAGTAATAATGCTGTTGAGACTTTAATTATATTAGGATGTGCATCTGCAAATTTTGCAAAACTTTGTATTACAGGAGTTATATCCTTCATTAAATCATTCAATGCAGGTAACAAAACACTACCAACTGTTATACCTAAGTCATATAAGTTATTTTTGGCTATCTGAATTTGTGATGCAGTCGTAGCAAATCTCTTTTCTGCTTCTTCTTGGAGAGCATTATTTTGCATCCATGCTTTGGCAGATACATTATAAGTATCATTTAATAGTTCACCAGCGTTAGCAAGTGAAAGAAAAGACCTAATTAACCTCTGATCTTGTAATTCTAACTTCTCAAGAGTCTTAAATGCACCCTCTCCTTGTTTTCCTAGTCCCTCTACAAAGTGAGTAAAAGCAGCCATTGCATCTTCCTGAAACATAGCCTGAAACTCTTTAGATGATATTCCTGCCGTCTTTGCAAATTCTTCAAGTTTGTTGCCTCCTTCACTTACAGCCTGAACCATAGTTATCAATACCTTCTGTACCGCAGTACCACCAGCCTCAGCCTCAACACCAACCGAAGACATAGCTGTACCTATTGCCAGTATGTCAGAAGTAGACAAACTTGCAATCTTTCCAGCACCTGCAATTCTCTCAGCAAAAGATACTATCTCAGACTCAGTTGTTGCAAACTTATTACCTAGATCAACAACCGTAGATCCCATTTTATCTACTCTATCAATTGGAAGTTGCATAATATTAGCAATCCTAGCAAATGAAGTTGCAGCTGCCTCTGAAGTCAAATTTGTTGTAACAGACATTTTTGCTATAACGTCTATAAACTTAGTTAGATTGTCAACTCCACGGACACCAAGTTGACCTGCCAATTCACCAATTCTTGCCAACTCGTTAGCTGATACTGGAGTAGCTTTTGCTATGTCCCTTATATTCTGACTTAAATTTGCAAATTCTGCCTCTGAAGCGTCTACAGTCTTTCTAACGCCAGCAAATGCACTTTCATAGTCGATAGCTGCTTTTGTTGCCGCTCCCAGTCCTGCAACGATTGGTGCAGTCACACGAAGTGTTAAATCCCTTCCCACCTTTTCTAAATCATCACCTATTTTTTCAAATGACTTTTTTATATCTTTAGCAGTTTCGTTAACCAAAACTCTTGCCTTTGATAGACCATCGGTAAGACCTTTGTCGTTAACATCCAGATCCCATTGTACAATTCCACCTACTACATTTGCCATATTTTTATTATAACACTAATTTAATCTCTCTTTGAATTCGTTAAATAGATTTTTTGCATCGTTTTTGTCTTTACTGTTTGGTACTATAACAATTCTTAGTATATCAATCATAAACTTGGCCCGTTCCTGATCTGCCACTTTTAATAACTGCATAACTCTTTTATATGGTAATCTTCTTGCTTGGGTGTAATTATATTGGGGATAGTAATAACAAATTCTTGATATTAAGTCACCTGGATTGACTTTTTCTTTGGGGATTTTCTTAACTTTGAGTATTTTCATCTATTCCAAATTCGGTCCTAATCATTTTTTGGAACTTCTGCAAATGAGGTATTGTCATCTTTTTAGATACTTCCATAAAGTCTGGGGTATCTTTGTCAACAGCACTGACAAACTTATATAAGTATTCTTGTACTTTTGTACCGTCTTCACCCAACTCACGGATAGCCTGGACTTCCTCTGTGTTCATGTGTTTGAAGCGGTATGTATGACCAAACAATTTGAAGTCAAAATATTCGACGACGCCCTCATCTAAATCATAAATCTTGGATGTTTGTAAATCTGACATAATTATCTATTTTAACTTTTAAGACTCAGGTGTAATTTCACCCTCTACAAAAAACTGCATTGTTGCTACACTTGAGTCAGCCTCACCTACAAACTTGATCATAACTTTTTGTAGTTTACTATCAATCTCTACACCTTCAATTTTTGTCCTACAGTCTACCAATCTAAGTACTCTTGAAGGATTTGCACAAGATATAATATCAAGATTATTTTTAATTAATTCCTCGTCACATTCTGCTGCCTTAATATCAATAGCTCCAATGTCTCCTGTAACAGTCTCTCCTGTTGAAAGAGTCTCACCATTTGCCTTGTAGTGTTGTGGTAACAATACTGCTAATACTGGAATGTCAGAAGCTAAGAGTGTTAATGTAGCTGAAACCTTATATGCTCCGTCTATTTCGTATGTTTTACCTTGAAGTGTTTGTAGGTCTTCTGAGTCAATTGTATGCTCAACACTGATTTCTTCCACGTCCTCAATTAAATTTTCTCCCCACTTGAGATTAAATGGTCCTTTTATAAGCATATACCAATTATTAAACTATTTCTTTTTAATGTCAAGATGTAACTTATATTTTTGGGTTATTGCAATTGTTGGTTTATTAACCTTTTTAATTCCTATGGTTCCAGTTTTTTGATTAACTGAGAAGGTACTGTGTAAATTATATTTTCACCCTCTGCGGTAGCAAGCACATATACACTTTCATGTGTGACTCCTGTTAGTTATGGTAGCCCACCATATGACATAGTTCCACCTCCACCCAAGTTACTAACCTTGACTTTTTTTGTCTGACCATTTGCAATATCGACAATAGGTAATACATCATTTGCACCTGGTGTTTCTAACTCTACTAACTGCGATATTTTAGGCACTTTCAACCTCCCTAACTAATACCCATGAATGTTTAGGATTTTGTTCATTAACAAACAGTTGAAGTTTATATTTAGCATAAACAGCCTCGACCATAACAAGAAAATCCTCTGCACCGTTTTTTTCTAAGTCCTTAGCAAACAACCTAGAATAATTTAACTGTAAAGGTTTTTCTAACTCCTGAAAGGCTTTAAACTTAGGGTTTTTTCCGATTGAAGGCAGATTAAAGGTCTTACCGCCATCTGTGTAAAGCGATAATGATGTTATGTGTAAATCATTGTCTGCGAGGTATTTTTTTAATCTTTCCCAAGGCGATAACTCTCCTTTAATAAGTTCATACGGAAATACACCCTCTTTGAAGTTTTGACCATTTGATAGTCCTACTGACCATTTTACATTTCTTTTAAATATAGTCTGCATATTGCAACCTTTCTATTAATCCAGTCTTATAAAAGCCTGTTATGAAAATGTCAATTCAATTCTTAGCTTGCCTGTCTTTAATCCTGCTGTGGATGGTGACATTGAAGCTACAATATAGTAGTCATGGTCTGTGTCAGCTGTTTGGTCCTCTAATTCTAATGCCGCACCTGAACCTTCAGCTTGAACAAAATTAGTATCTCCAACTTCTGCTAGTCTGACATCAACATTTACAGGAGGTGTAGCAGGTGTAGTTCCGTCATAACCGTAAATAACAGCGTCTGATGTAGCTACAGAAGCATCATCACTAAATAAAATATGTAATGCAGCTTCAGCTGTTGTAATTTGGTCTAAGTCTTCCGTTCCATCTCCCCAGTCAGCCTGTGAGTCCCCACCAGTGCCACCAGTCTGAGATATAAATTTGTTGTTGTTTGGAGTATTACCGTCAGACAAATCATCACCACCACTTGCCTTAACATGAGTAGTATCGTTGTATTCTGTAACTGGAATTGATGTATCAAAGCCTCCAGAACCAGCAAATTGAAGTATATCAGTTGCACCTATTTCAGTTGGTGTTGAACCTTGTAGTTCCCAAGTAAATGTTGCCATAACTTATTATACCACGCTATAAACAGTTACAGTAGCTTGAACAAGTCCAACAGTTCGATCCTCGTCGTCTAAATCTTGATCAGCTGGGAATTGTGTTGACTCAACCTCAACGACATCATAACCAGTCAAATCAATACACTCTTTGTCGTTTAGTATGTCCTCAAGCGATTGTAGAGTATCGTATACGTCTTTGGCATCTGTATTGCGGTAAAAAATATTTATTATATAAGCTTTTAGTTTTTCCCCTGTGTGATTTTTGCCTGCATTCACACCTCCGCCTGATGTAACCCACATTGATTTATCTGGTGCTTCTAATGGTACACCTCCAATATATAAATTTGTGCCAAATGTACCAAATCCACTATTTTCCAAAAATTCAACAAAAGACTCATTTATATTCATATTAAACCTGCCCTTCTAGCCACTGACTCTGTTTTTATAGGCAAAAGTTTAGCTGCATTTTTTGCATAGTCTTTATTAGTTCCTGGCGTGGTGTAGTTTCTAAACTGTTTCTCCTCAAGAATTGCAGCATACTTTTTACCCCACACAACCTTACCATTTAATCCCAACACTTGCTTTAATACATCCATCCTAAGTCTGCCTGTTTTTTTAGGTGTTTTAGGTTCAGATAATAAAGTCATTTCGTTAGTCATGAGTCTTAAAAATAGACTTGCCCTTTGTAATACACTATTTTTTATTTCACCTGTATAGTCAGTTACTTTCATGATATTTCCTCCTCGTTTAGCGGTGATACTTTGTCTAATAATAATTCTATGTTATCGATATTATTTCCTAACAAGTGATCCCTATTGACGTTAACTGAAACCACCTTATACCAAGACTTTGACTCGTCAACTCCAAAAAGCTTAGCTGTTAAATACATACCTTCTAATCTATTTGCATTATCAATTATAAATGAATTTGTAAAGTCAGGATAGCAGACTGCGTCAGAGTTTGCTAATGTTTGAAATCTAGATTGAGTTATGCCGGTATTTTGTAAAAAAGTAGCAGGCACGTCTTGTTGTTCTGTTGAAACTTTAGTGCCTCTGTAACCTGTAGACACTGGTTTGTAAAATGTAACAGTGTCCTTATATGTAATCTCTAGTGTCATACTGTTATAGTTCTTGATAAAGTCCCGTTTGGACCTGCGTATTTTCTAAGTACCCTTTTAACATAATCATCTTGACTAGGATCTTTGGCTTCTGTTTTAGTATAGCTGTGTGTTCCAAGTGTTTCACTTTTAACCTCTCTCTTTGTGTCTGTATAATAAGTAACCATATCCGCCCAAATATTAAGTAGATCCATTGGTAATAGTGCCTCGTTATAGTCAACTTCTGCACCCATCCAAACAGCATCTACGGCCAGTTGAGCGTCTTTACAACCATATACCTCATCACACCAAGTTTTTATTTGCTCTAGATACTTAATCATGAAGCTACCTTTGTAGTTAACCATATAGTTTTCGATTGTCTTAAGTGTCACACCATTTCTAACTAATTTAACAGCATGAACGGTAGTACAAGGGTCAATTGATAAATATTTGTCATTCTTGTTGTAGTCAAACATCCTGTAAGCGAATATAACGCTATCTGCTGGGTCTAGGTTATCAGTTGTATATAAACAGTCTGTTTTTGACTTTCCTATCTCTATATATTGATTTTCTGAGGCTATTGAAGGGTCTAGTGAGTAACCTAACATGTTTTCTAACATTGATTGCACTCTTGCTAATTGGGCAGTTATTCTAAATTCATTTGAAGCATCTACGCTTATACCAGTTATTTGTGCATATAATGATATGTCCATAAAAACATTATAGCAGATTTTTTTTGTGAAGTGTTAACTTAGTGCGAAGTCTGATAGTCCTGCGACTTTGTCAGCATTTTTAACTGCTCCACCTCGGAAGAATGATCCTCTAAGTACTAATTCATTCCTTTGGAAAGCTGATCTTGTATCACCATCAACTTCATAAGATGCTTCTGTTGATAAGTCATAGTTAAGTCCTCCAGATGTTCTACCTGTGAAGGTATTAAGATCTGCATATATTAACCCTTGGTTGATTGTGACGCTGGTCTTTTCAATTACGAATGTCTTGGTATCACCGTTTCCAAGTGTTGGCATTAATTCATCAGGTACAACTATGTATGATTTACCTAAGAATGATGGTTGATCACCTGTAGTAAAGATTGTTGCAAGTGGTCCTGCGATACCTGCACCCAAGATCTTTTCAACAAATGTCCAGTAAGTTGAGTTGTTAAAGATAAATGTTCCGTTTGGTACTTGTTCAACCACTGATTTAATTGCAGTTATCAATGATTTGAGAGATTTCAAATCTGTTGATACATCAAATTCTGTTGAATTTCCAGTTTCGTTGATTGCCTGTTGTAATCTAGCAATAACTAATTGTGCTTTCTTTCTATCAAAGTCATTTCTGTATCCTGCAGCTACATCACCTAAAAGATCAACTGCTAAAAATCTTGTTGCTGCATTACAAACTGGTGTAACTGCTGCTAATTCGTGTAAGTTAGATGTTTCAATTGATGCACCATATTCAGAGATTGGTTTTAAGTTTCCATCTTCACCGTCATCACACATTTCAACTTCTTGCATATTAATATCTCCACTTCTCTTTAACCAAGCCATTTGTAGACTAAGAGTGTCTTTAAATGATACTCTAGACAAAAGAGCACTAAAATCTGATCTGTAACCTTCAATCTCAGTCAATAATTCAGGAGAAATTACAAAGTTACCAAAGTCTGCCATTGTAACTTGATTTGATACAATTCCTTTTTCTTGAAGTTTCTCAACATGATATTTGTTGATTGTTTCAAGTTTCTTACCTGACTCAGAACTGTTGTTCTTAAGCATTTCCCATGCAAGATTGATTTGTTGTGCGTGTCTCTCTTTGTAGTCCATTGACCCTAATTCGTTATTTACTTTTGCAACATTTACTTTCTTAAACATTGGTTCTTCTGCTGAATTATCAAAAACTTTTCCTTCAAGTTCATTGATTTTTGTTAATAATGGAGCTACTGCATTTTTGACTGCCTCTGAGATTGACTCTTGTGCAACTTCTTTCTTTTCTTCTTTTGGAGCTTCTGCACCATCAACCTGTGCTTGTACTTCTTCTGCTTGATCTTCAGATACTTCAACAACTGCACCTGGTTCTACTTTTGTTTCTACTTCTTCGCCGGCATCATTTTTGTATTTTAATGTGACGACAAAACTTTTGGAGTTCTTGATCTTTTTAAATTTCATAACTTCATTATCTGAAATTGTTTCTTTCTTGTCAAGGGGTAATTTGTAGATACTTTCAAGTTCAGATGTGTCTAAACCCATTTCTTTTGCTTTTGTTATTGAATTGTGAGCTATTTCATTGACTGTTGCTTTTTTGTTATTACCTACTACAACCATTGATAATCCAACTAGTTGAGAGTTTTTATAAACACCTTCCTCATCTGGCCATGGTCCAATTGTCTCTATAGAAAAGTCTGTAGCATATCCACCTAGTAACATATCTTTTGCAAACTGTGCAAATGCGTTTTCTTTTACAGCAAAATCAATACCTTCAATAGTTATTTTGTTTTTACCTTTGGCAAGTCCTATTACTTTACCTATTATGCTTTTAAGATTACTGGCATGATCTGCGGTGATTAATCCCTTAAATGTAGATATATCCATTGAATCAATATCATATTTAGTACCATTCAACTGTACTTCGTTGTTGGTTATAGGAAGTGGTTTTGCAAATTTAACAACGTTGTCACTCTGTTCAATGACTTTGATGCCATTTGTATGAACTGTTACATTATGTGTTTTCTTTTTCATTTCCTTCTTCTCCTTCTTCTACGTATTTTAACAGGATGTATTTCTAAGTCGTTATTATGAATAGTTGGTGCTTCGTATTTAACTCTTGCAACAGCATCTAGTCTATCGATTTCGTCTTGCTGTTTACTATTAGGCATGTAATATGGATTTCTTTTTAATTTAATTGTAGTAATCATATATTTAGTCTATCACAACAATTATCGCTGTCAATTATTTTATAATTAGCTCGTATTCACAAGAACAGTTAGGATGTGCATTACCTGCCTCTAATGCCTCAAAACTTACGTCATAGCTCTTGTCGCCTGCCTTAATAGACGATCCGATGTTTCTAAATGCTTTGCCTAGTGGTATAGGTGCTTCTGCCTCCAGAGCCTCACAGTAAGGGCAAGGATTGCCTGATCTAGTTACCCATTTTTTGTAAGCTATCAAATCGTTTTGCTCTACAAACTGTTTATCAGCTTCAAACTGTGCTCTAGTAAACGCTCTGTTAGTTTCTGTACGTGCTATTGTTTTGGCCCTAAGCTCTGTCATTTGACTAGTAAACTGTGACTTTAGTTTAGACTCTATCTCCTTGACTGAAAGACCTTCAAGTGCAGCATCTTGTGCAAATTTAAATATATCTTTTGTAACTGTTTCTATATGTTCTTCTGATACTTTAGCTGCAGTGTCTTTTATATATTGTTTGATTTCCTTATCTAATGAGAACGAGCTAGGTAGAGAATACTCAACTGATCTATCATTTGAAGTGTCCTCACCCTTAAGTGACATAATTATTCCATAGAATGCTGTTAACACCAAAGCTAGTTGCTGTGCTGTAGTTTTTTTCTCTGTTTTGGTAACTAAGTCTCCAGTTATCTCAAGATCATTTTTAATCTTTTTTGGTAATCTATTTAAGGCATAAAGAAGTAACTCACTATCAATGTTGACTATTGCATTCTGTAGATACGACTGTTGCTCTTTAACTACACCTGATCCAATCTTATTCTTTACCCAGTTGTCTTTTTTTTTATCATCCTTTGGTTCAATTGGTATAACCACTGGATCTACCTTTTTAATATTAAGTGCTTCTAGTCCTACTTCACCATTACAATATTGGGCTGCAACCTTTTTGTCTACTCCCTTATTTATCAATGATTGGTATAAATCTAACTTTTTAACCTCAACGTCAATTTCCTTCATCTCTGCGTCGTGATCTGTAGCTAGGGGATTATCAACGACTATTTCAACATCTTGAGTCTTGCCTACAACCTTAGAATTTTCATAATCTTGATTTAATGAGTCAATTATAAGTTGAATACGTGGCAATATCTGATTTTCAACAATTAATTCTTTTTGTACTCTTGAAGTCTCTCTGGTTGTACCTGACTGCTCTATACCCATTATAGTTTTTGATACTCCTGATACAGCAAACAGTGACTCTCTGTTAATCTCGTTTATATCCTTGAGTGCTGCCTTTGACAACTCAATCTGCATACTCTCCCAAGTAATGGCACCTTGACCATTACCAAATATTGGCTCACCTTTTTTATGAGCTTTGACCCTCTCTACAAACTGTTCAAATTCTTCTTTTTCTAATGCTACATCAGTTGAAATAATACCTGGGGCGTTTATGTTTCCTTTTAAAGCGTTTCTTGTATAATCTCCTGAAGTCTTTAATGTAAACTGTGCCTCTTTAGCTGCATCTGTCATAGCAAATGGGTTATCGTCACTGAATGGGTTTAATTCCCTCATTTCGATAATCATCTCTTTTGGTATCTCACGAACAAAACCGTTTCTTGTTTCAACATATCCTGCAACCTCAATCTTGTCAGATGACATTATGCGTCGCACATTATATGGATTGAGTAACTTAAACTCTTTAATATTTCCAACTCTGTCATCTGCAACTGCCCTTATAGCCATTAAATAGTAAACACCTTCAAGATCTAAGTAAGTTGATATTGTGTTCCAAAATTCATAGTTACTAAATGTTTTTGACTGATCTATTGTTGTCAGATATGGGTGTGTGAAGTCTTTTTTATTTGACTCCGTTCTTACGTTCTCAAGTGCAATCTTGGCAACCATGTTTGCTCTTATTTTAATTGCTGCATATCCATATCCAGTGTAGTGATCTTTGTCATTCATTAAAACCTCTGACCACTCCGGAGACATCTTACCTCTTGAACCGTACTTCAAAAACGCATTGGGAAGTGACATTGAGTTTATTCCCAACGATAATGCTTTGGCTATCGACTTTCTAAATTTATCAAACATATTTTATTCTAATATATCATACCCCCAATTGAAACACTGGGTTTTTTCTTTGGTCCTCCATAGTAAGTATACACCGCATAGCGAATTGAGTCTAAAAAGTCATCTCTCAGCTTTACTGGTTCATCTAATACCTGCTCTCCCTTGGTTTTCCAAGAATAAGTTTGTACTTCTTTGATACCATTGCTAGAGTCTTTGGTTATGTGAAACTTCCTAGCTTTTATAAAGTCTATACCATTTTTGACACTCTTAGGGTCTTTCAATGCTGGCTTTACATTAAATCCTGCTCTTTTAATTGCTTCAATTCTAGCTGGATCTTCTGCGTCTGCATATATAATTATTTTTTTAGATATATTCATATCTTCCATTTTTTTAATTAAGTCATCATTTGTCATGTGCGTTTGATGTATAACTTCTTTTGTATATATATCATCATCTTTCAAAACAATTTTTGATAGGGCAGTAGGATGATTGTATCCAAAGTCTAAACCCATTATTTCCTCCCCCCCTGATGGTAAGTCATCTATTAAATGATATGTTGTATATACCCTAACAGAAGAAACACCAACTTGACCTAGCCCGTATATATTCCAATAGTTTTCGTCTATTTCCTTAAACCTTTCAATTTCACTAACAATAGACTCTGGCAGAAATGGATTATCTTTATAGGTGGATATAATCAACTCTACATCATTTCTAGTTAATACCTCGTCATATATCCAGTGAAATTCATCTGATGGATTAAAGTCTAAATAAACTTTTTTGTCAGTTCTCATATTCAACTGCCTAAAAGACTCAAAGCTTAACTCGTTACCTTCGTTGATCCATAGATACTGCCTACGCCTTGATCTGACCTTCTGAGGTTCGTCAAGTCCAAAGAACTCAATCTCATTGCCATTCAAATGATATATATTGTTAGTTTTCTCGTGGTTTGACTCGTCATACATACCTTGCTCATTAAGTATATTAAAGAAGTCTCTCATTGCTGTGGCCCTAAGTGAAGGCATATTTTTTCTTACAACAGAAAATATCTCACCTGTTGTTTCTAATGCAGTAGTTAAAAATAACTGAGCTAATGAATACGTTTTGCTTGAACCTGTTCCTCCCTGATTGACAATAATTCTCTTTTGGGATTGGTAGTTTCTTTTATAAACATTAGTCGCTCTAATTTGTAACTCAGTCTGATTTTCCATTTTCAACTATTTCAACTTTAACTTTTGTGATGACCTTTCCTTGATGTTCAATAGTTAACTTTGGCATTCCCTCACTTCTGTTTGCCACTTCTCTGAATTCTTTTAAATTCTTTTGTGCGTTTAATATTCTAGCTAATGCCAAATCTGCCGCAACTGTTCTAACACTATGAGGATTATCTATAGCCCACTGTTTTAATTCATCGACTGTCATCTCCTTAAATAAGTCAAACCAATATCTAAATGTTTGTACTTTTTTCCAACCTCCTGGATTTCTATCTTGAGGTCTATCCTGGAACCCGCCTTTTCCTTCAGGATTTGGAGGTCTTTTAACTTGATCTAACTTGGTTTCAACTTGGTCTGTAGTTTTTATCATATCTATATTTTACCACCAAACTCCTTTTAAATAATCTTTGAACAAATATTTACTCATGTTAACATTAACAGCATTTCCTAAAGCCCAATATCTCGCATTATCACTGACACCTTCTGTGTACCCATCATCAAATCCTTGAAGCCTCTCGCACTCTAGTGGAGTTAAGTATCTGAACTTACCGTCTTCATATACAGCCTTTTCACCACAACCATACTGAGTAGTAAGAGTGCCAACTCTATCATAACCGCCAATCAACTCGTAATTAAACTTTCTTTTTTGTTCAATTTTTTCTTTGTGTCTTCCTTCATAGTTTATAAACTTATAACTTCCACTATTATCCCTTATATCTCTAAACCTCACACTTTCATTTGTTGTTTGAGGTCTCTTTTCTTCAAAGTCTTCTCTACTACATAAAAAGATTAATCTTTCCCTATGAGGTAAGTCATCCCATTCATTGGCAAGTAATTCATAATCCCAAGATCCGTCACTAATATTATCAGTTATTACAAACTGTCTTTTTTTATCTTCTGTCCAACCACTAGCATCAGAAAAATATGTATCTTTTAATATAAATCCTTCTTTGACCAACTCTTTTAGCACTCTAAGTCTTTGATTGCCAGCAAGAACAATAAACTTTTCATCGTATACAATTGGTCTTTTTTCTAACATTTCAGGAAATTCTTTTATTTTTGCCTTTAACCTAGCAAAATCTTCATCGCTTATAATACGAGGATTTTTTGGATTTGGTTGTAATTTATCGATTATATTCATATATTTGTCACTCCCCTACTCTGTTTTGTCCCCCCTACTGTGCCTACACATAGAGACCCACCTTGGGGTAGGGGATAGTGCGTTGTAATAACCGTATACTTGCGGTAATTACTTACTACATTTAGGACACTCCTTACCCTCAAAATATCTAGTCCCACATACTTTACACACTACTTTTTTTCTACAGTTACACATACTAGTCTTTAAATTTGTATAACACTTCGTGTATTAGATATATAAAAATAGATATAGTCCCTATTACAAACCAGTAAAGTATCCAATTATCAGTAAAAAAAGATAATGCAAGTGAAATATAAACATTAAGACAATAAAAACAATTAAATGGTAAACAAGTATTTTGAACTGTCCTTTCCCTTAACTTCTTAAATGCCTTACAAGGTCCAGCCAATTCAGTCACTATATATGTCAAATTCCAGCAAATTAAACTTAAAAGTATTATTAACATTTTTCTATATAAACTTGTCTACCTTTAGAAATTAAATTATATTCACCTTTGTAAACTTTTAAGAATGAGTCAATTGCTAACTTAGGTGATTGTGTATCGTCGTCCTTTAACTCTTTAACCGGAGGCTTCCAAGAGTAGTCATCAAATATCATAGACCCACCAGACTTTAATAACTTCCATGACAGTATTGCATCTTCAAGAGTATTCTTTGCTATGTGAGAAGCATCTACATATACAATATCAAAATTCATATTAGTCACCATCAATGCAACAAGTCCAGAAAAAGAGTCTGACTCCACTAGAGATAAACGCTTGTTCATGTACTCCTTAACATTTTCTTTGAAGTTGTTTTTGATAGTCTCATCCAAGCTAACACCATGACTTGGTTCACCTTTGAAATTGTCAACACAAACCATAAAAGAGTCGTCAGCTGTTAGTATGTTTTGTAAAAACCAAAGTGTTGATCTACCTTCAAAACACCCAACCTCTAACATTTTTATCTTAGACTTACCCTTAAACTTAGAAAGCCATTTTTTCCAGTTTTCTATATTGCCAGTAGAATAATCTTTAGTGAAATTTACTTTTGCCATATTGACTTGTTATCCTTGTACCATTGAACTGTTTGTTTTAACTTTTCATTAAAATCTGTGTATTTAATTGGATATGGATTAGAAGCCACAACTTTTGCTCCTGGTGTTTCTCCTGGCCTCATTGGTAAATGTTCTATTTTTGTGTCAGTACCACAGTACTTAATAACTTGTTCTGCTATGTATTTAACTGTATATCCAACTCCAGTACCAACCTCAAATACTTTACCTGTCTCTGTATCTGGTTTAAATAAGTCCTCTAATACGTTGACTAATACTGTAGCTACGTCGTT
Organism: uncultured Gammaproteobacteria bacterium; assembly: GCA_964636855.1. GTDB lineage: Bacteria > Patescibacteriota > Patescibacteriia > UBA1558 > S5-K13 > S5-K13. Next base: position 11,534 of record CAZWVD010000003.1, on the reverse strand, counting down.
AACTGCCACCATATCCATCATCTGTTGACCGTCACCATAGATCTGTATATCTTGACCACTTAATGCTCTTGTTATAAACGAAGGTATTATTTTTCTAACAGGATAAACCTTTTGTCTTTCACCAAAAGCATTTAATGCCCTTACTACATTTATTCTAAGTCCGTTGTTCCTAGCATACATCTGAGCAAACCCTTCAGTACAAGTTTTAGTTAGTGAGTATGAGTTCTTTTCAAAATAATTACCAACTGCAATTTGAACAACTGGGACTTTCCAAATTCTAGCAGCCTCAAATACATTTAATGCTCCAATCACATTAACCTCAACTGACGGATATGGGTTTTGAACAGTCTCTTGAGTGCCTAGTATGCCCGCTAAATTAATAACACCGTCTGACATTGACACAGCTTTTTCAACAGCTTCTTTGTCTCTTAAATCTGCTAAATATACTTGATCTGGATGATAAATTTCTTTTTTAGTTACACTTCCGAAGTGCCTCTCAAGACCTATTACTTCGTAGCCACGATTGTGAAGCTCTGCTATTACATGACTAGGTATAAAACCCATTGACCCTGTGACAAGTATTTTCTTCATAATGACTTAATTAATTTTACCAGATTATCCCGTTTTTCGTAATGACCTTTTTCTCTATTATATCCCACACCATGCTCTCCCAAGTCTTTAATACCTTCGTCTTTCCCACTCGGAATAACGTATGAAAAGTTAGACATACTCATCAATATATCCTGTTCTCTTGTTTCGTCATAGTTTAAATAGTTATCAGCAGATTTATTAAGTATTCTGTTTTCTAAACTAATCATATTTTCTAAGCAATTACTATCAAAAAACATTAATCCTTTACCTATCAATACGTCAACTTTTCTAATATCGTCAATCTCAGTTGATTTGACGGCCTCTAAGTGTTCTTTATAAGGCTTGTCACCTTTGCCAATATACTTACCCCAAAGTCCTAGAACACTATTTTTACCTGCATATTTCATAAAATTTTTAAGTGTGTCTTTTTCAACCATAACATCATCATCCATGATCATGTAAAACTGTTGCTTATTAAGTAATGATGCTATGTATGCAGCCCTGTATCCAAAGTTATATGATGACCTAATTGTAATTATGTCCTCAGCCTGTCCTTTGACTTCTATTAAAGGATTATTAATAAAAAGTATTATTTTATCTGGTCTAACTGACCCTTTTCTTAGTGACTCTAATATTTTTTTTATATTTACACTACGCTTGGCCCAATAGTGATTGATTATTACATTTATCATATTAATTTAAACCTCTCTATAATTTTATCACTGTCAAATACAAATGGCTTCATATCTTTAAATCCATATCTTTCATATGTACTTTTCCTAAAATGTAATCCATGTTCACCTATGTAAAAACCTCGATTAACCACACTTGTCATTCTTTTCATCTTTGCTTTAAATAACGCAAAATCTTTTCCAGCATCTTGAGATGTCTGAGGTATATAAAACTTATTGTCTGAAAAAAACTTTTTTATTTTTTCACTTGGTCGTTTTGTGTATTCAACATTTTTAACAAACTCTAAATATTGTAAAAAATAGGGTCGTACCTTGGTCCAATTTTTAGAACTCCAACACTCAGCCCACCAATGAACATTTTTTAAAATCATTTTGTCCAAATATTTATCAATCTCTTTTAGTTTACAAAACCTCTGAAATGAAAACCCAAAACTAAATATTTTAGTTTTACTTAAATACTGGTCAATAACTAGCCTCACTAACCTAAAATAGTCCGGACTAAGTATTACATCGTCCTCTATAATCATAAAATACTCGTAGTTTGAACTTAGATATTCAACAGCATTAAACTGATTAAGGGCGTTACCTATGTTTTTAGGCTCTATATGTAATGTTTTATTAGGTAACTTTGACTTTTCAAATATAGATATATTCTTGTCGATTAACCTTTTGTCTGTGACTATATTTCCAGAAAACTTATTAACTTGACCATCTTGAAATAAATGAAAATCAGTATTTTCTAAGTGACTTTGTTCCTCAATAGACTTTATGGTCTGTGAAAAATAGTGAGGTCTGTCAAATGATATGAGGGCCACTCCGCATTTGCCATTCCATAAATTAGACATTTTTAGACCTCCTTGTTTTCCAAACTTTTGTATAAATATCATCGTAAGTATTATGGCATTTACTACATAATCTAATCCAATCGTCAATATCTCTTAAATACTTTCCAGATTTATTTGCCCAAACTATTTTGTGCCCTGTTAAATATTCTCGACCGCAAAACTCACATTTTTCAGGTTTCCCTAATTTTCTTTTTACCCAATCATGTAAAGCTGAATAACCAACACCATCACCTTTCCAAAAGGGATGTCTTTCTTCCTTCATCCAATTCATATTTTCTCTTTTGCCTCCCCATATTTTTAAACCCTTTTTCTTCATAGATATTTTATCAATAGTTTCTTGTGGTCTTTTTTTTCCTTTCCAAAAACCTGGCAAACCTATATGAGATTTAGATAAGTTTTTCCTATGTTCGGGAGTCAATTTCTTTCCTGTTAAACTTTTAGTAATCTTTGCTCTAACTTCTTCCCTTTTAGCAGGATTTTTATCTCCTAAAAGATTTTTCCCATTTGCTAAGCCAAAACACTTTTGCGAACAATATTTAGTTCTATACTTTTTTTGGTAAATCAATCCACAATTTAAACATTTATTGGTTATCATATTACGGTCTATTATAACATATATTATATTTGTTTTAACCTTTCAATCATTGCCTCAAAGTGAAACTTTTTATTTGCTTTGTAGTATTTTTTTTCTTTTAACGCTTTTTGTAGTTTTCTGGTTAAGTCAAATTCGTTTTTATATCTGGCAAGGTATACATTATCAACCTCGGCATAATCTCTGATTTCCCTAAATGTAGGGTAGTCATATCCAATAAATGGAACTCCGCAAGCTATAGCCTCTGCAACAAACATACCAAATCCTTCAAATACAGATCCATTTATCACACCTCTTGACTTAGATATTATTTCAAACTTCTTTTCATCGCTACACTTCCAGTGAAAATCCACCCTATCTTTCATCTTAAAACTTTCCACAATAGCATGAGCATTTAATCCACTAACACTTGATATAACTTTTAACCTCATTTTTGTTTTAGACACTGCTGATACAACATCTTCAAACCTTTTGTGCCTCACCATCCTAGATACAAATACAACGTAGTCTTCTTTTTTGTCACTTAATTTAGTCTTGTCAAAAACCTTACTATTAATACAAGGAAATACTGAATGAACATTCGATTTATTCTTGCCCAACCAAGGATATATAAATTCTGACATGGAGTCACAAAGCGATATTATATTTGTGTCGGTCTCTCTAAGTGCTGGTAACAACTCATCCCAACCAATATACATTCTTCTACCTAAAAACTTTTGCATAGCAGGAAACGGATCAAATATTAAAGCAAATGCTGGTTTGTCATACTTCTTGCCTAATTTTGCAGCTGCTATTGCACCTTGAATAGGACTACCCATATAAACATCAGCTTTTATATCAAGTCTAGATAGTCTCCTTGCATTCATTGCTGCTATTACCACATGGGGTCTTTTGTATCCTGCAAATTCAGATAAAAATACTGGTTGTCTATTAGTATAAATAGTTACATTGTGACCAATCTCTGACAATGCAGAAGCTATAAACCAAGAGTAATATCTACCACCTGTTAAATGTCCTACATCTTCGTGAATGAATGCTATTTTTTTAGGAGTGTCCAAAACTTTACTGCGATTGTTACTAAACTCTATGAATGATTGAAGTACTTTTTTGGCAGTCTGAGTTAGAGGTTTTCCTAGTTTTTTTTCAAAATCTATTAAATTGTTCATTTCTAATTTTAATCAATCTATTTATATATTTATTCATCGTAAGACCTGTATACTTTTCACAAAAGTATTCTACCTTGTGATGACAGTTGTTACAAAGTAATGCTACTTCTTTTAAGTCTGTTACATTCCTTCGTTTTTCTGAGTGTGCAAACCCTAAGTAGTTATTATAAAAACAACCATTTAATTTAGCCTCACAACTCGTTACTCCCATTCTTTCAAACTCTTTTTTGAGTTGCACTCTCACATTTTTCCACTCTTTAGTTTTAGGACCTTGTTTTACTAGCGTCATATGGTAATGCAACCTTTACAATTATTGGCCTACTTTCTGCCATTGTTCCATTTGCACCCTGTAAAGCATTTTCCATATCTTTATTTTCTGCAAATTCTACAAATCCAAAACCCTTAGACTTTCCTGTTTCCCTGTCCTTGATTATCTTGCAAGAAAGTATCTGACCGTATACACCAAACAAATCTCTTAAATTTTCATCTGTATATGACCAAGGCAAATTTGCAACAAATAGTTTATTCATATTATTTCCTAACAGCTGATGGCAGATCCTCTACCCCTATAGCATCTCTTATCTTCCCATAAAATCCCTTTTTACTCAATCCTTTTCTAACCCAAAAGAAATTCTTTTTATCATCTAATCCAACAAATATATTAACTACGTCTTTTCTATATCCACTTGAATTAGAAAATACAAATCCAGTATTTTTTCGTATTGACGAGGCATTGACATCGATTTTAAAGCCCTCCCAAGTCAAGTCGTGTTGCTTTGTAGCATCAAAGTCACCATTGGCCCACAAAGAACCCTTAAGTGCGTTAAAAACTATATTTTCACCGTACCTACCTATTTTATGTCTACTCAAAGATTTAATTTCATCCATACTTTATTTATAATATATTATCCAGAATAAAAAGACAACTACTTTTTTTGGTTCTCAATAATGTCTCTCAAATAAGCAATAACAATAAGTCCAACTCCCAAGGTTACACCTCTAACCTCATATGACAGTAAACATAAAAACCCTAGTATTTTTAAAAAAGTATTCATTCAAGTTTTGCTTTCATTGCATCAATTATTTTTTCCATTCTTATTTTATAAAAGTCATCAAAAAATCCTTGCTCGCCTTCCTTTTTCCATATTAAGAATAATACAGATCTCAGCCTTTGACTAGGTGTCTTTTGTTTTGCCTCTTTATCTATTTCCTGTAACTCAGTCGTTTTCTCATCAAGTGGCGTAATAGTCAAGTCTAGATTTACTCCTTGCAGTTGAAAAAACAAAGCCACTTCTTCAGGACTTAACTCAGGAGTACTAATTGATAAACCTATTGATCTATCAACTTTTGCTCTAATAGAACTAATTATTGCTTGTAGTTTTAAAGACTTCATTTAAATAAACCTCCCATTTGTTGCTCTGTTTCTTTTTGATGTAATATCATCAAAAACATGGTGGCAACTACGACATAATTGTTTCCAGTCAGAAATCACTCTTTTATACTTTCTGCTAATATTCGCCCACTCAACATTTTTTACTGAATTACAATTTTCACACATAACTGCTTTCCCTGATACCTTTTTAATCCAGTGATGTAATCCACCATAACCGACTAATTTACCTTTCCAATGTGGGCTATCTTTCCCAGTCAAAACAACTCTATTCTTGTCATAACATTTTTTTGAACAATATTTATATGGTCTATTCTTTAAGGTACTTCTGTATATTATAAATTTAGTGGCACAAGATTTACATACTTTTTCTATTGTCACTTTTGACTTTACATTTGCCTTCATAATGTTTTTGCTTTTTCTATTAAATAGTCTTTAGCTTTAGTAATAAGATTTGCTGTTTCGTTTACTATGTTTGCAGCTTCACGACTTTTGACACTAGGATATTGAAGGCTATCAATTACTCTCCAAAGTTCACGGAGTTTGTCTTTATCAGGTGCCAATATTGCTTTCTTTTGTGCTTCCTCATCAGCTTTCTTTTGTGCTTCCTCTGCGTCTCTAGCTTCTTTTTCTTTTTTCTCTTGTGCCTCCTTCTCAGCTTTTAACTCAGACTCAATTTCTTCTTTTCTCTTTCGTTCTTGATCCAGCTTTTTTTGCAAAGCTTCGTTATCTTTTTGTATTTTTTCCTGCTCTTGGTCATACTTTTCTTTTGCACTCTGACCCTCTTTAACCATTGCTCGATACTCATCTTCAGATGACTCTATTGTGAGTTTGTTTATATCAATAAAGTTGTAAAATCTATTAAGCATATACATCCTATCACGATATACTCTTTCTCTTTTTTCCTGTTCGACTTTCTGTTCTTCTGCTTCTTTTTCAGCTTGAACTCTTGCCTCAAAAGCTGATTTGCAACCCTCTAGTAAATTGTCAAATACTTCATCTGTCATTTCCTTTATATTATAAAGAGACACGTCACCAACGTATTTTGAAAGTTTTTCAATACGTTCTGAATAAACTGCTTCAAGTCTTGCCTTTTCTTTCATTTCGGCAAACTTCTCTTGTTTTTCTAGATACTCCTCAACTGGTACTACTAATGCCTTTATAACGTTAAAAATACCTTGAATTGCATTACCTTCTCTCAACGACTGTGCTTTTAATTCCTCTCTAGTTTTATCGGCCATTACACGAATATTCTTTAGTTTTAATCTAGCCTCTCTAGCCTTAACCATCAAATCAGTTTGTGTCTCATCAGTTACCACAATTTGTTTTGCTTCTTCAGCAATACCTTTGGCCTCTTGAAAGTATCCAGTAAAAGACTTCATTAAAGCTTGTGTTTTATCAGGCTGTAATCCGCTAGATTGTACAATTTCTGTTATTTTATCTGTCATTTTATTTTTTCTAAAATTGATTTAATCTTTGCCACACCTGTCAATATTCCTGCGTTTATTTTAGCAATTGCGACTTCGTCTCTTAACACTTTTGTGATGATCAATGGTTTTGGAAAGTTAGGATTGAAAAGTGAATAGTCAACATATTTTCTACCAGTAATAGATAACTGCATTTGCATTTGCCACATATGTTCTGTATCAATCTTTTTATCATACAAAAACCTTGCAAAGTTTGCGTCATTCTTACACTTAATTTCTTGAAGTCCATCCTCTGCAATTAATCCGTCAGGAGAACAACCAACGAATTCATCTTGCTCAACAAATCCAACTTGTGTAACAATAATTCCTGTTTCAAGCTCATATGAGTTGCGTGCCATTTTCTCAAGTTCATTACCTCTTTCAATGTCTACGTTTGTATATGACTCTTTCATCTTGCCTGTCATAAGCTCTGCAACTTTTTCAAATACAAGCGTATCTAGTCCTGCACCATTTGAAGCAATTGCTTGAGCATTTGAAGCTGTTAGTTTGCCAAGTCTAACTGCAAACCATTCAGGTGTGCCTTGTTCAAAGTTATGAATTATCATTTTGTATCTCATCCTTTCTTTTTGTATATAAACTTATTAAGTCTGGCTCAAATTCTCTACCTCTTAATGACTTAATTTCTTTGCAAACATTAATTAGATCTTGTTCAGTCTTTGCATCGTCAATTTTTTTCACATCTTCTTCAGGTAAACTCTTTTGATCTTTCTGATCACTGTCTCCTCTTTTAAGTAATGCCTCGTCATCTTCGTCAGCCTCAACTATTCCAAAAGCATTTTTGAATGCGTATCTTTTGGCAAAAGTATAAGCAGCTGCTGTTACTTGAGAGTTTGACATTATGTCAGTTTTGTTTCCAAGAGGTACAGTCATTTCAGTTTTTTCACTGTGACCTGCTTTGTGTGTAACTGTGACAACTGCTTTGACCTGTCTATCGTTATTCTCAGTAAAAGTAATCTGATCTGTTTTATAACTAAAGCCATATTTTTCTCTCAATGACTTAGTATCAGAATCAAGTACTTCAATTGGTGCATACTTGTAAGCAACTTGTCCTGATTTTGTTTTGACACCTTTTGTTTTTGCAATGATTGGGCATTCTGATTGAAAACCTGCCATTGCTTTGTTGAATTCTTCTTTTGCCCATTCAGCCTTCAACTCTTTTCTCATTGCTAGCATCTCTTTTAATGCAGAAACTGAAGCCTTTTTGCTTATTGCTTGGGAGATCAAAGCTTCTATATTAAAACTCTGATTTGTTGTAATTTGTGTTTCGTCTTTCATATTGTTCAATATCTATATTATTATATAAAATATATTTTTTGTCAATAGGTAAAAATCAGTTACCTATAACATGTAATCCACTGCAACCAAATTAGAACCACATTTACAAAATCCATCCTTACCAACGCTAATAGTCCCACAGTCACACTTAATTGCTTTTTTAGACCTACTCAGCCACTCCATCCTTGTAATTATTTTCATCCTTCTCTTTCTTGGTAGTAATTTTGTTTTACGCATGTTTTCCATATGGTTTTGTGTTTACTTTTACTTCTGTTGTCCAATCTCTGGATATTTGATTAGCTAGTATTTTAGCAATTTCCTTTGCTTTGTTAAATTGTCCTTTGGGATAGCTTTCAATGTGTACTCCTGAGTATTCACAACACAATCCTGTTTTCCAACAATGAGAATGAAACTTAAACTCTTTCCAAGATATATCCATGCAAGGGCAACCCTCGTTTCCTGATATTTCAAATTTATAGTTCATTTTTATTTTTGTGATACCTTCTTAAACTTTGTTTACTATTATTTGCTACTGCTCGTTTATGACTACATTCTAGACAATACTTAGCTACATTACTCTTAGCTTGATTGTCACAATCTAAACACTTCTTGGTTGTTTTTATCTTTTTCTTTTTAAATAACCAGCTAATACCGTTTAGTTTAATTTTACTAACCTGTTCTCTTTTTGGTTCTAGACCATGTTCAATGTTTCCATAACAATGTGTACCTCCGAATTTATCAGGATTTACACAACCTGAACAATGTATTTTTTTCCAATTCATTTGTTAGATAGTTTTTCTAAAAGTTTATACAACTGACCTCTCGCATCAGCAAATCCTTCTTGCCACTCATCCCATGTATCTCCACAATCAGGCTCTAGTTTTTCAACTCGTTTTTCTATTTCTTCTATTAACTCCTGCTTAGTTTGTGAGATGGTGGATTCTATAAATTGCCACAATTCTTCTTCTAAAACACCAAACTTCTTAGGTACAAGTTCATATAACTTTTGTTTATATTCTTTTTTAATTTCTTCTAATGTTTTGTTCATGCCATTTGTCCTTCCTTAATTGTTGATTTCATAATCCGAGCAATAAAGTTGCGTTTAGTAATCTTCTCGTTCCAGCTTTTGTCAAAGTTTTTTCTATCCCAACCATCAGGGTCTAAAATACATAGTCCTTCAAATTCTTCATCTTCTAGCCATTCTCCGCTTGATTTCTTTTCTTCTAATGTTTTCATAAAAATCAGGCAAGGATACCCTGCACTTTAGTGCTGGGAGGAATTGCCTCTCCTTTCGTAATTTTTTAACGCTAATGGTTCTTTTACTTTAACTATTGGCAATCCATCTGATGCAACATTTCCAATATGGTATGCACTTCTGTTGTTTACAAACTCACCTTTTCTTTGACTGTTTATTGAAGCGTTTGTAATCTCCATAACCTCTTTTCTTTCGTTATCTCGTTTAGTTACTTGTTCATCAAAGTCGTGTTTATCTTCACACCATATACGACCACGATATTCACTTGCATGACTTGTCGGTATTCTTTCTCCACAAACATCGCATCTTACCCACTCACATACGCAATTTTTTACTTCTTCAAAACAATAAGGACAATGTTTTTTTTCCATACTAAAATAACCTCCCTTGCGTAAAATTACCGATTTTCTGTGTCTTGTTGCCATAGACTGAATACTCAAATACATCTTTTCCTTGTTGCTCCAAGTTTTTAATCATTCCCTGCATGGTTATTAAATCTCTGGGGTTTCTTTCTTCAACCAATAAACATTCAGATGGATGAACCTTATACAATCTACATAACTCCATAGCGTTTACATAATGACGTTGTCCGTCTGTTCTGCTATTTACATATCCTCCAATAACAATATATTTTTTCATTTCTTTGCTTCAGATAATAGGTTAAAAATTCTATTATCATAATCATCTAATGCCTCGTTATAATGCTGATTGTCTTGATTATCAGGTCTTACTTCTTCAATAGCCTTTAAAATAGACTGCTTGATTTCGTTACAAGCACCTTCAACAAAATAGATATAATCAGACTTACTCATTAAATACCTATTGTTACCAAAATATCCAGAATGATTTTTTCTAATATACTTATCGGCTTTTTGTTTTATCTTTTCTATTTGTTTATTTATATTCATTTTATCCCCTTCTGTTTTAATTAAGGACTTAGGGTTGGAATGTTAGGACAATGCTATGTAGAGTACTTAGCCCCTTTTACCGCATCTGCTATTACGCTTACTCTAGCGTGCTTTATCGGATTCTTGCATTCCAACTCTAAACCCTTAATTTTAATGTTCTAATTAGTCCTACTGTAATCTTATTATTACCCTCCGTGAGAGGGTAATGTAAAATCATCTATCCAATCCTTCTATAAACTGTTTTGCTTGTTCTTTTTCGCTTGGCGAGAAATCTACTTTGGCATAAGCCGTTTTAGCAGACTTAAGGTTAGCAAACTCAAGGTTGGCAGACTTAAGGTTAGCAAACTCAAGGTTAGCAGACTCAAGGTTGGCAGACTCAAGGTTGGCAGACTCAAGGTTAGCAGACTCAAGGTTAGCAGACTCAAGGTTAGCAGACTCAAGGTTGGCAGACTCAAGGTTAGCAAACTCAAGGTTGGCAGACTCAAGGTTAGCAGACTCAAGGTTAGCAGACTCAAGGTT
>CAZWVD010000003.1:0-714 GCA_964636855.1 uncultured Gammaproteobacteria bacterium | reverse complement strand
AGCAAACTTAAGGTTAGCAGACTCAAGGTTAGCAAACTTAAGCGATACTTCTTTTTCTACGGCTTCCTCTACGGCTTCTTTAATTGTTTCTTTAGTAGACTCAAAAAGTATCTCTCCATTTTTGTCATATATGACAAAACCCACATGTTCTTTAGGTCTATCGTTACTTTGTACAGAATTTTTTAATACTTCTTGTACTTGTTCAAACTGTTCGTCTGTAGGTTCAATTGTTTTCATTTATATTTATCCTCCTTTCTAATCAGTCCTACTGTAATCTTTGATTGAGTAACCAGCTAAATTACTCAATCTATAAAACTACTTAATTGTAGCGGTGTATTCAACGCCATCCAAAGTAACTTTAACCTCTTTACCAGATAAACTTACTTCTTCTTTTTCTTCATCAAGTTCAGGATTACTACACAAAAGTTCGTAACCTTCGCCTTGTTCAACTTTTTCTATTATTTCATCTTTACTTTTATAATGATAGAAATAACCCCCTATAAGTCGTTTGTTATAAACCCAAGCATCTCCATAAACCCAAGCATCTCCATAAACCCGAGCGTTTCCAGAAACCCGAGCATCTCCATAAACCCAAGCATCTCCATAAACCCAAGCATCTCCATAAACCTGAGCATCTCCATAAACCCGAGCATCTCCATAAACCCGAGCATCTCCATAAACCCAAGCATCTCCATAAACCCAAGCATCTCCATA
>CAZWVD010000002.1:0-37922 GCA_964636855.1 uncultured Gammaproteobacteria bacterium | reverse complement strand
AGCATCGAGCTTTGCATCGCTGTAGACAGACAAGTCTCCACCGACTGTTTGTAGAGCATCGAGCTTTGCACTGCCGTAGACAGACAAGTCTCCACCGACTGTTTGTAGATTCGGAGCATCGAGCTTTGCATCGCTGTAGACAGACAAGTCTCCAGTAACTTCCGTTAAGTTTTTATACTTATCCTGATTTTTTTTTGTGATTTCTAGGTTACCAATGTGGTTCATCCGTCCTCCGATGTCTAATACTTTTTTCTCTTGTCATACCCTTTCAAAAACCTTCTGGCCCCGTTAATTGACTGGTATATTATCCACGCCGTCATGTCCCCCATTGCATAGTCGTCCGCCAGCCGCTTAATTAGGTTCTTTTCTTTTTCTGTGCATCTTATTGAGATTCTATGCGTTTTATTTTTCATATAATCGTGTATACGCGTCAGTACGCGTGATGTCAACCGGCCTATTGGTCTTGCCTTTTGCCGCTATGACAATATACGTTATGCAAATGGAAATAGGACTAGAAGACATAAGGCCACAGGATTGCGAAGTTGTTGTCGGCGGTGAAAGTTTTACACTAAGGAAACTTACTCTTGATGATGAGTCATGGCTTAGGACCGAGTTTAAAGATCAGCAAATCTTTACAGATAAAATGACAGATGAGCAGATATGTCGCATAGCGTTTCATCAACTAAGCATAGAGGACAAGAGAAAGTTCGCTCCGGTTGACGTTATTTTGTTTAATGACGAAACGGGAGAAGAGACAAAGATTAAGATCGGCGGATGGCGCTTATTTCGGGCCAAGATAAGCGGGCCATCGGAGAAACTTGAGCTGTTCAAGGGTATTCTTAAAAACGTAGGCATAAGCAGGCCTATGCTTGAGAAAATACTCACGCCAGATGAGCAGAAAGAAATGATGCTTGATTCTGACGGCATAAAAAAAAAGAAACAGACTGGTCGCAAGTAATAGACGCATTGGCCCGTGAGTATGGGTGGACCATAGATCACATATATGGGCTTACATCAAGAGAAGTCTCTTTCATGATATCTAATATCTCAAAGCGCAGAAGGCATGAAGCAAATCTTATAGAAATACAGCGCGGATTTGAGGCGTCGCTACATGGGGCAAAATATTATCCACAAATACAACTAGATGGTGAGCCGAAAAATATTGCAGAATTCTCAAAAGAACAAGACGATATTATAGGGAAGCATCTAGAGCAGAGAATGGCCGAGATGAAACAACAAGCGAATCAACAAGGGTCATAATGGCAGAGTTAGTAATAAAAATTAGCGGCGACATAAAGAACTATGAAGACGCTTTAGATAAGGCATCAAAAGAAACCGCAGGACTCAGCGACTCTCTTTCTAGTGTTGCGCAAAAGTCCGCAATTGCATTTGCAGCATTGACAGCAGAGATCGGCTTTTCTGTTGCTGCATATAGGCAATCAGAAGAGGCTACGAACAGGCTTTCCGCAGCTCTCCAGAATCAAGGAATATTCTCTAGGGATCTTGTGGATAAATATAAAGACCAGGCTACGGCAATTCAAAATTTGACCGGCATATCAGATGAAGCAATTTTAAACGCGCAAACCGCAATTCAAGGATACATTGGACAGAAGGAAGTAACTCAAGAGTTAACGCTTGCTATAGCAGACTTTGCGAAGGCTCAAGGCGTTGACTTGTCAACCGCTGCGCAGCTAGTCGGAAAGAGCATAGGAACAAGTACAAATGCATTAACTCGCTATGGAATAGAAGTCGATGCTAGCGCGACAAAGGCAGAAAAGCTAGATCAAGTAATTGTACAGTTAAATGCTAGATATTCTGGACAGGCCGCCGCCGCCGGCGCGGGTCTTGGTGCCATAGTAAAGCTCAAAGAGACCTTTGGCGATCTTCAAGAGGAGATTGGGGCAAGATTTGCGCCAGCACTAACATTTGTTGCAAACAAATTAAATCAGATGCTTATTTTTATTAAAGACAACAAGGGACTTGTAGATTTTATTGCCGCGTTATTGACGGCTGGTGCAGTTGTAACTGGACTTGCAACCGCCGTAACATTAGGCGGAATTGCTTTCTTAAAGCTTCGCGCAGCAATGGCTGCTGCCAACGTAACAATGAGTCTCATGACTGTTGGAGTAAGAGCTCTAGTTGGCGCTACTGGCCTTGGGCTTATAGTCTTTGCTGTAACAGAGCTGGCGCTTAATTGGAATACCGCTTGGCCTAGAATGCAGGCTGTATTTCAGGCATTTGTTAATAATATAAGCGGTCTTTTGGGTGGACTTGGAACCCTACTTGCTGGCGTCTTTACTGCGAATTTAGAAAACATAAAAGCAGGCGGAAGGCAATTAAAGGAAGCGTTTGCAAGAGGATTTAATGAGGCAACAGTTGAAATAAAAGCCCCGGAGGTTTCCGAGGAATCGCAAAATCAGGCTCTTGCTGATGCTGCAGCAAAGAGAGAATCTCTGCAGCAAGATCATGAAGAAAGAATGGCCGAGATACGAAGGCTAGCAAGAGAGGTTGAACAGCTAGAGAGGCAGCAAGCATCGGAGTTTTTGATAGAAGCAAAAAGGCAAGAACTAGAGTCGCTTAAAGCATTAGATGATGAAAACTATGAGGGCGACAGAGAAGTCCAGCTTGCAAGATATGAAGAGGCTAGAGCTATTAGAACAGAACAACAGGCTGCAGAGTACGCCGTGCAACAAGAAAAACTCGCTCAACAACGCCAAGCAAATGACACTTTTTTAAAAGAACAGGTCAAGTTTGGAACAGCCTACGCAACAATTAATAAAATAATGCACTCGACAATTGTGCAAGGATCAGCGCAAGCCTTTGGCGAGCTGGCAGCATTACAACAGTCTAATAACTCGGCGCTAAAGGGTATCGGAAAGGCCGCCGCTACGGCGCAAATAATTTTCCAAACTGCGACATCTGCAATGAATATTTATGCAGGATTTTCGACCATACCTATTATCGGACCGGCATTAGGTATAGCAGGAGCGGCAGCGGCAATCGCATTTGGAGCAGAACAGATAGGGAAGGTAAATGCTGCGGCAGACGGCGGGTTAATAACAGGGCCAGGCGGTCCAACGGCAGATGTTATACCAGCTATGCTTTCTAACGGAGAGCTTGTTGTTCCGGCTAGAAATTTTGAAGAGGTTGTAGGGGCCGTAGCATCGCAAAGGTCTGGAGTGGGCACGGGGCAAGAACAACAAACACCGCCTCAAAGCATAGAGCTTGTCTTAACGCTTAAAGATAATCTTATGGACTTTATAGACGTTCAAGCAAACGAGCGTGAAAGACTTGGCATATCTCTAAGGACACAGATGGCATGAGTCAGCAAATAAGGTTTTTTTATAAATCGAGATTAGATATATCAAACGATGTAGTTACGCTGACTGCAAGCCAAGGAAACGACTTTGTTAACTTCATACGCAATAGGTCAAATCGAACAGCATGGGCCACTACTGGGTCTGTAGACGCAGACAATACCTATATAGAAGTAAATTTTGTTGATCTTGTAAGTATAGATTCAATACTTTTAATAAAGCACAACTTTAAGTCATACACGCTGCAGTATTACAACGGATCTACATACGTAGATTTCTCGACTGCGATAAATGTCTCAAATAACTCTGACGCAACGACATTTCATCAATTTACTCAAGTTTTTACAACAAAGATAAAGCTAATAATTACCGGGACAATGGTTGCCGATTCTGACAAATATTTATTTCAAATGCTTGCTTGCGACAGCATAGGACAACTAAACGGATGGCCTATAATTAAGTCGCCTAAGGTTTCAAGAAATAGAATAATCTCCAAGCTAATAAGCGGGCGCGTAAATATAAAAGAACAAATAGAGACATTCTCGTGCGAGTTACAGATAAAAGTAACATCGGATGACTCTGACCTTTCTATAATTGAGGCGCTTTACGCTATGAACTCTGGCTTTCATGTTTGGTTATCAGGAGGCGATGATTCACAATTCTCATCTAGGAGAATCGGGTACAGGAAAGAAGATATCGTTTTGATGAAGTGTCAAGATGAGCTAGAACCAGAATGGTATAAAGGATTCTATACGTCGGGCCAGGTTGTTAAAATAAAGCTCATAGAGGTTTCAAACTAATGTCACGCATTAGGGCCTACATAAAGCCTTTTAACTCCATGGGACAATATCAAGCAGACTTTATTGAAGTAACGGATGATCTTGAGAAAATAAGCGACATAACTTTTGATACTGACTCAGGGGGCTATGACATTGGTGTCTATAGAAATAGTGGGCTATCAATCTCACTGAATAACTCTGAGGGTAAATACGCAAACGTAGGAACACACAACACTATATTTGGATACACAAGAAACAACTCTCTAGTTAAGATAACTTACGATAGGTCAAACGAACTGCTAACTCCTGTTATAGCAGACTCTATGTTTAATCAGTTTATATCTGACGAAGTAGTTCTATTTGAGGGCTTGTTGAACGATGATTCCTTAGTTGAGGATGCTAGACAGGCGAGCGCGACATTTAAGGTCATAGGATTTGAGATACTTTTTTCACAGGAGAAGACAAACTATTCAGAGCTAGTTCTTGGCGATAATATAGAGGAAGTATTGTATAAGCTGCTAAATGTAGCAAAAATAACAAACCTATTAACCGTAAGCGCCTCAAACATAAGTGTTGGGCTAAACCAAGTCCTTGATTCTATCGAGTCTATATTTGACAAGAATATTAAGCCTGTGCTTGATGACTTACTGTTGTTATCAAATTCTATTCTATATATAGAAAATAGAACTGTTTATATAGTCCCGCGCACGGCTGGCGTAGCAATACAAAAGACATTTTATGGTCCGCAGTCTGCTAATGGTGTAGAGAATATAAAAGATATAAAGAATGTAACTAGTGGAAACAATAAAATATTTAACTTTTTCTCTTGGTCTGACTCTACGCAAACGGCGGCAAGAAACCAGAGTATAAGAAAGTACGGAAGAAAGACTAAGAACTTATCTTCCGATCTTTTCACCAATACGAATAAGCAATTTAATGTTATGGAGTCTCTCTTAGATGAGTTTGGATTTCCAAAACAAGAACTAGACCTTGTCACTCATCTTGATTACGACACATACTCTATTCAAATATTAGATAGGGTTAACATCGACTACCCTCTTCAAGTAGTAGAGGCCGAGGGCTTTGAGCTTCCTATATGCGGTATCGCAATATGTGGAGAGGCTGTGCTACCAAAAATGATATTTGCCTTTAGCATGAATACATCAAAGAATTTTAAAGTTATCAGAAGAACTTTTCATCCTGAGAAAAGAGAAATGACTTTTAGGCTTAGAGAGGTTTAGATGCCATTACCATTACCTACACGTACAAATGGACAGGTCATAGATCAAACGTGGTTCAATGATATAAACACTGAGCTTGTTTCTCTTGAAACAAAGCACAATTTGTTAGTCGATGACAGTGCCATTATATTTAACCTTCGAGGTCTTCTAAATAACCTTCGCTCACGAGACGGTGTTGCTTTTATGGTTGTAACGCAGCCTTTAACATTGCTATCCGCAAAAACATTTATTGAGACAAATGGATCTAGCTATGGATCTCTTGATATAGATTTAAAGTTTAAGCGAGGAGCGGGGGCGTGGACCTCTATATTTCAGACAAGGCCAGCAATACCATATTCTGCCGGAAACGAAGCAAACTCAACTGACGACGGAACGCCTGCGGTAATAGACTCTACTTATGATGAGCTTATTGCAGGGGACTTCCTTAGACTTGATGTAATAAATGTTCCAGATGGTGATCCAGAAAATTGTTACCTACAGCTTAATAGAGAAATAACAGGGACATAAAATGACAGAAAATCATATATTAAATCTATTAAAATATAAGGTTCAGGAATTTACATCTAGCGGCTATTTTATTGTTAGGTCAGGAATATCTAGAAACATATTAGTGCATGGGGCTGGAGGCGGCGGGGGCGGTGCGTCGGGTGGCGGAAGCGATAGCGGACCAACATTTAACGGAGGCGGTGGAGGCGGTGGAGGTGGCGCAGACCCAAGATCATATCCAGTAAGGCTAGACGCTTCAAAATACAGATCTTTTGCGCCAGCTGACGTTAATACATCAACAGAGGTGATAACCATAACTGGTCACGGATTATCAGAAAATCAATCCGTTGTATTTTCTTCTACCGATACATTGCCAGGTAATATCAGCGCGGCTACCGTTTATTATTTAAAAACAGTTACAACTGATACTTTCAAAATATCCTCTACTCCTGGTGGCGCAGACATAAATATTTCATCACAGGGATCAGGGGTACACAGCGTAGAGACTTGTTATGTAGTCGAGATAGGTGGCGGTGGCGCTGGCGGAGCACCTGCTAGCCAATCAACGAATGGAAACCCCGGCGCAAACGGAAACCCTTCATATATTAAAAACGGAAGTACAGTAATTTTAAGGTTTCCCGGTGGCCCAGGCGGAAGCGGCGGAGAGGGAGCAAGTGGGGCCGCGCATGGGGCTGGGGGCGGAGGCGGGGCTAGCTTTAATTGGGAAAACTCAGCTATCCCAGGCGGCGACGGTGGAGATGGTGGAACAGCAAATGCAGAGGGCGGATTTGATTCACTAATTGGAGGTCTTGGCGCGGCGGCAGTTTCTGGCGGCAGAGCAGGTGGCGGTGGCGGCGGGTCGTTTGGAAGCGGCGGTGCTGGCGGAACAGCTGGCAATGCTGGATCGGCTGGCTCTAGCGGAGCAGGTGGCGGTGGCGGTGCGGGTGGCGCGGGTGGCGGTGGCGGAGGAGCTAGCTTTGCTGGCGGTGCTGGCGGTGCTGGATTTGTTAAAATATTTTATGAAGAGGTATAAATGAACTTTTCTGATATACCAATAAGAACAAACGCAGCGACTGACGGAGTTGATGCAAGTTGGTGGAACTCTCTTAGACAAGCCGGAATAGATGTATTTGAAGGTCACACATTATCTGCAATCGCTAATAATCAGTCAGCTGCGAATGTGGCAAGTTTGCTATTAGATAACACATCTATAAAAGTAGCATTTATAGAGTACTACGTTAAGAGGATTGCAACATCCACTGTGTTTGAAGTAGGAAAGCTTGTTGCTTGGTACAATGGAACGTCATGGCAAATTCAACGTGTATGGTACGTTGATAACGCAAATATTGATTTCACAATTGACGCATCTAGCGGACAAGTGAAGTATACTACTGATAATATGTCCGGTTCTTATGACACAGCTAATTCAAAAATGAACTGGAGATACTCTTCTTTGGGGGCGTAATGATTAGATTATTTATCGGGCTATTAATTTTGCTTCCATTTCTTGCGCTTAGTCAAACTCGTGTTGATGGGCTAATAAGCAGCGGAGCGGTTAGAATCGGCGATAAAAGCACAGCTGGTACAACCGCTATACTTGATGTTGTTTCTACAACTAAAACATTTCTTCCGCCAAGAATGACAACTGGACAAAGAGATTTGATAAGCTCTCCTGGCGCTGGGTCTGTTATATATAACCTAGACTCTAACAAGCTAAACTTTTATGACGGTTCTGTTTGGGGTGAGGTCGGATCTGGTGGAACTGGTTCATTTCCCGCAGCAATTGTTGTTTCTACAAGTGATCTTACTCTTTCTGGAGAGCAGACAATAGATGGAGTCTTAACTTCATCAACGAGGGTTTTGGTGGCTGGCCAAACAACAGCGTCACAAAATGGACTATACGTAACAGACTCAGGAGCGTGGACTAGATCAACTGATTTAGATGAGGACGGCGACATAGTTCACGGCATGACTATATATGTAGAAAACGGAACAACTAACGGTCATAGTGTATGGGTTTTAAATAACGAAGGCCCATACACAATAGGATCAACATCTTTAAACTTCTACAAGCTTGTAGAGGGTAATATAGAATCTTTAACTTTGAGTTCCACAGATATTGCAAATCAATATAAAGACTTATCTTTAGAGGCCGCTCCTGAATCAATAGCTTTGTATTATGCAAATGAGCGTCTATGGGAAGGCGAAGACTATACGCTTTCAGTCGCATCGGGAGTCACAAGAATTACATTCTCAGGCGAGTACGTTTCAACTGGAGATAGAGCTTTGGTTGAGGGCGATATTTTAAGGGTTAAGTACATAATTAAGAGGTAGACATGAAGAAACTGATTACATTTTTTTTAATAAGCTTAATTGCTGCTTTTGCAGTTGGGTTTCAGACACCGCCAGATAACAAAGATGAGCAGTACCTTCTCTATCCTAACGAGTTAATTA
This sequence comes from uncultured Gammaproteobacteria bacterium, assembly GCA_964636855.1. Classification (GTDB taxonomy): domain Bacteria; phylum Patescibacteriota; class Patescibacteriia; order UBA1558; family S5-K13; genus S5-K13. The sequence continues at coordinate 29,645 of CAZWVD010000002.1, read as the reverse complement.
ACGGCGGCGGCGAAAACGGTACAGCCAATTGGTCTGCTACTGGAGGTACACTTACTGCTACAACAATGAGCGGTAATGTCAGGCTTGGCCTTCGTGCGATTGAATGGGAGCCAACGGCAGCGGCTCAAACTCTTTCGACAAATAGTTGGATCGTTCCACAAGCTGCAACTGGTAACGGTTTAGCCAAGTTCTTTTACAAGACCTCCGCGACAGATGACATTATGGCTGTTATGTCAGGCGCTACAACGCTTGCATATCAGTCGATTACTTCAAACACGGTTGATTTTCAGGAGCACAAATTAAACTTTGTCGCCCTTGCTGGTAGCACAATAACTGCCACGGTTGTCTCGCAAAGCAATAGCGAGAAGATCAATGTCGACGGCGGGTATTTAGGATATGCGGATAATGTCTTTGAGGCGACATCAAGCACAGGATGGAACGACGCGGGTACAATGCAAATCAGTGCAACAACTACGGCCCCTTCGAAGGGTACGGCTACAATTGTTGTGGACAGGATGCTGTGGCAAAGACTTGGCACCGATATGCATGTGCGAATCGAATTTCGCCATAGTGCGGCTGGAACTTCAACGGCTGGATCGGGTGATTACTTGTGGGCTATACCATCCGGTTATCAGATAGACACAACTAAAGTGACAGCATACTCCACTGTCGAAGGTTGGTCCTCTACATTCCAAAACAATAACATAGTCGGTATATGCCAGGCGGGCAATGGGACAAATCAGGTTTTTGGAAAAGTTGTTGTTTACGATGGAACATACGTTAGATGTGCGGCAGAATCAGCTGCCCTTGGTGCGCAAGGATTTTTAGGCTCTGGCGGGTTTCCGTTAAATGGCACTGCTCAATATTACACTTTTGATTTTAAAGTTCCAATTCGAGGATGGGGCACACAAAGCGCGGTGTCTGCTGATCAGACTGACTACGGATGGACAAGTTATACTCCGACTTTTACTGGTTTTGGGACGGTTACTAACATTAATTGTAGACACTCACGACTTAACGAGAATATGCTTTTAAGATGTAGATTTACATGTGGGACCAGTACAGGCACAGAGGCTAGGGTTAGCCTACCAAACAACATAACTACTTCATCAAATATGGCATCACTTGAGGCTGTTGGGATCTTAATCAAACAGGTTGTTGGTTCTGGGTATATGACATCACTCGCGGAACCATCTGTAGGTTATATTACCTTTGGCAAGGACAACGCAACTTCTTCAATGAGCAAAGAGCTTGGATCTAATCTCTGCCTTAACGGGAATAATATGAGCTTTTTGGCGTCGGTGCCAATTCAAGGCTGGATTGCGAACCAAAGGGCACCGAGCTTGATGGGGTCAATTACTAGTGATTCGCAAGCATCAAAGATTCTTGAAAGTGCAACAATTACATCCGCAGGTGTTGTTACAGAAAATGGCGGATCTGACTGGATTGACGGAGACTGTTCAATTGCGTCAAGTGCCTATACTTGTAATTTCAAGAGACAATTCGCATCAAATCCAGACTGCTGGGTTTCGATGAGAGATAACTCTGCATCGAATAATACACATAATATCCGCAGTATTTCAACAAGCGCCGCAACGATCAACATCGTATCAGCTACAGCGGGCACAAACGTAACCGACAGAGGGTTTTCACTCTTTTGTTATGGGCCTAGATAATGAATAAGTTTAGCAAGCGTTCACTTAAAAACTTAAAGACATGTGACGAAAGACTGCAAGCGATTGCACATGATGTACTTGGAGAAATGGACATAGCTGTGATTTGTGGGCATCGAGACGAGTTTTCACAGAATGAGGCGTTTGAGAGAGGTTTATCGAAGAAGAAATGGCCCAACTCTAAACACAATTCGTTTCCATCCAGAGCCATGGACATTGTTCCATATCCAGTCGATTGGAATGACATAGAGCGATTTGAAAAGATGCTCGCAATTGTTGAAAGAGCAGCAGAAAAGCTAGGGACAGACATTAGGCTTGGTAAAGCTTGGGGTGATTACCCGCACGTGGAGTTGGTATGAGTGAAAAGCTATTAGAGTATTTCATAAAACATACGGACAAGAAGTTTGACGAACTGCACCAAAGGATAGGCAACATTGACAGCAAGGTTGATGTTTTACTAGCCTTCAAGTGGAAGATTATAGGTGGCTCGATAGTATTGAGCGTGCTCATAAATTTAACAATAGCGATCATGTCGCGATAGGAGAAATGATGGAAAAACCGTGGGATTTAAAAGACCTTGTTCAAAGATTAAAAGACGGTGGCTTAGAACTTACAGAAGAGGCAGCAAAGCATGTTATTTTATCTGTCTTCGGATGGTCTGAGGCATCAATTCGGTTGTCGCCGTCACAATGGGATGATGTGGTATTAGCTTTCTTGCCGCTATTACAAAATATGGCTTTGGCAGAAGCAGAAAAAATTAACCCGCACGATTAATCATGCAAGCGTTTGTGTCCCTAATCATTCGTATTGTCGTCGATCTTTTTTGGGTGAAACTCATTACGTTTATTGGGGACTTGTACGCTCGATACGAGCGAAGAAAGGCCGCAAAGCTTGAAGCTAAAAAACAGCTTCAAAAGCTTAAGGACGCCAAGACTGCGGAGGAAATTGATGCGGCTATCGACGACGCTCTTGATAAGCTTTAGTCTTTCGGCCTGCGGTGTTCCGAAACCTGACACAGATATTTGTGGCGTAAACTCTGAAGCAAACCACAAGCTTTGTTATAACTTAAAAAAAGACTACGACAACAATGGAAACCGAAAACCAGATGCAAAACCAAAAGTTGTCGAGATTCAATCTCTTCATGATCTAAATAAAAATATTTGCACAGATCCAGACGGGTTCGAAAATTTACTCGCATATATAAAAGAAATGCGCGAGAAACTAAAGGACTGTAGAAATGAAATTAAACAAAAACGATAAGTACGTGTTGCGGGCTCTCCTTGGTGTATTTTTGACGCTCTTGCTGGCCCACTTAATGTTTGGCTGTAAAAGCCCTGGCAAGCCGCCGGTTAGTACAACTACCACAACTACTCTTGTCTCAACCACTACGACCACGACACTCACGCAAGAGCCGCCTGTTAAACCAATCATTTATCCGAGTTATCCAAAAAACGCAGGCTATTGCACGTCTGGTAATGAACCATATAAAAAGTGTTCTGAGGGAAATTGCTTTTGTTTTGCATCCCTTGGGAAGGCTTTAGCTGGTAAGCCAGTAGATATGTTTAAAGTGAACCAACATGCAGGGCCAATCTTACCACGAGATATGTTTCGCGGAGGGTCTGAAAACATACCGCTGACTTGCAGAGCCGTTAAATATATTGTTGAAAAAGATCCAAGGTGGCTTGAAGGTTACTTCGACGTACAACTAACGGATCGGGAAGTAGGGTTTCTAGGGCGCGAGATATTTTCTGGTACATATCAGGCCCTAAATCTTGGCGTAGTTTTAGCAGTTCGCAGGCATGCTGATAAGCATAATCACGTACTTCTTCGCTCCAAGGCCGATGAGTGGTTAAAGACATATTGGTACCTCGTTACTTTAATGGGCCATAAGCTTCCAATGAATTCTATTAAAGCCTACCAAGTGGATGAGTCAACTGGCGAAACAATAATTGGAAACGGAGTGGATGACTCGCGTGCTTATGCATTGGTGTTACCTATGAACCGGGCCTACGTGAACTCAAGAGCTGGGTCTGGGCTTCAAGAAATTTTATATTCAATGGCACTTGGAAAAAAAGATTTAAATTTTAAAACTAGTGTTGATCAGTCACCTGGCTTTTATGGTGGACTTTGCGCTGCGGCAAAATCTCTTGGGTATCCGTTGAGCGCGCAAGGCAAAGTAAATTTCAATCACGATGTTGATCCAAGGCATTTCGGCCTATCGTTGCGCGATAAAGACTTGCTATTAAACTTTCTATCTAGCAATGGTCATTTGGGTTCGGAGCAAATTCTAGCGCACCTAAGCCGCTATACGATCAAATGTAATTTAACAATCGAAAGAAGCGACAAAGGCCTTCAATCTTTCTTTGGTGTTCGTGGTCAAAAGACGCCGCTATGTGCAAGGTCTAAGGGCGGGTCGTTTGTTGCCGTCGTTTATAATTTTGCAAAAAAAGAGGGATTTTATTTAAGCAGGGCAAGACGTGAGAATAAACCAGAGCCAGCCGAAGTCTGGGCCGAAGGTGCGGCTATCTGTGAGCAGTCTGAGCTTTTACCTAAAAAGTGCATAGAAACAATTGACGGAGCACAGCATTTAAGGATTCAATGGAAGATTGGAAATAAACCGACAAGGCTATGAAAAACAAAATAAAGTCAGAGGTCCTACACTATTTGTTGCTTCGTGTCTGTGACGGATATACTCAGCTAGCACCGCTTGCATGGTATATAAACTCTATGAGGCGATCAGAGGATGCCTGTCGGTGGCTTATTAAGAATAACTTAACTGGGCTTAATTTGTATTCACTATGGGTTAACGAATACCAGATGTCATCTTTAAAGGTTATGTCATTAATTAAAAGCGGGCTAGAAAAGGAAAAAAAGCACGTTCCTTTATTTATAAATAGGGACATTCTTTAGACCTTAATGTTGTTAATTCGGTTCTTTGCAATATCTATGTAATCTTTATCAATCTCTTAAACGCTTCTTTTGTTTGGGCCGGAACCACTGCGTTGCCCAGTCCTTTAATTCGGTCTATGCGGTTTGATTTTGACATCGTTTCCTCGCAGCTAATCTCCCAGACTCTTTTAAGCAATTTGGATTGCCACATAGTTTGTTCTGCTTGTTCTGAAGCGGTATAAAACTTTTCCCACAGATTATGCAATTCGCTTCCTTTTTGAATCCTCTGCCCCAGGTTTTCTCCAAGATGTGTTGGTCTTTGTGGCAAGGTTGGCAAAGAATCATGCAATTTTCGGAAGTATAGCTCGGGTGATGACGCTGCAATCTCTTTGAACTCCCACATTTTTCGCAAGACTTCCCTGTTAAAGAGACTAGTCTCTGCGATCGCTTGCGAATCGTTTGTTTCGATACTGGAAACATTGTTTTCCTCACTTTCAAAGATAAAGAAGTCCAACTCAGGGGATAGCCCATTAACCACTCGACCCACGTTGGGTTCAACTGCCCACCAATCCTCTCGCATAACGTCGTCTTGTTGCCGCAGTCGACTACCCTTGATGGTTCGCGCCCCGCCTCTGATGCTCGAGGCGTTGGCCATAACTTCACCGCTGATGCCAACCCCATCCCTGATTTTTCGCTGGCCCCTGGTTTGTTGTAATTCCCTGCGATTGTCGGAGTCGGCCAAAGGTTCTTGCGAGCCATCATTGATAGACTTGGTCGCAACTTTCCCGCACGCCCTTTTCCTCCGCCCTGGTTGTATCCTCCCTCCGTTGCCGTTGGCGTTGGCAAGACAAAACCATCGTTGTCTAATGTGTGGAGCTCCAACTTCTTGAGCGGATACAAAGTCCCATCTGCAATCATAGCCGGAACAGGCAAGCCATTCGGCCACGTGCTCGAGTCCTCTAGTCCTAATTGCTGGGACATTTTCAAGGAATATGAACTTGGGCTTGATTTCTTCGGCCAGGCGCATGATCTCTTTAAAAAGCCAGCTTCGGTTTCCTGCCAAGCCTTTTCCATTTCCTGCAACGCTGATGTCCTGGCACGGGAAGCCGCCGTAAATAATATCAATTTGTCCTCTGAATTGCTTTCCATCGAGAGTTGTAACGTCATCCCAGATAGGAGCTCGTGACAATAGTCCGTCTTGCATTCTGGACAACAAAACGGCTTGTGCATATCTGTCGATTTCACAGTATGTGATTGGCTTGACCCACTCTGATAGAGCGAGCGTGATTCCACCGATGCCTGAAAATAAATCCAAGCCATTTATCATATTCCTTTTCCCTTAGAAAAGTTACTAATCCCTAATCTAAGCTCATGAATGAACGCATCAGCAACCGAACGACTATCGTCCTTCAAAATAATTCCATCTCCGTCGTTACTATCAAAAGAACATTTACACGTGCCGCCTTTGTCGATGTCGATAACAGTACGGCATTCCCCACAGATCCACTCATCGTTTTCATTTTGGTAGTCGCTTCTCACTTTCTAGTAATAACATATACAAGATTTGTTATGGCAACACAAAATGCCACAATGCTTATGGTCAAGCTAATATTTTCACTTGTCATTTCTCCTCCAGAAACATTTTGCAAGCTGCTTCTAAAAGATCAGTCCAGCTAAGGTTCTTTTCATTCAACTTTTCTTTTGTCTTTTCAAAAAGAGAAAGTTCAAGCCTTACTTGAACCAATCTCTTCTGGGAGTCTTTTTTAAAGAAATCTGAAAGCTTTGCCATTAGTAAATCCCTTTTACATTCCGTTTAAAATTATATTAGCAAGTTCTTGATGACCTAACTCATTTGGGAACTGTCCGTCAACTTGAGTGTTGGCCCATGTAGGAGTATATGAGCTATATGCATCAATTATATTCATAGTCGGATATTGTGAAACTAGAGAAATAATTTCATTTCGAGCCTCAAGCATCTCTGCGTCAGATCCGCCATCGTACGGATTGTTAAGAGTCCATTCTGTTCCAATCATTAAAATAGGGGTAACTACATAAACGGTACAACCAATTGACTCCATAACATCTAAGAACCCGCCAAGATGTTGATTTAAATGACCCGAAGGAAAGTCCCCGTAATACCTCACGTCTTGGTATCCAACAAATATTATAACAACATCATTAGCTGTTAGGTTCTGAACAGACCATGACGAATTTCCAGTACCTACAGTGTTGTTCATTAAGGCAGCTGGGCTATTGTTTGATTCATAACCTTTATTAACAGCCTCTTTACCAAGACTCTGAGAAACTAAGTCAACGTATGTTTCACTAACTCCTGTGCCTACAGTTATTTCATCTCCAAAGAATATGAGTCTTGACTCGTTAATAGGTGTCAAGTTTGCTTGTGATCCTCCACCAGACCCTGACTCACACCCTGATAAAACAAGAATTAATAGAATAGAATATATAATCTTTAAATATGTCATAAATCACTCCCTTGTTTAACGATCCAATATATACATATTACTATAACGTATTACAAAAGTAAATACTTTATGATATTAAGTACAGCAATGATACTGTATTATATTGCGACAATATCGCTTGCATGAGCTTATGTTTATGCATGGTGAATCATAGACGAGGGCTATCCCCACGGAGATTGTCTTAAAAAGGTGCGCCTTAATCTAAGACTAATCTTTGCGGTCTTTTCCTCGTCAAGGGATTGCTCGCCTGAGCCTACGCCCACGCACGGAGCCATCACTAGCTTAGTTTTCTGATTGTGGCTTTTTTCCCCACAAGGCTAACTAAGAAACCAAATGCCGTCCACGGTCACCCGCATGGTATTAGCGAGCGAGAGCCATCGAAGGTTTACTGGCTTTCTCGCTAGGCCAGCGACAGTTTCAGACATTACGTCATCCCAAGGCTGGTAACCTAATACTTGACTACGACACTTCCCCATCGCCATTTCTAGGTCTAAGACCGAACATTACAGATGGGATCTTGGCTCAGTCGTAGTCCTTGACTTCGGCAGCAACAACGCTTACCTTATTCAAGGACTACGGCAAATCCAAAGTACCCAGTAGTTCTGTAAAAAGTCTACTGGGTATTTCTTTTTTCCGCTATGCAATATTGTTTTTTCTTCAAATCTAATTTAACGTTATCTCTCTTTAGCCGATGTCTTACCCGATAAAGGCTATCTCAAGCCCATGTGCGTAAAAACTCGTGGGCTTTCTTTTCTCTTGATTTGTTAAGCTTGATAAAGCATAAAGCCCAAACGGGTAAGAAATGATTAGGGTAATAAAAGAACAAAACGGATTGTTTTTATCTCTTGGGATGTTTTCTGATTTGGACATCGCAAAGAACTTTTTTATTCGGAGTCAGAACGTCAGAGGAGAGTACGTCTTAAGAATACAAGTCAGAAACGATAAAAATGAATGGGAGACAATAGAATGGGCGAGGGTGAAAAAGTCCTAGATAAAGACGAACAACTAAACGTTTTTGAAAAATCAATTTCAGAGGTTACCGCAAGCTTTGCACGAAAACAAATGGAGGCCCTAAAAGAGTTTGTGCTTTTGCAGGGCGAGGTAAAAACGGTTGTGTTTGATAAAGAGAATCCACACTTTAAAAACAAATATGCGTCGCTTACAGCAATAACAGAAGAAATAAGACCGCTATTGGCGAAGCACAATTTTGTTATTACTCAAAAGGTTTATTCGAGAGAGTCAAGATATTATATTGGCTCTTCTCTTGTTCACAGTTCCGGCTATTCATTCGATTCTGGGGAGCTAGAGCTAAAGCTAAGCGGGGCCAATATGCAGTCACTTGGCTCTGCAATTACATACGCTCGGAGATATCAAGCCGCAGCCCTTCTTGGCATTGTGTCGGATGAAGACAACGATGGTAATGATCATACCGATTCAAAAATAGATCAAAAGCAGAAAGATAACTCAAACAAGAACCAAAAGGCTGATAAAGTTACGCCACCACCCGCACCACCATCACCAAAAAAGTCTACCGGGAATAACCTAGTTGCGCCATTAATGGATCTGCAAAAAATAGTTAAGAAAAAGAACCTGGATGTCGATCTTGTTAAAAGGCTAATAAAGGTTTTGTATAAAAAAGAGAGCTCACACCACCTTGATGCAGACGAGCTAAAAGATATGGCCGGTTTGATAGAAAAGTATGATTCAAGCTCACTTAGCGATTTTGTGCTTGAGCTAGAAAGGCAGGGGGAAGTTAATGCGTGACAATGACTTTAGAAACCTAAAAATATCGTCTAGAGACGAAGCCTGCGATAATGTAAGACAAGAGGTCGAATCTAAGTTTTATGATGAAAAGTCATGCTTAGATGAAGGCCCAGAGCTAACAACGTACAAAGTAAGCATGTCGCTTGTGGACCAAAAAAGACTTATAGAAGCAGACGAAACACAGCGTCGTCTTTTTATTCAAATGGGACAGTCTTTGACTGAGTATGTTTACGGCAACGGATCTAGGGCAAAGTTTGTTGGTGATCATCATAATTGGGAAAGGGCTGTGGAAAAGCTTGATTCGATAAGGAGGGGAAATGGTTAACAATGTACACCTTTTAGGAAGGGTTGGCGGCCAAGCGACTATTAGAATGACCGCGACAGGCAAAAAGTTTGCAAGCCTATCGGTGGCGACCTCTGAAAAATATAAGGGGGTAGAATCGACTCAATGGCATCACGTAACTGGATGGGACACTACTGCAGAAATAATGGAGCGGGCAAATAAAGGGGACTCGATATTCGTAGAAGGCAAGCTAGAGTATAATCAGGGCGAAAAAAACGGAACCCAAATTACCTATGCCAATGTAGTAGCTCGCAGAGTGTATTTGTATCCTAGAGCAACAAAGCCACAAGACCAAGCCAGTTCACAAGGACAAATAGACATGGGCCAAGTTGACTTTGACCAAGAGGAGATACTTTTCTGAGACTAATAAAAACATTAGCGGCATTATTTTACTGGTCACTTTTCGGCCTAATGCTTGCCATAGCGACGCCAGTTCTATGCACAGCGAAGTCTTGGAAAAACAATAGGTGGCCCTGGGACCCTCTCTTGGCCGTATCAAATAGATACAGAAAAGCGAAATAAATACAAAAAGACACTGCGCGTTGATATAATATTGTTATGAGATTAAAAGCGTGTCCTGGCTGCAAAAAGATGCACACTACAAAGACCGCCAAGTTTAATGGGCGCCAGGTCTTTCCTTCCGTAGAGTTTCTTTTCTTCACATGTTATGAGCCTAATTGCGGCTCAACCTTTACGTTCTTTTTTAAAAAGAAGAAACAAGGCGTCGCTGCCTAAATTATAATTGCATCAAAAATAGATACAAGTTAACTGATGTCACCCCAATCATTCTGTCCTAGCAACGGCCAGGCAGCCCTTTGTGCAACTGTTGCTGGGGCTTTTTTCTTGCCACGTAGCCTTTAATATAAAAACCTTACTATATGAAAGAAGGATTTCTGTCGGAAACTGGGTGGGTTGTTATTCAGCAAACACCAAACTTTTCTGACGAAGAAGAAACAAAAGTTTTTCACGTAATGCCATCACACGATCACATTGAGCATGAAATCTCGTTTAGATGCTGGTGCTATCCATATTTAGATCATAAAGAAACAAAAACTGGCGACGAAGTAGTTGTTCATAGATGTGCCAAAGAAAATCCACATTAAAAAACTAGACGCAATTTGAACTTTTATAAAGCAATAATGGCCTACACACTTATACTTTCTGCGTGGGTATAATTCAGTACGCCGTGATGAATGACATTCATTTCCCTTACGAAGGTCCTGCTTATCGCAAAGCATTAAAGTTAATTCAAAAGACAAAAGATTTAAGGGGCATATATCTCAATGGCGATATTGCAGAAATCGAATCAGTCTCATCACACTCTAAACACCCAAGGTCAAATAAGTCTCTTATGTATGAGATAGACTATACTAACGAGAAACTTGACGAACTTCAGAAAGCGTTTAGCGGCGTTAATGTTACTTATATATGCGGTAACCATGAAGGCAGAATATATAGATACATTAGAGATATTGCTCCAGAAATGTTTGGACTAATTGATTGCCCGTCGCTTCTTAAGTTCGAAAAAAGAAGCCAATGGAAGTTTATAGATTATAGTCCATACCAATGGGTTAAATGCGGAGCTACAAAAGATTTATGGCTTAGACATGAGCCGCTAGGATCTGGAGCTATGCATGCAAAGGCAACGGCAGAAAAGTCGTATGTGTCGGTTCTGTATGGACACACTCACGTCTACCAACAATATACGCATAAGAAAATGGGACCAGAACCGTATCTAGTAACAGCCACCTCTGGAGGCTGGCTTGGCGATATAAACAAGAACTGCTTTGATTATAGAGGATCAAAGGACAATTGGGTGAACGGGTTTACAATAATAGAATGCGACGAATCAAGCGGAGAATATGAGCTGAAATTTCAAAAGCTATAAAGAACAGAAAGTTTCCGAAATAAAAAATAAAGGTATGGCTTTTTGTCAAAAATAGGTAAAGGCCCCGTCCGTGGAGCCATAAGAAATAATATCACATTGCGTCTAGAGTAATTAATTATTCTTGATTTGTAACAAATGATAATGGTTATCATATAGCATGATGTTCGTATGCGTCATCAATGCAGGCGAAACTATTTGTTGTCCAGAGTGTGATCTTGACATTGGGCGGCTTAAAAAGCCCTTTTATAAAGGAAATCTTATAACAGTTGACCTTATAGAATGGCTTGCGCTTGAATTTACATACGGTGACGAAACAACGTGTCCAAAGTGTGATGCTTATTGGTCCATTGGCGGATTTCTGTTCGTTAAAGGCAAGGGATGGCAGCCAAGAGGTTAGCAACATGAGATTTGTAATTACAGGATTTCCTATGGCACCAAGCGCAAATGCGCTATATGCAGGTGGAAGATTTAACGGAAAGTCCAGAAGATGGAAGTCTGACGAATATCATTCGTTTCTTTCAAGGGCACAAACATGGGCAAATAAAAATCAAAAAACAATCCAACTCATTAAAGATGCTGCAGACAAAGCTGCACAGTTTGGATTTTTTCTAAGAGTAGACACATACTTCTGTTTTAAAAAAGATCAGCTCTGGGCAAAAGCACATAAAGGGTATCTAAAAAGAAGCGGTGAAGAAGTACCTCCAAAACCAGATAGACCAAAAGTCTTAGACGCTACTAATAGGGTTAAGGCTACGCATGATTTTCTTGCCTCAATGATTGGGCGTGATGATTTAAACTTCTGGGCCGGACTGTGCGAAAAAATAGAAACTGAAGAAAATCAAGAACCAGAAGTTGTATTTGTAATAACGCAACACAAAACAAGAACGTATAGCGATTTATTAAGTGAGCTCTATCCGAATGGAATGCCAGAAAAAGTTCCGATGTTACCAGTTCCAAATTTAAGAATATCCGCAGAGAAAAAATATGATTAAATGTACTTATGCCGAGCTAGTTCCGATTCATAAGCTTCAGCCGCATCCTGAAAATCCGCATAAACACTCTGGACAACAAATAGAGCGGCTTGCAAAACTAATAGATTATCAAGGCATAAGACATCCAATTATTGTAAGCAAGAGAAGTGGATTTATTGTTGTTGGGCACGGAAGATTAATGGCCTTAAAAAAGTTAAATGTTTCTGTTGTGCCAGTAGACTACCAAGACTTTGAAAATGAAGCCCAAGAGTACGCTTTTATAGTTAGCGATAACGCAATAGGCAAAGATGAGTGAGCTGCGCTTGATGTTGATGCTATTAGTAAAAAGATTGAGATTATGCCGGTAGAGATAACAATGTTAGGCATAAAATCATTTGAAACAAAGTCAATAAATTTAAACTTTGAGTCTGGCAGCATTTCTGACCAAGGACAATTAGATCAAAAATCACCAATATTTGTTGATTGTCCTGAGTGTGGAAATCATTTTAATGCGAGAGAGTATGAGTCTAAAAATTGATTGGGCAACTCATGAAGCGGCTAAATATGCCTGTAAGAACTGGCACTATTCTAAATGTTTACCTGTTGGAAAGATGGTTAAGGTCGGTGTTTGGGAAAATAATAAGTTTACTGGCGTTGTTATCTTTTCTTACGGTGCCAATAATAATGCCGCTAAAATGTTTAATTTAAAACAAACCGAGTTATGTGAACTAACTCGTGTTAGTCTAAAAGATCATAAAACGCCTGTTAGTCGTATTTTGAAAATTAGTATTGGCTTTTTAAAGAGAAGCAATCCTGGCATAAAACTTGTGTTTAGCTATGCTGATAAAACCAACCAGGGACATCACGGAGGAATCTATCAGGCAAATGGATGGCTATATTTAGGCGAGAGAAAGACATCAGATAAAGGGGCATATTATTTTATCAATGGCAAAAAGGTTCATGGAAGGTCAGCTCGCCAAAAATACGGTAACGAGAAATTGTTCCCAGAAGGGTGGCGTCACGCGCCATCAGAAACAAAACATTTGTATCTAAAGATATTAGATCAAAATTATATTTTAAAGCATCGTGTTTTTTCTTATCCTAAACGCGCATCACGTATAGAATCTAGTACGACTGACTGCCAGTCAGTAGGGGGCGGTGAAAGTCCGACCGATGCGCTCCAATATAGAAGTGAAGTAAATGTCTAAAGCAAGACGCGGACTAAACTCTAAACACCCTGGTGGACGACCTTCTAAATACAAGCAAGAGTATGGAGAGATGCTCATTAGACACTGTAAAGAAGGCGGATTCATTGAGCGATTTGCCTGTCAAATAGATGTGACCGTTGAGACGCTTCTTGCTTGGACTGAAAAGCATCCTGAGTTTTCTGAGTCCTATAAAAAGGCTAGAAAAGCACAAGAAGCTCATTTTCTAGAGCTAGGTTACGGTCTAGCTACTGGACAAGTAAAAGGTCAAGTCGCCGCATGGTGCTTTATGATGAAAAATATGTTTGGATGGAGAGATTCGCAACACCTTGAACATACTGGTAAAAACGGCGAGGCACTGCAACAAACCCAGATATTTTTAAATATTCCAGATAATGGCCGAAGCAAAAAGGATTGATATAGGTCCACAATCTGGACCACAAACAAAGTTTTTATCAATGGCAGCCGATATAGTTATATACGGTGGTGCAGCCGGAGGTGGTAAAACCTTTTCTCTTCTATGTGAACCACTACGCCACATTGAGAATGGATTGTTTTCCGGCGTCATATTTAGGCGTACAACTCCGCAAATAACCAACCCTGGCGGTTTATGGGATGAGGCCGAGAGTCTATATCTTCCGCTTAGAGCAAAGCCAAATAACAGCTCGTTGACGATGACGTTTCCAAGCGGGATGCAAATTAAGTTTGCACACTTGGAATATGAGAAAAACATATATGATTGGCAGGGCGCACAGATACCGTATATAGGTTTTGATGAGTTGACACACTTCTCAGAAAAGCAGTTCTTTTATATGCTTTCTAGAAATAGATCTGGATCTGGCGTTCCTGGATACATTAGAGCGACAACTAACCCAAGCCCAGACTCTTGGGTTAGACGTTTTATTGATTGGTGGATAGGAGAAGATGGTTATCCTATTCCAGAGAGAGACGGCATAATAAGATGGTTCAAGAGGGTTAATAACGAGATAGTCTGGTACGACGAAAAGCCGGACGGCGAATCTAAGTCAGTTACATTTATTGCCGCAAAGCTTGATGATAACAGAATATTGTTAGAAAAAGATCCTAGTTACCGTGCAAATCTAGAGGCCCTTAGTTACGTAGACAGAATGCAATTATTGAAAGGTAATTGGAATGTGAAGCCGTCTTCAGGAAACTTCTTTAAAAGAGATTGGTTTGAAATTGTTGATGCGCTGCCACATGATATAAGAACAAGCATAAGATGTTGGGATAAGGCGGCAAGCGAAAGCAAAGATGCTGACTGGACGGTCGGACTAAGAATGGAAAAAAGTACTTCCGGAGGTTTCTTTATTTCTGATGTTAAAAGAATCCAAGGGACGCCAGGTAAGGTTAAACAACTAATACTTAACACCGCAAGTCAAGACGGAAAGCGAGTTATAGTTGGTCTTAAGCAAGACCCTGGTCAAGCTGGAGTGTATGAAAAAGATGATTACATAAAAGCATTGGCTGGATATTTAATTAAAGTTGAAAAAGAGAGTAAAGATAAGCAGACTAGGGCCAAGCCGCTTTCAGCACAATGCGAGGCTGGGAACGTAAAGCTGCTTCGCGGGAAGTGGAACGATCTTTTTCTTGACGAATTGGTTGGCTTCCCGGACCTTGATATAGACGATCAAGTTGATGCGGCAAGCGGAGCATTTAACTTGCTAACGCAAGCTCCTGGACAATTTTCCAGGGGGCACGTTAGAAAGAGCAAGAGCAAGATTGTTCGAAACGAGGACTACGACGAATGAGAGAACAACAGGGCTGGCTTAAAAGGACATTCCGAGCGATGTTCGCAGAGCCAAATTTACCGTCTGAAAATGAACCAAGAAACATAGTTAAGGTTATACACTCCAAAGAACAAGGCTCTAGCGGTACAGAAGTATTTTCTGGATATCCTAACGAAGAATACCTAAATGCACTAAAGGGCAATCGTCGAGCGGATGAGTTCGACAAAATGCGGCGCTCTGATACAACCGTCATGATGTTGCTATTGGCAGTTAAGAACTTGATTCGATCTGCGGTATGGACAGTGCAGCCAGGAGATGATTCGGAAGAGGCCAAGCAAGATGCGGAGTTAATTGAGCAGGTTCTTTTTAAAGATCTTGAT
Organism: uncultured Gammaproteobacteria bacterium; assembly: GCA_964636855.1. GTDB lineage: Bacteria > Patescibacteriota > Patescibacteriia > UBA1558 > S5-K13 > S5-K13. The sequence continues at coordinate 14,301 of CAZWVD010000002.1, read as the reverse complement.
TGGGATCAGTACATTACAGAGGCCCTAACAGCCTGTGAATTTGGCGTGAGCGTCTTTGAAAGAACTCACAAGATTTTTTATGGCAAAAAGTTTGGGTCTTATGTCGGGCTTAAGAACATGGGATGGCGCTCGCCAAAGACCCTGGAGAGATGGAACTTAAATCCAGAGGATGGAACGCTTAAGAGCGTAACGCAGCTAGCACATGGCGACCTTAATAGGTACATTGATATGGACGCTAGGTTTCTAACCGTGATTTCCCTCAACAGAGAGGGATCGAATTACGAGGGCATATCAATGCTTCGGCCTCTATATGGAGCATACAAAAGAAAGAACGTATATCTTAAGCTAAATGCTATTGGGATTGAGAAGTTCGCAATACCAACTCCGGTTGCAGAAATACCAGAAGTAGATCTTTCCGGTGAACAATACGACAATCTAATTGAAGCGCTTGAGAACTTCGTAGGACACGAATCACAGTACATAACGCATCCGACCGGATGGAAAGTTACTTTAGTAAATAACACTTACGATCCTGAAAAGGTTGAGAAGTCGATAGACGCAGAGGACCGGCGAATGGTTAACGCGTTTGTTGCGAACTTTTTGAATCTTGGCCAGGGTTCTGCAGGCGGCTCATACGCTTTATCTAATGATCTTTCTGATTTCTTCACTGCAGGCTTAGATTATATAGCAAAGATTATTATAGCAGATATTAACAAGACGATTATACCTGAACTAATAGGAATGAACAAAGGCGAGCGCGAGACCTACCCTAAAATCACTCATACTGGCATAAGTGATAAGGCCGGTAAGGAGCTTGCGGAAATACTGCAAATCTTGACTGGCTCAAGGGTTGTAATTGCGGACGACAGGCTAGAAAAGTTTGCTCGAGAAAAATATAAGTTACCACAAGCAAGCGCAGAGGGGCAGAGACAGCAACAAAATCAACAACAGTCCCCTTTCGCGCCCTTACCTATGAGCGAAAACTCTATCCTCAATAGGATTAGGGCTGCAGAAAAGCGCCGAATATCATGAGCGAAGAGACGTTAAATCCAATAACTCCTGGCGGGTTAGCTTTGCGCAGGCGCGTGGGTGAGGGCATTGTTATTATTCTAGATGGAAAGGTTTGCGAGGTTAATCTTATAAGGTTTCATCGAGGCGAAATGGTGATCCAGATAAAAGCACCTAAAGAGGTTAAGGTTATTCGAAGAGAGCTGCTAAGGCAAGGCAATGGCGAGTAAAACAAATGTTAGAAAAGACATTAAAGAATCTACTGATGCCATAAAAGAGGTCATGCGCGAAAACCTTTCTTACATAGCTGAAAACATGATCGAACAAATCATGTCAAAATATAGAAGGCTAACAGACTCTCAAAGATTTAATTCAATAAAAGATATTTCTACTACTGGAGTTTCTTCATACAAAGAGGCATTGCTTTCGGCCTATGCAGTTGTTGCCGCAGATGCTCTGGAGAAGGCTCGCAAAGAAGTACCTGCGAAAAAGAATGTTAAGCTTGCATTTGACGAAGAGTCTTTAAAGCTTGGCGAGTTTGACAAGCTTCCTCCAGACATAAAGAGACGACTTATGTCTATGCTTGGGCTAATGATCGGGAAGCAAATGTCCGACTTAGAGGCCGCAATCTTTTTTCAGTTTAACTCATCTATAGATTCGACCGACTCTGAAAGCTTGCTTAGCAAAGATCTGAAAGATTCCGCAGAGGAGTTTATTGCTGGAAACGCCATCAATGCAGGAGCAAGCGCCGCAGCGGGTCAGATAGTAAATGAGGCTAGGCTTGCGTTCTTTTTAGACGATGAGGTTTCAAAGGAAATAGAGGCGTTTGAGTTTGTTAATGGAGATCCTGTCAGCGAGATATGCCAGGAGCTAGCCGGATCTGTTTTTTCAAAAGACGATCCGAATTTGCATAGATATTACCCGCCGCTCCATTTTAATTGTAAGTCGTGGATTCGTCCGATTCTTGTTGGAAATCTTGGAACAAAGGAAATCAAGGCTATTAGGGTTACTGCTAAGGCAGAGAAGTCTATTCAGTTTGGCGAGTTTGATTTTGATTTGATACTCAGAGAGATCGCAAGGCCGCGTGAAGGCCAATTACAAACGATCATAGTCTCTAAAGAAGTAGCCAAGTCATTAGAAGGCGCTAAACAGATAGCTCGCGATGTTGGAGCAGAACATCTTGACGTTGATGAAACTGAGTCTAGTTATAGATTCAGACAGCGCCGCCCTAGTGATTTTTTAGACGGGTCATTTAAAAGTCATGTTATTGATAAGAAGGGAGCGACCTTGGTTTACGGCAAACTTAAAGCTTGATTTTTTTAAATAATTAGCAACGATAGTATTTGCAACATTGAGGCGAGACAACATGAGTAAGCAACATAGAACATTCAGTGGCGTTCCCGTTCATATTACACTAAGCGAGTCGTCTGACTCTAAGGTTCCGCCAAAAGTACAAGTGATGAGATGCGGAACATTCTCTCATCCTGAATATGGAAAATTCGAAATAAAGAAAGAGCACCTTCTTGCTATGAAGCATAACTTTGAGGGCAAGGTCCGAGGGGTAGACTTAGCAATTGATTACGCTCATGAGTCGGAGAAGGTAGCGGCTGGATGGATTAAATCAGTCGAGCTTTCTGAGGACGGCCAAGAGCTATGGCTTAATGTTGAGTGGACGCCAAAGGGCGAAAAGGTTTTATCTGATAAAGAATTCCGTTATTTATCTGCGGATTTCACATTCGATTTTATTCACAACGAAACAAAGAAAAGTCACGGGCCAACTCTTTTTGGCGCAGGTCTGACGAATCGGCCTGTTATTAAAAACATGAAGCCCGTGATCGAACTAATGGAAACAGAAAATAATAACGGAGGTTATGACATGGATCCAAAAGATCAAGAAATTCAAGGGCTAAAAGATAAGCTCAATGATCAAGAGGCTCAGATGGGCGAGATGCAAAAAAAGCTTGCCGAATATGAGGCGGCCGCAAAGAAAGCGGAGGAAGAGAAGGCATTGAGCGAAAAGAAAGAAAAGTTTCGCCTTTTGCTTTCTGAGAAAAAAGCTGTTCCGGCTCAAGAGGAGGCCTTCTTAGCTGGAGACATGGTTAAGTTTGCGGAGCTAGCAAAGCCGCTTAAGCTTAATGAGGACGGTCATGGCACAGACACAACGAATACGGGCGAAAAGTCTCCAGAAGAGCAAATCATGGAGCTTGCAGAAAAGCTGGTTAAGGAAAAATCAATGACGCTTGGCGAGGCTATTCGTCAAGTTAGAGCCGAGAAACCAGATCTTAGAAAAAAATTAGAAGAGAAAAAATAAGGGGGTTTAGATGAGTTCAGTTTTATCACGAAGGCTTCATTCCTTTCGAGCAGGCGGAAGCATTGTTAAAGGACAGGCGGTTAAGCTTAGTTCTGGTAACGTTGTTGCTTGTGCTGCGGCAACAGACCGCTCAATTGGTCTGGCTCAGTGCGACGCATCAAGCGGTCAACTAGTAGAGGTCGCGATGCATGGTGGCGGCGGTTACGGTCTAGCTGCTGGAAGTATTTCTGCTGGAAATCTTTTGGGCTTTGACGGGAGCGGTCACTTAGTAAAAGTCGCAAACGCAAGTGATATTGTTATCGCACAGGCATTAGAGGACGCAGTAGATAACGACATCTTTAGCGTTAATGTTATTGGTCCATTCCAAGCAACAGCGGCTCAATCATAATTAGGGGGTTATAGTGAGTACACAATTAAGGGCTATTGTAGATAAGTTACTGACTGGAGTTGCCTCCGGTTATGTACCAAAGAAGTATCTTTCAGAGATGATCTTGCCAGTTGTTACCAGCAAAGAAACGACTGGTAAGCTCGGCAAATATGGAACATCGCACTTGCGAATCCTTAACACAGTTAAGGGCGGTAAGGGCAAGTTTCGTCAGGTCGATTCTATCGTTCGCGACACAACAGGTTTTGAAATTGAGGGTCACGGCCTTTCAGACCTAGTTACTAAAGAGGACTATAGAAACGTTATTGATCCTTTTAAAGCTGAAGAGGATGTAGTTTTAGCACTACAGACTTTGCTCTGGCTTGAAAAAGAAAAGGCGCTGGCCGATCAGCTTGGCAACACAGCGGTCCTTACTCAAAACGTAACGCTAGCTGGAAATCAGCAATACAATGATTACTTAAACAGTGATCCTATTGCTGATTTTTCTACAGCTCGTGCGGCTGTTTATGACGGTTGCGGTGAAGTTCCAAATGCAATGATTTTGAGCTGGGATGTTTGGAACAAGCTTCGTTTTCATCCTCAAATCTTGGACAACCTTGGTTTCAAGGAGAATCGTCCGGGTGGATTGAAAGAGCAAGAACTTGCTGCTGCTGCCGGCGTTGAGAAAGTCATGATTGGCGAGGCGAAGTACGAGAGTGCTCAAGAGGGACAAACATCTTCTTTAGCTTCTGTGTGGGGAAAAAATATTGTTTTCGCAGTAATTCCAGAGCGTCCTCAAGTTATGCAGGTTTCTCTTGGATACACTGTTCGTCATGAAGGCGAGGCCCCTCGCAAGGTTTATAAAGAGGCCAAGTTCAATCCTCCGGGCGCCACGGAAATCCTCGTTGAGGATAGCTACGATCAGCTATTTTCTAACGTTAACGCTGCGTACCTTATTAAGAGTGCGATTGCTTAATGTAAAGTTAGCGGGGGCATGGTGCCCCTGCTTATCTTGATACGGGAGAAAATATGAATATGTTAATTTCAATTTTGGCAACGCTTCTAGTGGGCGCTACGGCAACCGCTCAGAACGTGCAGCCATTCTATAGGGATATCAAGTTGCCACGACAGGCCGTGCTCGAGGTTCAAAGCTTCGGCGCCCCTTTAGCGGCGAGCAATACAATGGTATTAGATGGATATGTTGGCCCAGAAAGTGCGGCGGCTCATACGCTTACATCTTTTGACCAACAGCCCGACGTTCCGCGTAACTTGGTTATTATACCTGGCGACACTACTGCAGACGTTGCAGCAACAACGCTTACGGTTAGCGGAACAAATATCGCAGGCGCTTCCATTAACGAAACGTTTGTCTTTTCTGCAAACCAGACAACTGCAGTCACAGGCGCGAAAGCGTTTAAGACCGTTAGTTCTGTTGTATGGCCTGCGGGCGCAGAGGACTCTCCGTTTAGCGCGTCATGGTCTATCGGAGTCGGAGAAAAGATTGGCCTTCGTAAATGTATGGCAGATGCAGGTTCATGGGGATGGTCAAGTATTGATGGCGTAAAAGAGGCCACTGAGGCAACAGTTGTTGCTGACGCAGATGAGGTCGAAAAGAACGTTGCTGACTTTAACGGAACTATGGACGGTGCGGCTGTGTTCAAAGGTTACTTTATTCAGAATTATAGCTGCTATCCATAACAGGAGGATCTATGAAGGTATTGGTTAAGGGACTAGTTAAGGTCGGTCGTTCGGAAGTTTTAAAGCCAGGTCTTATGGATCTTGACGAAAAGCTTGCCAATGATCTTGTTAAAAGAGGACTTGCTGAATTGATGGAAGCTCCAAAAGTGGAGGAGCCTAAGTCAAAAAAGCCTAAGAAAGATGATTAATGTCATACGCTGAAGTTTCAGACATTCAATCTGAATTTAAAAGCATTAACTTTAGTGAGTCTGACGCTTCCGTTGGAACCACTGAGGTTGAGGATTTTATTTCTCAGTCCGATGCCGAGATTGATGCAAGAATATCAGTTAAGTATTCAGTGCCGGTAACCGCAGGGGCATCGGCGCTTTTGCTTTTAAAGCAAATCAGCACATGGCTTGTAGCGTCTAGAATAAAATATATTCTGGAGGTTAAGAATGTCAGGGCCGAAATAGACCAGGACGTTAAGACCGACATGGCGTCTCTTGCTAGAAAAATGTTGGATCAGATTGCCGCTGGCGACATTCCACTAATAGGGGCAACACTTGCTAGCTCGGACTCCGGGGTTAAATCGTATGTTTCAAGCAACAATATAGAGCGAGTTTTCTATAAAGACGAGGACAACTGGTAGTGTTAAGGGTAGAGGTAGATGTAACAGGCTCAGTTAGAGATGCGCTTAAGCGAGCAAAAGATGCTGGCTTAAACCTTACCGTACCATTTACATTGATCGCAAAGTCTTGGTTTCGTGCCAATAGATCTATTTTTATTCTGAAGAGTCCTGGCAAATATCCTGACTATGGCGGATTTTCTCCGAACACGATTGTTTATGGAGACGTTACTAGAAGAGAGCTAGCAAAGAAAAGAAAGCAAAAACAGTTTGGATTTCTATATCCCATGATGAGGGCTAGCGGTCGCCTTGAGGATTCGCTAACAAATCCAACCCATCCCGATTCTGTTAATTTAATAGTGAACAAGAACGCTTTGTTTCTTGGAACAAAGGTCCCATACGCTTTTTATCATCAGGCTTCCGGAGCAAGGGAAACATTGCCATTTCGTCCGGTTGTATTTATTGGCGCAGAACAAATTGCCCCTACAGAGATGAGAAATGAATCAACCAGATGGGTGAACATTATTGATAGCTATATGCAGCAAGCCTTGAACAAACAAGGGGCGAAATAATGGCTATATATGATCTTGAGGCATTAATGTACGAAGTAGAGGCTTTTTTAAAGCTTAGGCTTAATACAGAGATCTCTGCAATATCTACGGAAAAGAATGACGGTCTGTCCCTTGCTACAATAGGTAGTAACGCTTACGCAGTTCAGAGTCTTGACGACAAGATAATGAACTACAGTGAGTTTGTTTTTATTCAATGTATGGATATTAAAACAGTAGGACAGGGGCCTGCTACGTCAAAAGACTATTCAATAACGGCGCTAATTGTAAGCGCGTCTAAGCAAAACCAGTTGAATCAGGTTAAGAGAATGTTTCGTTATGGTCGAGCCATGGAACGAGTTTTTGAAAAGTATTGGGATTCGACGAATAGTCAGAAAATAAAGTTTAAAATAGAATCAATCCCACCACAAGATTACACAGACCTTAACCAGACCAAATCTTATAGAGTTGCTGGTGTTGTTTTGTCAGGGGGCTTAGCATGAGAAAAAAGAGGCCATCTCCGGAGCAATTTGAGCATGAGATTGAAAAGGACTGTGAGCCGTATCTGATAGCTAAGAAGGAATTTGTAATATGTCAAAACGGATATTTTAGAGAGATTAAAGAGGGCGAGGACATTTCAGATGTACCGGCCATTTATTACGATAACTTAAAAACAGAGAAAGTAATTTAAAGGGGGCTATATGTCTTTATCAGATCCAAGAGTAATATATGGTGTTCATTCCGTGACGCCATATAGCAGAACAACGGGACTTCCTTATGGAATTGCTAGGGTTCTTAAAGATTCGTCAATTTCATTATCTGCAGAGCTTGTCGAGCTTACTGGCGGATCTAATAGATTCCCGTGGGCAACAGAGGACGGAAAGATTACTTCTGAGATGAGCTTGAAGTTTGCAGAATACCCAGACTTTGTTTTCGAGCTTTTCTTAGGAAAGGCCGTAACTACAAACTCGGCAGAGACAAGTGGAAACGTTTCATCTCTAACTAACAAAAACGGCACAAGCACAATGGACGCATCAACTGGTATAGCTTCGGTTGCTGTGATTCCATCAACAGGGGCTGCGGATTTAAAGTTTGGTAAGTACGTTGTAAAGGTTGCGAGCGCAACAACTGTGGACATTTATGGTTCTACCGATATTGATTTAACCAGAGGCACAGACGTTGAGTTTCAAGACGATGCGCTTAAACTTTTAGCTTCGGCGCAAACAATTACTTCTGGCTCAAACACAGACGTTGCAAGCCTAGGGCTTAGGTTCTCTGGAGGCTCTGGAACAATTGGCATGACAACAGGCGACACAGCAACGTTTGATGTTCGTCCGATTAATACCGGGTCTACAACTGTTAGAATTGGCGCGAGCACAGACGTTTCACCAGAGTTTGGTTGTATTGTAATGGCCCAGAAGCGCGGCAATGGAGAGTTGTTTGAGATTGATGCTTTTAAATGTAAGGCATCTGGGCTACCGATTGGATTTGCAGAAAAGGCATTCAGCGAGCTAGAGGCGAAAGCAAAGCTTCTGTATGACTCTGTTAAGAACGGAGTATTTGACATCAGGCACGTTAAGGCGTAATAATTATAGACGCCATTTTACTCCAAGTTTCTTGTTATGCTTATAAGGCCCTGGGATTTCTCAGGGCCTTTGTTTTTTAGATATCAAGTGAATCATCAGAACGAATGTTAATATCCAAAGAGAAAACTGAATCATGCGGCTGTTAACAGATCTGTTATATTTTTGTCAATGGCATCTGGTACGGTAAACTCCAGCGCTGTATCTGAGCCAGATTTACTAGTGTTTAGTGTGTCACTGCTTTTCTCTATTGAAAGAATATATGTACCGCCACCTTCGAACTCACTGCTCCTTATTAGTGGAGTTTCAAAATATCCGTTCAAGTCTGTTGTAACAGTAACCTTTTTTTCCACTATGTTGCTGTTTGCCTCTTTATATTCTTTTTTGTTAGATCTTTTTAGTTGAAAAGTGACGCTTGCATCGGCAACCGGGTTTCCGGCGATGTCGAGATAATATCCCCAAACTATGCATGTTTCCGGTGTGTCTAATATGCCTCCGAAATCATAAATAATTGTCATGGAGTCAATTGATGGGGAAACAGTTATGTCAGATGTCTCCATTGCTATTCTAACTTTTATACTTGAGTTTGCCCCAAGTGCGAGGGTTCCAATGTTACTGTTTATCTGGGCCGCAGTGTTTCCTTGTGTGACTGTGCCGTCAGAAGATACCCATGCAGACCCGTTATGATATTTTAGAGATCCATCAATTCTTAGTTGAAACCTTATTGTTGTGCTCAATGTTTCTGACACAGATGCAGAAAAGCTTTCAATACTTTGAATAGATAACGCAGAACCAGTTTCAATTGATCCGGATTCATAATGTGTTCCGGCCATGTGCTGAATAGCCAAGTTATCTATTGAAGCAAGCGTGTTCGAATCTGGAAACACAACGGATGCGTCAATTGTGTTGTCGCCTGTTGTAAGGCCAAGGCTAGATAGATTCGTATTAACATCTTCTAGGCTATTTGCCTGAGAATATGATCCGTTTGATGTCGCCCAAGAAAGACCGTTCCAATATTTTCCTTCAATAATATATCTTGGCGATCCAGTAGCGACAACGGCAAGCGCTATTAGTGCGCTTATGTCCTGTCCTGGCACAGTATGAGTGTGCGTTGGAAGATCAATTTTACTTGTCGCATAAATTGATTCTATGACCGAATAGCCAGGTGTATAGTTTGAGGTATGCTGTACTGTGCTAAATAAAAGCACATCGTCAAATGATGCGTCTGCGACAGGATAAACCGCTCCAGCCCCTATATACATTCTAACGGCATCTGTTCCTCTCGCGTATGACGACACTGGCATTGATCCTAGTAGGATGCCGTTAATAAAGAGACGTACAGCTCCTGCAACGGTATCCCAGTCTAACTCAAATTCGTACTCGACGCCAGCGGATGGCGACCAGGGGGACGCGCTAAACGCGACCGCAGAATGCTTAATTGTGCCAATAGATGTATATGCAGTTAACCTAACCGTGCCTGTCGACGAGTGAAAGACAACCATTCTGTCGTTATTGCCAGCTAGAGGCGCGAATTCAAAAATATTGCAATTCGTTGCTGGAGTACCAGAGTAATTAGGAGTATATTTTACTCTCATTGCTCCAACATTACCAGGCGCGCCAATATCTGAGTTTTCATACCTTACAGCGTTATTTCCACCGCCAATGCACTCTAGCTTACCTGAATTCAAAGCAGGCGTGCCAACGTCTGTGGCGCTAAGTGACCCGCTTTGCGACCAGCTTAAATTCTTTGAAGAAGTATATGTCGCCCCAAGAACGGAGCTTGAAACCCTAAGATCTTTTGCCCTAACCAATCCGCCAACAAATTCTGCCTTGGCATTATCGTAAGAAAAATCGGTATCGTCCGCAAAATCTTCGTCCCACGTTAATAGTGTATCCTCATGATCCAGCGATCCCTCGCTGCCCTGAATTATGGCCTGCGACAGAGAGAAGCTAGATGACGATCCGAAATCAAAACTTGATGTAATCGACATGATGTTATTATTTGTTAAGATAGAGTAAATTACAATTAGTTATTGATCTCGATCCAGTATTGCTCGCGGCATTGTCCGTTTTCAACCCATGTCTTGGTATTTAATATCACGTTACTTTTTAGCCACGACAAGTCAAAGTCTTTTGGCGCATTTTGAGCAAGAAACGCGTTTACAAAAATATCAATGTGTTTTTGTCTGTTAGTGTTAATGCTATCAATTATTTTAGCAAACTCTGAGTTATCATTTGTGTTTTCGACCATGCTCTAGCCTCCACTGCTCATTAATGAATCTTATAAGAACTACTATAAATAGCTGTGAGGCAAAGAAACGAAAAGGAAATTGAGTAAGCATAACCACAGACAATGCTCCCATTGTGGCACGGAGAGCGTTGTTATGCCAAGACTTCCTTACGCAATCAATAAATAGTGTTAGGTATATTGTTGAGCCTATTATTCCTTGCTCAAAGACAGCCTGTAGGTACTCGTTATGCATAAATGTGAAAAGTCCGCTTGTTCCACCCTGTATTGCCGGTCCACGCCACCAAAATGTTCCAGTTCCAGTGCCTATCCATACATTGGCGTTGTCTCTCCACCAATTCATAAACAGTATCCATTTCTCAACACGTCCATTAGAATCCAAAAAGCTAGAATCTTGAGTTAGGAACCCAAGCGCGAAAACTGATAATATTGGGAAGGCAAACATAGACACCTTGCGGATTCGCTTCATATTCCATCCTATAATTGCCGCAATGATTACAAAGTAAGCAGTGCTTCCTTGGGTTAGTACTATTGAAATAAGTGCGATCAAGATGCCTAAATATGGAACGTACCACATTTCTGATTCGCTCCTTCTCATTATTTCAGCTTTCCAGTAAAGAAGTGGAAGCGCCATGGCAATAATAGAGTTATCAACAGAGCTTGCATTAAACATCCCATATCCGAAAGATATAACGAATAAAGAGTTTGCTGTTATAAGCGATATTGTAAGCAAGAGAACCTTATGCAAATGTAGGCTTCCAATTGTTAATACTATTATTGTAACTCCGATAGCTGATATCATTGCATAGGCACTAGAGTGTGATTGTGGAGAAAAAGCAGCGCTTAGTAGCGTATACAGACAGGCTGCAGCAAATGACTTAGATATTCTTAGCGCAAGAAAGCCTGTTACTAAAGAGATGGCAATCATTCCTATTGATTGATGCAGTCCATATATATTCATGTTTTTATCTTGTGTCCCATTTCTTCACACTCTCCTCAAACTGCAATATTAAATCCTCATTTATTTTCATCTATCTCCCGTCTCGCCGCTCATCACTTCAAAAATCAATCGAACTCACCCATGTAAATCCAGCCGGTAAACTCAAGCGCATCTGCATATATACTTGGAACAGTGCAAAAGAAATATGCTAGTATATCTAAACGCTCATGATACCACACGCTCATGCCTTATCCCTCTTCACACTCTCTCGGTACTGGGTTAGGGCTTCACGTAACTGCCCAAACCATCGCTCCATGTTTTCCTGTGACTGATCTAAGTTATCAGAAACATTCTTTGGGTCACCCCAAACAGTTTCGTGTTGAACCTGAAGGGCATCTTGACCAATGTTGTTGGTGATCTTCTCCAACACCTCAACCAACGCCTTCGCCTCTTCTCTCGCATCATTGCGGCCTGCTTCGAAGCCAGACATAAAACAATGAAACCCAACTCCGTCTACTTCTTTATGGTCGGTAGCCAGACACTCAAATGTTGCTGCTTGTTCTGCCAATTTCTCCGCTCGCTCACGCCAGGTCATTTTAAAAGCCTTCCGATTTGTTTGAGTATCCAACCTTGATGTATAACTTTGTCGTCACAAAGGACATCACAAATTGTATTATGTATGTTTATAACAACATCTCTATAAGAAAAATAATTTGAACGAAGGTCTCGATTTTCTTGTTCAAGCTCTTTAATCCTTTTTTGATAGCTATACTTTGTTTCTATTTTCATTCCCCTCTCCTATAAAGTGGCCGTCTTTCCGGCCTGTCAAATCGGGCAGGGCGCGACTCCTGCTAGCGACTCTTATCGTATCTAAACGCTTTTGGGTCACTCAACGGTACAAACCTGTTCCAGGTATCTTTAGCGTGTCTCCAGTGGCAGTTTACGTTTAACAGGGCTCTTCTCTCTCAACTCCTGTAGCTTCTTGCTAAAGTTAGAACTTTACTTGGACCCAGTTGACCAGCCCATTCCCCTACCGTCACGCTCCACAGCTTTCCACACCGCCGATTAAAATTTTATATTAAAAAAATCCAACTCCTGTCACCTCTACCATTCCCTTCATTTCTTACCCTCTAAATACTTGATTGCTTTCGTGAGCCAGGCGTGAAGACCTTTTGCTTCTTTAATATTCAGAGCTGTATCAAATAGGTATATATGACCGAACATTTCATAGACGAAAGTAGACTTGCTTAAGTCCTTAGGCTTCCTAACCTTCTTACTCATTCACTTCCCCTCTCTGATTTTTGATAGGGCTTCATCAATCTCAGGAAAGTTTACTTCATAAACACGATGACTAAACTCTGCTATCAATTTGCTTCTAGTATTCTCCAACGCCTCAACCAATCCCTGCGCGTCTTTCTCTAGCTGCTCAAGTTTTGCCTCTAATGCTTCAACATCGTCGTGCAGATCACACACTTCTTTATTCGTTCCTATCATGGCGTCAAGAGTTCTGGCCGCATTCAATTCTTTTTTAAGCGCATCCCGCTCAGCCATCGCAGCGTCGCGCTCTTTGAGCAGTTCGTCGTAGGCTGACTTCTCTATAAATAAAATCGGCTTATTTTTAAACTCTTTCATACCAATTGCGTCACTTACAAATATATCTGTGAAAGATCCTTTTTGGACCCAAATCTCTCTCACTTCTTTCTTTTCTTGCGCGCTCATCTCACTCCTCACAATCTAATAATAAGTTGTGCAATTAAATACAGTACAAAGGTTATAAGGTTGCCCACAATTACGGCTATCACTGCTTGCTCGAATCTCACACCCTACTCCTTGCTGGTTGGTCATGCTACACATCTCCATATATGATGTCTCACTTTCATTCTTCTCCCACCTTTAGTTCATTTGTCTTGATGCATTTATAAGTAGCATCTCTCATAATAAATTGTCTTTCGCTTGTTACGTTAGACTTGCAAGTCGTAAATGCACATAAAACAAGAAACCATAAAACAGAAGCGAAAATAAAGCCGCCAAATATGTACTCCCCACCCTTTTCGTCGCTCATTAATTCTCCTCCAACGGCTCTGCCATGTAGCATCCAAGCTTAAACCCTGGAAACACATACGAGAGTCTCGTAATACGAATGCAGCCCTTAGACTCAAAGCCATTATTGAGGTCTATAGTTCTTTGCCCGAACCCGCATACGAACGTAAAGATATTAAGAAACAACCAGAAAAATATTAGCCCTGTGAAAATACATTTCATTTATACCCCACAAAATCTTTAAACTCTTCGTGCCCATAGCGACCTTTGGTTAACCTAACAACTTCGCTCATCGAGTACGTTTCTTTTCTCTCCTTAAGCTGTCTTAAAAACTCAGCAACGCCGCTGCGACATGCGCCCGTAATTCGACGGTATGCCAAGACCATCTCCAAAATTGGTTTTTGTTCTTCGATATTCCAAGTTTTGTAATGAGATGTGTCCCTTGGGCCACACTTAAACTCTAAATCAAGCTTTGCTTCTTCAAGCGTTTCGCCGTGAGCGAACGTGTCACCCTTGCGAACTAAAAAGCTTGGCTTTGTTTTGCCAACAATTGTTACATTATAAATAGTGATACCGTCTAACGTCTCTTCTGAGTTAATCCAAGTTAAAATTCCATCGGCTTTTATTAAGCCTTGTTTTTTAAATGAGTTTTCCAAGGCTTTATTACAAAAGGTCCCTGCTTCGGTGCAGTTATACCTAGCATTCGGAGCCTCGAGCTTTACATTACTGCGGACATACAAGTTTCCACCGACTGTTTGTAGAGCAGGAGCATCGAGATTTGCATCTCTGTAGACATACAAGTCTCCACCGACTGTTTGTAGAGCATCGAGCTTTGCACTGCCGTAGACAGACAAGTCTCCACCGACTGTTTGTAGATTCGGAGCATCGAGCTTTGCATCGCTGTAGACAGACAAGTCTCCACCGACTGTTTGTAGATTCGGAGCATCGAGCTTTGCA
>CAZWVD010000001.1:40097-43221 GCA_964636855.1 uncultured Gammaproteobacteria bacterium | reverse complement strand
AATTCTTCCTGTACTCTCTGCATTAGCTAGTTTGTTCTGGAGTAAGTTAAGCTCATTCTCGAATAAGTTGTTATTTTCTATCTCGCCTTGGGTTCTAATTCCATACTGTATGTTTGCCTGTAGGCTTTGGTCATTTGTAGTTGTTATTGCTTGTCCGTTTGAACTTACATAAACTCTATTCTTTGTTATGTTACTAAATGTTGTTGTACCAAATCCTACTTGGTATGTAAGAGTTCCCATTGCTGTAGCACCAGTAAGTGTCATGTATTCACCATCATTAAGAATATATCCTGTTGTACCATTTGCCGAACCTGTACCTACTGCTTGTGCAGATGTAGTAGAAGCAAGTATTACATTCATTGCTGGATTAGTTTCCCCTGAATTATCAATAGGGCTAAATATTGGATAGCCAATTAAGTTTCCACTTGAATCAGAATATGCAAATGCTGGCATAACTACACCGTTTGTATTAGTGTATTTAGCAAGATTAAAATAAAGTCTTGTCGCTGTTGTAGGAAGGTCATAGCTCTCTGAGAATTGATTGATTCCGAGTGGATATATCATTCCTACTGGAAGTGAAGATGTATCAACAGTTGCATCGATTGTTAAAGAATATAATTGTGATATAGCACCAGCTGCGGAAGTAAATTTAATATAGAATACCGTTTTACCATTCATCAAGTCCGTTTCTACATTTCCGTTATAATTTGTTAAATCCGTACCAGTTAATGTATCTATGACAGTATAATTTACATTGTCGCTAGATACAGACCATGTCTTTGCTGCGGCAGCAGTTATTGTGCTTACGGTTTTTATATTCAAATGATTAATAGGCAATAATGTATTCACTTTCCAGACTACTGATTGAGCTCCACTATCTGCTTTCAAATTTACCGTCGAATATCCCCAATCGTTTAACACCAACGGAAGTGTTGCCCTGTTCCCTATAGTAGCAGAATATATATCGTTTACATATATAAAATTAGGGTCTGCAATTGTTCCGTAAGAAGAATTATATTTATACTTTCCATTGTCAATATCAAGTACCGCACCGTTTAGGATACCATCACCATCTGCTCTAACAAGTGTTGTTACACCGTTAGCAGTAGCTTTCATGTCTTCTGTAGGTGCACCAAATCTTTGTATAAACGAACCTGTTTCTAAATCGTTACTTGTATTAGCTTTGAGTGTTCCGTCATTTACTGAACTAACCACATGGAAGTGCAACGCTCCTGTAAGCCAAATGTTTGGTACATTGAAGTAATTCATTTGTCCATTAGTAAGATTTGCATTTAATATCTGTGCCGAAGCTACAACCGCATTTGCTGCTGTATGTACTGTAAGTGTCCAATTTCCTGTACCTTTCTCTACTACCCAAACTCCTATTGAGGTTGTGTATTTTCTTGTAGGTGTGTATGTTTGTCTATGGGTTGCTCCTTCGTCAATAGCTACTGGTATTGCGTAAGTATTTGCATAAGCCCCTGCACTATCAAGACTGTTATCAATTCCTGCTACACTTGTTACTCCTTGCATTGTAAGGGATAGTGGTGTTGGAACTGTAAGCGATGTTGTAGGAGATTGAATTTCTTCTAAGGTAATATCGTCAAACCATGCTGTTTGTATATTTCCTGCTACACTCCTAAGTAATATTGACATTAAAGTAGAACTCGCATTGCTAGTGAATGTTACCGATAATAATGTCCAGTCATTTGTGCCTGATAATTTTACAGTAGTCGTATTCGTAGCCAATAGAGTTGCTGCATTATTATATTCCCTAAAATCTGCATATACAGCATTTGCTGCTACATTATTCGTCTTAACCCATACTGAAGCTTTATATACAGTATTTGCTTTTAACGGAGTTAACCATTTGTTAGATATGGCTGTAGGAGCTGCTAAATAGTTACCTACTACAGCTGTTCCAGTATTGTTAGTTGCATTTATCTTGATAGAATTTCTACCAGAATGTGAAACCGTAGTGTCAAAGCTTACTTCTATTGCTGCTGCTACAGTTCCGTTAATTACAGCCCAACCATAGCTATCATTACTAGCCGAACCTGCTGCAGTACCATCAATCCAGTTGTTTGCACCAGTAGCTGCTGTAAAAGCAGGTGCATTTTCAAATCCTCCGTTAAATACTCCACCTGATACTGATACACCTGTTACTGTTTGAGTAGGTTTAGTCGATATCATACTAGCTACACTTCCGCTAGGTGTTACACCCTCTGTTTGTAAAACGCCATTTATTGTTAACATTTTTAGTTAGAAGGTAAACTTAAACTTGTTCAAAAGAACATATAATTCCGTATGTTGCGGAACCAGAATTTGCACATGTAATTAGAATCTTATCTCCTAAGTCTAGGATTAATTCGTCATTTGGAACAAACATAATATCTGTAAATGCATCACTTACCTTAACTAAAATAGTATCGTAAGCCGCACCATTGATAGCGTCCAATGTAATTGTAAGAGGACTAGCTGTCTGTGCAGACATATGAACTGTAATCTTACTGAGTTGACTTCTTTGTGACGGTGTAAAGGTTGAATTGATTGCACCTGAACCGGTTGCTTTTTGGTGGTTCATGTCTGGTGCTGCGTTGCCGTATTGGCTGTATTCGATTGACATTGTATAAAACGTTTAATTTAATAGATTTAAGGATTAATCTACTTCCTTTAATCTCATTCTAACCTATACGAATATAGGCTAGTATGAAATGTCGATGTGCTAACCTTATGCGGCTGCAGCTACTTTTGCTACATCACTATCTGCATCTAGGTAAAAACCTTTCCATGCTGTTGCAGATACACAAATCATATAACATGTACTATTTGCTGCGATTGCACTTTTAGCTGCTGCTCCTGTGCCTCCATTGATTGCTACTGTTGCTGGTGCTGAACTCTTTAAATCGAATCCATTTGCCCCTACATCAATAATTACCTGTCTACCTGGTGTTGGTGCTGGTAAGATTACTTGTTTTGTAGCTCCTGCCGAAGTTACTGTTGCATGAGTTGTTGTGTCTAGAATTGTTCCTGTGGTTGCTCCAGTATCAGTTGCTGTTACTGCTTGTACTCTATATGCATCTCCTGTTACAACGCCTGTTAAGTTTCCTGTAACGTTACCTGT
>CAZWVD010000001.1:0-39997 GCA_964636855.1 uncultured Gammaproteobacteria bacterium | reverse complement strand
ACATTTCCTGTTACAGCACCTGTGAATCCGTCTGTGGATACAACTGGTCCTGAAAAATGTGTTGCTGACATACTATTTATATCTATTTATCTTAATATTTACCTGCTTTAACCTAAGCAGTCTAACCGATAATAAGGGGCTACTTAGGGTAGCCACTCCCCGATGAATCGGAACTATAACTATGTAGTTAAAGTTGATGCGTCACCTAGTGAACCGCCTACGCCTACCCAGCCAGAAGTACCTACCGCATATACGTCTGCAACTTTTGCATACATAGTATCAGTATCGTAATCTTCCCAAGCGTTAACCTCAAAATCTTGAATCTGTTTGAATTTCAAAATCTTAGAAGCAAATGAAGGATCAATTAAGAACCATCTCTTATCGAAAGTAGTTCTATCTGTTGAAGCTGTTTCGCCCATCTTATAAGCGAATCTCCAAGAAATATAAGGGTTAACTAATACGTCAAAGTTTCTACCCTTGAAGTAGTTAATGCTCTCATCTGCTGTTCCTGGGATCTTTTCACACTCTGCGATTTGTAATGCAGACTCTCTCAAATAAGGAGGAACCATAAGTACCAACCTATTATTCATAGCTACATCCAATGGAATGTCAGAGTTTGAATATACTTCGATTAAAACATCTTCAAGTAATTTAGCATTATCATAAGATAATACTCTTTGTACACCATCAAGGAATGTATTTCTTTGAACCGCAGATCCACTCTTTCTAGGATGTGCTACAGAAACTAAAGATACACCGTCTCCGTATGTAACTGTTGAATCAAAAGCTTTTCTAAATACTGAAAATGCATTTACATCTCTACCTTGAGCAGCAACCTGAGCCAATGCTCTTGAGTTCTTCTCTGCAGAAATAATGCCGTATAAATCAGTTTTTTCAAGTAGTTTTGAAACTGCTACTTTTCTTTTAAATACCTTTTGTTCGTACCTCCAAGTATAACCAAGACTAAATGAACTTTCAGGAGATGCAGCATTTTCTGCTACTTCTTCTGGGAAGTCAATTCCAGAGAATGAAGACTCGTCTTCATATAATCTTGAAGTTGTCTCAAGGGTGAACAATTTTGTGAACATTGGTTTGTATAATTTAGCCTCTTCGTCAATCCAAGCTTCTACACCTGGGACTGTGAGTCTATCCATGTTCGTTGTTAACATTGTTGCCATTGTCTAAACGTTCTAATAATAAAATAATTAATTTGCTATTTGTAATTCGCAAACTTTAACTCTAACCCAGTTACCACCCTTTTTAGGTGCACCATCAACAATAATAAATTG
Source organism: uncultured Gammaproteobacteria bacterium (assembly GCA_964636855.1). GTDB lineage: Bacteria > Patescibacteriota > Patescibacteriia > UBA1558 > S5-K13 > S5-K13. Next base: position 38,708 of record CAZWVD010000001.1, on the reverse strand, counting down.
TTCTGGTGTAGCTGTAGCTGTAGACTCGTCAAGTTTTGACTCATCAGTTGTTAATACTGATAAGAAATAACCTACTGTTCCAGATCCAGTTGTAGTAGCTTTTGTATCATCTAATAATCCTAAGAGAGTATCTCCCATAATTACTGGTTCTATTAATGCCTTTACCTTTTTATCTGTTAAGTTGTCTGAAGCAGCAGCATAAGATTTAGTGGCTTCTGTCCATGTTCCATCGTATTGAGCAGGTAAGGCGTTCTGAATCTGAACGTTACCTTCGTTTGTAACGATACCTACGCAAATACCGTAAATCCTATCATTTACTGCATCTGCTGGTTCGCAACCGCCTGCTACTAATTTAACCATTCCACCAATTCTTACTGTGGAACTATTATTGATAATAACCTTTTCTAAAGGTCTACCTGTAGCACCGTTTGCATATTTGTCAATATACATATTTTTAAATTTCTAATTAAATCAATTCCTACTTGCAAGTCTTGCAACGTAGTACTTTTTATATTGTTGTGCCTCTTTTGAATTATCTTCCCATCCTTTCATTTGGAAGTATGTTTTCAAGAATTTTTCATCTTGAGATGGCAATCTATCCTCTTGTCCAGACCCACTCGTTCCTCTTCCGTTAATTCCGTGATTAGACCTACTTGCAATATATCTGTTATCAGATAATCCTTGTAAATATCCTTCGTCTCTAAGCATATCTGGGCTTATAATTCTCTTTTTAGCTTCTTCTAAAGCTTTAATTGGCTCAAATCCGTATTTATTATCCAAGAAGTAAGCAAGGTTATTAATCTGCTTTTTAGTCGCATCGTCTAACGATGAGTTTTCTGGTGCTTCGTAAAAATTACGTGATGCACTAAGTCTCTCGTTGTATCTAGCCTTCTCGTCTTCTTCAAGTCTACTAAGGACGGATTCTCTATATGGAGAAGTTACAGGAGTTTTGGCCTCAACACTTTCCTTGATATCCTTCCCACTATTGTCCGACTTATATTGGGTGTCATACCACTGAATGTATTTTTCCTTCTCTTGGTCTGATACGTTTGCGTAGTCTAAGTACTCAACAAATCTGTCTTTACTTTTTAAGGCAAAGTTGATTTCTCTTTCGTTAGAAGCTTTTAGGTCTGCTTCAAGTTTGTCCTTTTCCGCTTTAATCCTTCTTGCTTCTTTAGAGCTATCGTCGTATCTTTTCTTCCAATCCGCATCTCCACTAAGATCAGAAGGCTGCGATTGTTTATTAGGAGTTGACGTATCCTGTACGTTATCAGTCGCAGCGACTGGGGTACTTACGTTTGTTGTCAAGTTATCATCGGAAAGCGATGGGTTGACAGATGTGCCTAAATTTGGCATAATTATATTGTATAAAAATTAAGTAGGGCTCCATTACGGAGGTTACTACTAAATAGAAAATAGAGAGCTTAAACCTATGAACCGTCACCGACAAACGATTCATAGATTATAGCCCTCTATTCCTAGTCAGGTATAAAAATATTACTATGGGTTTAACGTTTTGTCAACACCGCATAATTATTGTCTACCATTAACCTTGCTATGATAACGTTTTACTACTTGTAGGTTGCCGTCACTGTTATCTTTTGGATTCCCATTTACATGGTGAATATCCTTATTATTCGTTCTTGACTTACCAAGTTTCTTTACCATTTTACGTCTAGCCCTGTGTCTGATTTTGTCGTCTACCTTATGAGCTTTTCTATACGCTATCTTTTTAGAACGGTTCTTTTTATACCATTTAGCAAAGTATTCTTTCCTTTCACTTTTTGTCATTTACAATTTTACTAGCCTTAGATACTTGGTCTATTACCCATCTAGAACCCATTGCCATACCCCTTGTATAATATACCAACTGTTCTGGTGTCATAGTACCGTTAGATAATAATTCGTCTACAACAGAACCTCTAACATAATATTCTGTCATTTCTTTTAAAGCTTTAAACCCTTCTGAGTCTATTAAACTAGCTATTGCTAATTTCTGTTCTCTGGTTAATGACTCTAACGGTTTTTCTGCTATTCTAGGTATTTCCATATACTATATATTTATAATTAAGACGCTTGTCCAGCCATTTGTCCCATTACATCTTCTGGGCCCATTTTACTTGGAACAGGTATTCCTCCACTGTTTGGAAGTCCCATATTACCGGAAACGGTTGGAACCGATACTGCGTTATTCATTGGAACTTCTGGTTGTACTGGAGGTTGAGCCTGTTGTAGTGCTGCTATATCTGCATTTGAAGTTAATAAACTATCTTCCTCTAAATGTTTTACTAGAGTATCTCTATATTTTAACATAAGTTGAGATATTTGTGGTGGCATCATTATAAAGTCTTGGCTTGACACGGCATTGTTTAATGCTAATAATTCTACAGCATGTGTATATCTATGAGCAGTTGGTTCTCCCGGATGTCCTGCAACAAATTTATTGTCTTGCATATCTTTTTGCTGTTGCTGTGCCTGTGTGATTTCATCTATTCTATCTTCGTCTTCGTCTATTAACAAGTCCTTATCACCCCATTCCATTACGTCTACATACTCTCTTAATAAAGTTCTAATGTTTATGATTGGTTTCCCTCCATTTTTTAGAGGAGTATCAGGATCTCCCGCAAAAGGTGCTAACTGAGGCAACATTTCCTGCGCCTTTCTCATTTGCCAAGCCTTTGATATAGGAGCTATAAAATCGGCAGAAATATAAATAGTTGGATCGGCAGTCCATTTAAAGTATTCAGGTTTTAACTCAAATGTTTTGTATCCCTTTATTTTATGTTGCTGTAGATTTCCACTCTTATCTGTTAGAAGCTCCATGTCTTCTAATCTAATTTTTCTATAAGCCTTCTTGTTTAATTTCAGAGACTCTTGTTTTGAAGGCCTAGAATAGAACTCGCAAAATCTTGAGAATAATAATATTCCATACCAATTAAGTCCTCTCATCTTGTTATCTGAATACAGGTTAATCATATCCTGCATTGTCTCCTTCATTGTAAGAGTGTTAGTAGCGGGTGTAGATGCCATAGGGAGTGTCATTCCCTGAGGATTCACGCCAGTACTCATAACTGCCTCGTCTTTAAGTTCTGATCTAAGCCTAAATGAATCAAATGGCATGGTAGAAGAATCCATTGTCTTTATTTGGTTTATGTCTCCTACTTTAATAATTTGCCCTGGTTCAATTCTTTGATATTGCTCTTCTAAATCTCCAAATACTGTAGCACCAGCAAGTATTGGTGCGTCTATTGTCATTTTGACCCTGTCTAATTGTAGGTTTCTAATTGCAGCGTCTTCAGATGATAATTGAAGCATAATATCTGGTATTCCTCTGCCATAAAAATGTCCCGGATGTTCTACACATACAAATCTTACAAATGGCAACATCTTATCTTGGTATGGGAGTGGTGTATTTCTAATCAATACATCGTTTGCTATTACAATAAATGAATCAGTAGAAACATTATAATATCTTATTAACTCTATTGTTCCTTTAACTACATCTCTTGGTAATTTAAAGAAACTAGTAGCAAGTTCTTGCTTGTTATCTGCAGTAACCTTATCTAAGTTGAACACCTCTGGATCTCCTTCAAATTCGTCCATGAATTGGTCAATGGTTGGATATGTTACCCATGCACAATCAGTAGCTGCATAGTTTCTTCCATGTAAATTTCTACAATTTGGATCGACATAAAAATCTTTAAGGTTAACATACATAAAATCTGGATCGTCAAAGTCGACGATTTCCTTCTTTTCGTATTTTATATTTTCTATATCTCCTACTTTAGAACCCTCTGTCCTATTTGGCATTTTAACAGTTCTGGTCTTTCTAGTATATGGAATATAAGCTATGCCAGTTCCCAATACATCGGTCATTTTAAATACATCCAATAGTTCGTATCTTATATCTGGGTGTCTTCTAAAATAATCCTTGTAGATGTATTTGAATATTGTAGCCTTGTCTTTATCTTCTTCGTTTCTTGCGTCTATTAAAAATTCTAAATCCTGCCTTCTGTATCTTGCGTCAATAGCCGATATGGTTCTATATGCCATAGGACTTTTAAGATTACTCTTAAAATCGTCTGGGTCAACAGCACCTACATATTGTAGATAATCCTTTTCTACCAAATCCCAGTTTACATCCCAACTTTTACTACCAGTAAAAGATGTCAGGTAACAAGATGTAGACCTTGCATTGTAAAATTCTTGTAATCTATCTCTAACTGCACCTACTACTGCCCACTCGTTTTTATTCTTCCATTTAGACGAGTCTCTTTTGTAAGATTCCTTATTTCTAGATATGTATTTATCGGCTATATCCTCTTGATTCATTATATAATAAATAAAAATTATCCTATAGTAATTAACATACTATACATGTTTTCAAATTTTTGTCAATACCGACCTCTGGTTTAAATGTTTTAACTATATGTACGGATTCAATTGAGCCTTCTACTATAGTGATATCCACTTTACCAAATTGTAAATCTTTAACGTTTGAATGTAACCAGAGGAAAAACTCCTCTGGATACGTACTCAAATCAACCTTTTCTTTATTCTTCTGAGACATCTTTAGAATCTGATTTAACTTTAATACCGGACTTCCTCTGCTTTTTAATCTCTTCCTCTTTTAGAATTTCTTCTTCTTCTGGAGTTTCTGCGATCTTTTCAATTACGGATATAAAATTTCTCGCAGAATTTCTGTATTCTGTTATCCTGCCGTTCTCGTCTGTAGATTTTGGAGTAAAAGATACATTGGTAACACTTTTAATATAATCAGCAACATCTGCCGAGACTTCTGCGGTCAATAGTGCCTCTTCACGTTTTGACCTAGCTTTCTCAAATGGCTGTAGTACAATTCTAATTCCAACTTCTTCTTTTAACTTTTGTTCCTCATTAATATCCTTTAATTCTGCTATGTTGTTTTTTATAAAGAACTCTCTTTGTTCGTCGCTCCAAAACTCCTTTGGAACTTCAATTATGATAGTAAGTCTTTTTCTAATCTCTGTTTCCATCATTCCCCTTGTTTTTGGTAGTAGCTGTTCTACCTTTTGCATAATGGCTCTTCCCTTTGAAAAGACTTCTTTATCGGTTATACTCTTATATGTTGTACCGATTTGCAAACGCCTACATACTTCTTTAAGTCTTGAATCGTCTGCCTGTGCTAGACTTTCTAGCGTAAACTCTGTTAAGAGTCTAGAATTTTTTATGACACATTTCATGTCTGTTTATGTATAAAAATTTATATATTTAGTATCCAGTAAGAGGATTCCTCTTATGTTTACTCATAGGTAATTTAGTTACTCCCGTCTTGACAGTGTGGTGGGATATAACATATCGTAGTGCATCCATGGCATCATCGTAAACCTTAACCGGTCTGTCTGCCGCTTTCTTGTTTTCGTCTTCGCTTTGTCTCCATCTGTAATTTTCAAATTCTTTTATTAGATTTACGCAGTTTCTACATATGTATAGTTTAGGCTTTCTGGTCAATACATCATCCCTAAGTCTACTCTTAACTTTGTCAATTCCAACTTCAACGCTACCCGCACCCTTAACTGTAGGGCTAAGGAAGTACCTATTCTTTCTGCTCCCGTACTCAAGTATCTCCTGTTTCCCAGCACTGTCTCCCCATCTAACATTTGGTCTTTTCATCCATTTGTTTTCTATTGCGAACATAGCCGCAGCATTATCTTCAATCATGCTTTCCCCCTGATAATATTCGTCAACTACATATGCGGTATCATCTATATGACTAAACAGTACAAATATTCCGGCGGTAGGGTGTGACGCACCAAAGTCTACTCCGACTTCCATATACCACTGTGCAGATATTTGATCTGGAATTAATGGATCTATGACATGAATATCTCTATTAAATTCTTTGTATATAAGTCCAGACTTCTTAGTAAACTGTGCTTCGTATTCTTGTATAAATACATCCTCTCCAAGCTCTTTTCTTGCGTCCAATAATTCTTTTCTACTAATGTACGGATTACTAGACGTTGGCATTCTCCAAGCCTTCCATTGCTCATCCTTTTTAGAGTCTGCATATTCAAACAAATCATATAAATGATTATAACCCTTTGGCGTTGATATGAATATTGCGCCTCCCATTTTATCTGACAATGCGGGTCTTAAAATTTCCTGCCAAACAGGTATTCTACTATAGTTATCGTCTGCATATTCGTCGAGTACCATGTAATCTACACCCTGTCCTCTAAGTGAGTCTGGATTGTCAACACCTTTTAGTTCTATAAAGCTACCGTTTGGTAACATAATAGAAAGTGCAGACTCGTTAATCTTGCATTGAAGCTGGAACTTCTCTGGAAACAATCTTATTCTACTCATTAGAAGTCTCCATGCAATCATTTTAGCCTGTCTATAGGTTGGTGCGATATACCAAACCAACTTGTTTGGACCAGACGATGCCTTCTCAATAAGCGTTACAATAGACATTAATGTTTTACCAAAACGCCTACCACAAACTACTACCTTAAATCTAGTATTGTCTTCCATTATGGGTTTCTGTCCCGCATGTGGAGCTCTAGTTATACTACCGTCAGGTTGTTTGGTTTCAAATAAATAAACATCCATTATTGCTTTGTTATCTCTGCTTCAAAAGTTATCGGTTCTACATTATCTGGAGTATTACTACCAAATAGATTAATTGACAGAGGTGCGTTTCCTTGGTCTATCATCTTTTCAACGAATGTAAGCTTGGCAATTCTTGCTTGTGTATCTAGTTCCAATCTTTTAACTGCTACCCAGTCCTTTAATTCTTTTGCCTCGTTAGCTTTAGACTGACATTCTCTAACAAGTTTCCAAGCAGTTTTAACAAGCCTAGTTCTCTCAACATTGGTCATAGAATCCGGTTGCTTACTTTCTTCTAACCATTTGTCTATAACTTTTTTATATGCAACCTCTACAGAGTCTCTTCTTACTCCTTTAGAACCTCCCAGCCAATCGAATATACTATCAATATCATAGAATCCAGACAGCATTGCATTTTCTACCATTTGTTCTACCAGTCTTCCACGTGTAGACCAGTGAGAGTTAGTTAAAATCTTACGTCTTTCTTCTGGACTTATTATCATTAATCTGTCTGCAGAACTTTTAAGTTCCGACTGATTGTCTAATAAATTGTCAACTGTTCCATTAATTTCTCCACGGTCTTCTTCCTGTACCTTAAAGAATCTCTTTTTTCCCATTTATACTATTGACATATTAATGTTTAAATGGTATCATAGAATATTTAAGTTTACAACACCGATATTTTTATGGATGCAATTGTTGCAAAAAAATGCAGTGAAGAGACGATCAGGGAGCTTCACGCAGAAGGATTGGAGGCAAAAGTAATATACTCTAAAAGAGGAGTTTTAACCCCATCTAGATTTAAGCAACCTAGAAATGTAATTAATTGGGGATGTACAACCCAGGTTACGCCTAGTGATTCCGAATTTAATCCTACGGATTCTATTGCGATAGCATCTAATAAGCCAAAGGCTAGAAAGTTATTTGAACAAAACGGAGTTCCTACGCTAAAAACCGTAGACTTTAATAACATGATTAACAGAACTATTATAGGTAGACCAGACAAACACTACGGTGGAAAACATTTTTTTGTTTGTAAAAATATGCTTGATGTAGAAAATGCCAAAATACATGGCTGTACAGATTTTACATATCTATTTAGTAAACAAAGAGAGTATCGGTTTCATGTTATGGGAAACAAGGTTCTCCTTGCACAGGAAAAACTGGGCGGAGATAAAAATCAGATGGTATGGAATAAGTCTACTGGGTTCAATTTTAAACTCATAAATTGGAATAGTATAAATCTTAACATGGCAAAGAGTGCGGTTGATGCGGTATCCTCTTTAGGACTGGATTTTGGTGCTGTAGATATTATGTCAAATCAGTTTGGGTTTGTAATATGTGAAGTAAATACTGCTCCTAAAGTTTCTGGATATACAGCGCATAAATATGCCAGTGCGTTTAATATTGCAATCGAAGAAGATATGTGGGAAGATTCTGATCTGTATGAAGATTCCAGTATTATATGGGATGGAATGCATCCTATTTCGTTTAATGTAATTTATATGAATGTGTAAATATATGAATCCAGAATGCGAACAAGAAGTATTAGCTATCAAATTAAAGTTTATAGCGGAGTTAGTAATTGACGGTTCTATATCGTTAGAATCGGCAATAAACATAGTAGAACAAATTGGTATGACAAGTACAGATCTAAGCGATAAAATAAATTTGTTAGAGAATGAGCATGAATAACTTTATGGATATAAGCGGTAGAGTAGAGTTTAAGTGTCAATACTGTGGAAAAACAGTAGTATCATATAAAAGTTCTATAAGGGTAGGAAAATTAGAACTTACCGTATGTGATAAGTGCTTTAATAAATTAAAAAGAGTAAGTGAAAATGAAGTGTGAACTATGCGGTGAAGAAGATTATCTGATTATCGGAAAGATATATAACGGTAAATACACTATAATGTGTAGGAAATGCGAAAAGAATACAAATATAACTCCTGAGAAGGTACCTAATCTAACCAAGATTTATAAACACGTTTAATCGCTCTTGACAAAATATAACTTTTATAATAACATTTGTATGCTCTCTAGAAATATAGAGCACTAATTCGCGTATACAGGATAGGTTACATCTTTGCGCTGTATTATATTATACTTGGACTGGGTATAACGAACAACTAAATAAGTCCTGTTTATGAAGTAACTCAATACAGGCAACAGTCCACTATATGATGAAGACTTACAAATATATGTTCTTTATGAACAATACGGAGAGATATGTAGCGACTTCATTGTAATAGATATCTGAGTATCTCTCCTTGCACAAATGGTGAAGTTTGGTAAACACGGTAGGCCGCAACCCTTCTATCCGTAGGTTCAAATCCTACTTTGTGCTTATAGATTACTGGTCTAATGGTATGACGACTCTCTCCAAAAGAGTTAGTTGGGGTTCGATTCCTCAGTAGTCTGCCAGAGTACAATGATCTAAGGTAGTATAAAGGTAGTACATGTGGCTCTGGACCATAAAATCTTAGTTCGAGTCTAGGCCTCAGAATATAGACCTTGATAATTTAAGGGGGAGTATAAGTAAACAGGGTGATTTCCTGTAACGAAATAGCAATTACATTGTATAGTTAAATTATTTGAAATAATAAAAATGGTTAATCAGATAGATAACAAGATTGAATTACTACCAGTAGATGAAGGCTATAAATGGGGTGCGATTAATAAGGGTGGCATTCATTATATGTTATGGTTAATAGGTATGAAAATAAATGAAATAATAAAGTATATTAATAATAGAATGTAGTTGATATAGGTTAACTGGTTAAACCGTGAGACTTATGGGTTCAAATCCCATTGTCAACTACATTGTATTATTAAAGTATATTCACCCTTAATCATTATCCTTAAATAGTGGTTGAGAGCTGATTATTCTCTTCAATTTGAAATGATATATAATTGAAGGGTGAGTATATTATAATACGGGCTTGAAAGGAATAGCCTACTGTAAGACTTTAAACGAGTGGCAGTAGATACCCGAGTTCGATTCTCGGCAAGTCCAATAATAGTGACGGCAAATGGTAAAGATATTTATGCCTATACAACAACATAAATCAGTACCTTGCATTACACGGTATTGACAAGCGGTATACGTATTGATATATTCTAAACATAGAAAATACAAATTCCTGACATGAGTGCGAATTAAGTCAGCTCTCAGACGAGGATGTTATATAACACGAAGGTTATAGGTCTGGTCCCCAAAGAAATAAACCGCTACGGGGGTTTACAAGTGATGTGATAGCAATAGCTATTGACCGTCTTTAACTACTAGGGCTAGACAGGAAGACCTGAGCCCATTACTGGATAATTCTTAATAAAGAGTTAGTAAGTATAAATGGTAATATCTATAACTGGTAAACTAGTGTCTCAACTAGCCATCTCCTAACAGGGATTTAATCCTTGTCGTCTAATACTATTCTACTCTAATATTACTGTAGTATATGATAAAGAGAGTAAATACATTACTCTCTTTTATACAATATACAGAAAATTCCATGAGTGAGTAAAAGATACCTATAATACTACAATCAGAATCTGACTGTGGTACCCCATAGTAAATAGTAGTAGATGGTAGTAGTGAAAGTGTTGAGTTGATAACATAAAATAGATGTTAAACTATCCCTCTTAACAAACAATATCAATCAATCCCTACAACTAATACTACTCTAATAGCATTATATGCATATTGAATACTATAATAAGTAGTATTTAAATAGTAATATATAGTTTTAGATAGTATTAGATTAGTTGTTGTATAGTGATTAATACTATTAATAATATCCTTCTTGATTAGAATAGATCCATATATATACAGTGTGATAATGTATGTAATATCTTTACAATAGTTGTTATATGTTTGGTTTGGAGATATAATATAGCAGTTAGAGATAATTTACATTAGAATTACTTGACAAGGGTTTGTATATGTGATTCAATCTAATTATTAAGTTATTAATAATATATTTTATGTATAGTACTGCAAAGCAAGAGTTATTGAATACTCTTATAGCAAGAGGCTTCCAGTCGTACGGATTGGCTGAGGGGTTGGCAGAATTTGAAATGAACCTGGCCTGTGATGGTAAGGGTTCTGGGGTATTTTATTGGGTAGATAATAACCTAAAAGATGTTGAAGTTGACATTGAATTAAATGAGTGCACCGTAGATGGTTCGGAATTTGAGTACAAAACGGAATATAATTTATTATAATAAAAAACTATGAAGGGTCAAGTAACATTTAGAGAATTGAATATGAAAGCCTGTAATAGGTCGAGAATTGATAATATATTAAATGGTTTATGGTTAGAACTATTTGAGTGTGGGTTATTAATTGTTGGTGCTGAAAGTATTTGTATATTAATCTGGATTTTAAAATAAAATGGATAATCAACTGCTTGTAGCTTACTTCAATAAAAAAATGAAGGAGCTAAAATATTATTCTAGTAAAACAGTCGTTCAAACTGTTAAATGCGACAAGGTTTTAACCGCTAAAATAAAGATTAATAATAGTGGCTTGCACCAAGTGTTAGTTTTGATTTAAGTTTTAAATATAAATAACATGGAAAGTACAAAAATATTCCAATTCTATTTAGTAACTCCCAAGGCTACGGTGCAAGTCAATAATGAGGTTATGACAAGCTCAATGGCTCAAGAAATTTTTGATAGATTAAAGAGTTTAGGACTACAGATTAATATTAGGATTAAAGAAATACAATAGAATAGATTGTAATAAATATAAAGGACTAGTAAACACTAGTCCTTTTTTGTTTTGTTGTGTTGTTTATTAGTGCCTTGATCCTGGTTGCTAACAAATATTAATTGGCTTGGTTGTTCGGCGGGTATTATTACATTGATCTCGTTTTCGTCGTACAAATTGTAATGTCTATTGAATAGTTTAATTTTGATCATCTGCTATGAGTTTAGAAATTATAGTTATAGTATACGGTAAGTGATGAATCCAGTTAATGGCTCTTGTCTCGGCTTGTTTAGCATTTGTGGCGTAGAATACGGCCCTTATCTTGTGCCTGTCATCATCAGAATAAGCGGTTATAATATATCTGCTTCCTATTTTACCCTTTTTAATTGAAGGGGCTTGGTCTGCCTTATAATCAATTGTTATCTTTTTATTAGTCATGCGATTAATTATATTTATAGATTATATAATGCAGGGGCTGACTGCCCCTGCATTTGAGCTACTAAAAATCGCTATCGTCAAAAGGATACTGATTATCTTCACTTGATCCTTGTTCGCTAGACTCTGCAGCTACTGGCGATCCAGCCTCAAGATCGGATAGGTTAAGTACTACTTTTAATTGTATAGGATTTTGATATCCACGATCTGAAATGGCATTGTCATTGAAAACCCAGTTCGGGTTAGTTGGCTTCATTTTCGAAATAGATAATGTTTTGAAATTATTTTCAATACATTCACCTGTTTCATTCACTTTGCTAAGATCTGTTAATACATACATGATTAATTCCTGTACGCTATCACTTTGATTATTAGATCTGTCAATACTTGAAAATACTGTACTGTCTGTAAGTTTAAAGATAACCCTATTATATTTAAAGTGTGAGTTTGCTTCTGGAATTAATTTGTATGTAACGATATGCTTTACTTCTTCGTGTGTCATTTGATTTGATTTGTTTATAATTAAATAATTGTTTTGCTTAAGAATTGCGCTAGCTCCTTAAAGGTCTTGAAGCTCCCTTTAAAGGGCTTTTTGTTTTGAGTCGGTTTTGAGTCGTTCAAAACTTTAGGTACTGTGACTACAGTTCCTGTAGGGTGTTTATTCCTATTTTTCATTTATTTATATAATTAAAAATTAAATAGCTATAGTTGCTTCCAAAACGTTACCATTTTGTTCTGATCGTCTACGACTCCAATTTGTAACATATCAAATCCCGAGTCTAATAGTAGGTCGTAACAGTCACTGCATATAATCTCGTCATCTTTTTGATTGTAAAACCTATCAAATTCGCATTTTCTTCCACAATGCTTACAGTGTAAGCATAATTGATTCTTTTTGCTCATTACATCAACGAAATTATAAGAACATTCTTCAAATTCTTCATCCTCGGTATCTTCAACGTTGACGTTTGAAATATCAATATCAACCTTTTTAGGTATAAGTATTTTTGTTTCTTCGTAATTTTCCCACTCGCTGTTATAATAATGCGGGCTGGCGTAATGGTCAGAGAATTTATATGCATCATTTTTATAATCCCATTCAAACTTTTTATACTCTGGTAGGTTTTGTTTAAACTCCTCAATTTTTGGAATTGAAGCGTTTGAACCGTCAAAATAAATGGTGTATACTATATTCTTTTTAATAGGCACAAATTCAATGTCGTAGCCTTTAGATATAATAGCACTATAAAGTTGGGTGTCTTGACTGCTAAAGAATAACGTTTTAAGTTCTGGCACAACGACTACGCTTAAAGGGTTAGAATTTTTAGCCAAGTAAAGTTTATTATTATTGAAGGTCCAGGCGATAGCCATCGAACCCGCTAATCGTTCAAGACTATTAAACTCGTTGTTATTGTCTTTTAATGTTTTAAATATAGCCTTTGAGTCAACGTCGCCTTTTAATTCTGGATACAGTTCAACTGCATTTTTTATCATTCCATTATGAACGCCAATAATATCACCAAACTTTAGCGGGTGGGCATTTTGTGCGGTGATAGCTCCATGAGTTGCTAACCTAGTATGGGATAAACATAGGGTCGCTTGGTCCAGCTTATTTATACTATTAAAATTAATATCAAATGCACTGCCCTTGTTTTTCTGTAAGTATCCGTTGCCGTTTTGAAGTCTGCCATAAACTCCGAAACTGTCCGTACCTCTGTCAGTATTATTAAACAATAGGTTTAATAAAATTTCCCTGTTTTTTCTGTTTGGGCTATTTGATATAAAGCCTGATATTCCGCACATAGTGTTTATTTATAATAACTTAAACTATTTATTTCATGCTAAGTAGTTGATTAGTTGTATTTTTAGGCAATCCCATTATTGAAAATACAGTTACTGGATCGGCAACGCCTTCAAATACTGATAACTGTTTAGCTTTTGAATACCATCTATAATCACTAAGTAGTGCTATATCTATAATGGTGCTTGTTAACCTAGCCCATGCTAAGGCTTGTTTATATGTTACGTTGGCGGGACACAATCTATTTTCAAGCGTTCCCCTGTAGAACAATGAATGAAAATTGATCCAGTGGTATCTACACGATGGATGTCCTTCCTCCTTGCCGTATTTGGCATTTTCTTTCAGGGCTTCCATTTCCGATTTAATTGTTCTAACATCTGTAGAAGAGCCTAATTGATTATAGAATAGAACATCAAACGGAACTTGCCTTGCTTTTTTAGGGGATAATAATTTTCTGAGTGATTTACAATACCTGTTATTTATTCTATCCCCTGTAATATCTGCTAGTGAACTTTCTATGAAAAAACAGAGTCTGTAAAGTCTTTTTAGATACTTGTCAGTCTTTAATTTTTCAAGCTTATCTATATCAATTGGGGATACATGGCAATGTAAGCCACAGGTTTCCTCACCTTTCAATTTGCAACTATCTAACACGTCAAATGTTTTTTTGAATAGTCTTTCACCTTTAAGACCTGTAAATGGAAGCGTAACAACTTCGATCCCATTTCTTAAGCTTCCATCATATGTGAAATATGTGAAGTCCTTAATAGTTTTCATAGCATCGGCGTCGTCAGTTGTAAGTTTTCTAGTCTGCTCCCTTTCAATCTCAAAACCATATGTATAATTATTGTCTGTAAACAATCCTTTTACATTGCCAATTACTGGCGGGAAATCGTCGTCATCATTAGGATTTGACGACATTATAGTACCGAGCGAAACATATCGGCACGACTCGCAAAGTAGTTTTCCACCGCGTTCTTGAAGGGTGCTTCTTACAACGGTTCTACCACAGTTTGAACATACGCCATATTTACTAGAGCATTCCTCACATAATCCGTTAGTACAATGTGATTGCTCACAAATTCTATTGCAATAATTACAATTTACTAATTGACTTGGTTCTATATTTATTTTTTCGCAATAGCAGTGATAACAAATGGTTTCAGATTTAAAATCGCGTGATAATATATGGTCGACTACTCTTCCACATTTACACTTGCGTGTGCCTGCTACTCTTCTCAAAAATCTATCTTTTATTAATGTAGAAAATTCTCTGGGAACATTTCTATATACTATTTTATGTAAGGGGTTAGTAGAGTATGAAAAATTAAATATTATTTCTAGATCTCCGTTTCTTGGATGTGAAACTTCCATAATCTGCGACGTATCTACGGAATCATATCGCAGATTATAAATATTATTCCACTCCTTTAACACATACGCTTCAGCATTGTTATTATACTCGTAATCATCAAATAATCTTTCAATGATTTTTGGGTTTTCTTGCTTGCTAATATATGTATTTAACCACATATAAGAAACTTATTAAAATTTAGATATTTATAATCTACTCTTCGAACTGTAATAGGTCAAATAGCTATAGTAAAACTTATTGTCGTTCAAAACTATAGGTCCGATATGTAAAATATATCCTCTAGCGTTGCATGGGTGCTATTAAAATGCTATCAATAGTGAGATAACTATAAGTCGAAAACACGTCTGTGTATATAATATTGAACTTATAGAGAAATACTATAGGATAATATGGAACTAGCTCTGTAACCCCCAAACGACGCACTTGCTCTATGTGGGGAAGCAAGTACGCCGTACAAGGGGAATACCTACAAATAATTCATTTGTGCTTCGTCTAAAAAATTTTGATACATATAATTACTTAACAAAGCAAAATCGGTATCGGATAGGGGATAAATAAAACCCTTCTTCGACCCCCCTACTTTGCAAATATCGTTAATTGAAACTTGTACTTCTATAGATTTTTTAAGCATACATTGTTTACATAGTAATGTAGTAACCGTTGGGATATAGAATCTTTCTTCCTTCATTATATTTCCACAATAACCGCACTTATCTGCCTTTATAGCTCTTCTAGACCAACCCATCTTTTTAAGGCTACCAATTGGCTTTATAGTTTCTACCTTAGAAAAATTCTTAGAAGAATTGAAAATCTTAGAAAGAGACATCTCGGACTTTACATTAGAACCAAGCTTTATCTTTTGCCTAGAAATACTTAATACCTTATCCATGCTAAATGTAATTAGTTCATCGCTTGGAATAGAAATTTCTAGCATATCTGTAAGTCCTCCGCTAGCCCACTCCCATTCCAAAATATCAAATTCCAGACTAGAGAAGAAAATAGTTCCGCTTCTAAAACTAACAAACGCCTTAATAGGGTTAGAGTTTCTTATTAAAGATAGAGAATTATTACATATATCAATCCATGCAGTTGCAACACTACCAGAAACCTTTTTCAGACATTCTGCGTCCCCGTTATTTTTATCTAATAAATAAAATATAGAACTACTGTCTACTTCTGCGTCCGGCATTAAATCTAAATAGTTTTGAATAACTCCATTGTGCACCCCTATAATGTTATTAAACCTAATAGGATGGGCATTGTCTTCTGTAACCGCACCATGGGTTGCTAACCTAGTATGCCCTATACATATTTTTGCAGTATTAGCATAATCAAAGTCTGCTTCAGTACAGTTTTTTGAAGAACCTAGGTGTTTTATTATATTAACCTCGCCATCATTATCTAGACTGGCTATTCCAAAACTGTCGGTTCCCCTTGCAGAGTTTCCTTCTAACAAGTATCTGAATACCCTAGAGTTTTCCACGCTAGGATTGGCAGTTATAAATCCACATATTCCACACATATTTATTCCTTTCTTGTTTAATATTTATATATTAATTTATATCCACGGATTAACGTACCACACCAATTCTCCATTATCTGCGGCTGTCAAACGCCCGTTATTCATACTTACGGGGTGTTCTCTATTGCTTTCATTGCAAGTTTTACCGCAATATTCTTTAAATCTCTTTACCCAGAAATCCATATTGTTATTTCCGATTATTTCTAGTAGCTTAATCAGGCTATCAAGATTGTCATCTTTACATACCGATATAATTTTGTCTTTGCTAAATTTATCACTACATACCCATTTAATAATATCACTATTAAGCCTTGCCCATAAAATAGAAGTTTCCGCAGTTGAATCAGCTTCTAATAATCTATTTTCGAACGTTCCCCTATAATATAATGAGTGGAAATTAGCCCAGTAATACCTACAAGATGGCCTTCTGTATCCTTTTATTCTATCTATTTCCGGATCGGAAATCGCATCTCTACTGTAATACATCTTGTCAAACGACTTTTGGTCTAATATTTCTAAGTTTTTGCTTTTATCATTCAAGTCTAATTTATACGAATATCTATTTTTCTTTCTGTGAGAAGGAACTAATCCAAATATAAGATTTTCTATATTTTTAAGTGTAAAATACAGTCTTGGATATAACTCCTCAGTAAGTTTAGGATATGATATATGAACATGTGCACCACACGTTTTTTTAGGTATAAATCCTAATCCACGCAAGTCAGAATATACACCGTTTAATAAATCCTCTCCATTTTTTCCTGTAATAGGGGGAGTAGTAATTTCTATTCCGTTACTTAAACTTCCGTCATGCTCAATCGAACACAGGTTATTTATAATATCCAAATTCTTTTTATTAAATGATACTCTTCCATTTGATTCCATCTCTACTTCGAAGCCATACAGAAAATCATTATCTAAAACACTATCTAATTCTATTGGTCCAGTAACATTATCTATATTATGCATTGTTCTTCTCCATTCACTATTATTACAATCCGAACAACATCCGTCCGTATGTAAATAATCACATTTTATGTTACATCTTTTACACGTATATGGAAGCGCATCTGATGCAGCAGACGTAGCAGGTATTATACATCCATTAAATACTACATCTTTGAGCCCTATCTTCTTATAAGCTTTTCTGATATTTGAAACAACGGCTAATTTCATGTCACTAGTAAGAACCCTGTCCATTCTAGACAAACATTGATTGCAAATTGGTAAATCATTATCAATTGACCTTACATTATTATTAGACATAAACTTTGCCTTACATTCCCCACATACATTTAAATATTCACGATTACAATTATTATATAGTTTTTCTAGATAATTTTTAATTACTTTCATATTTAGACTTGGAATTATTCTAATTCTCAAGTTAAAGAAGTTATTATCCCGTGATACTATCTGATTTCCAATCGCAGAACTTAACTCATAATCAGCATTGCTGATTATTCTATCTCCCCATTTTATAACTACACCAGCGTAATATGATTGGACTAAATCAATTGCCATATTTTTAAGTTCGGCATTATTGGATGTTATATTTATATACAATCTATTTCCTTGGTAAATAGCATCTGAAATCTTAAAACAAATTGACGTAGACTCGTTAATTTTTGAATAAGCAAAGTCTATTATACCCTTGGCATCTATACACCTTCTTTTACTTTCATTTTTGACACGGTTAATTTCTGATTCAGATTTGCTATATCCGCGATATTGATTAATAAGTGTTTCAGCTGTTCCAATAAAATTATCTTCAAGGTCTAAACTGGTTCTAGTTAGCGAAGACAGTGCTTCCATATTGATAGCGAACGGTTCCCATTCACATGTTGTAATCGGATGAGCCATTGATCTTAATGTTCTAGGCATATATACTATGTATAATAACTTATTAGATTTAATATATCAATTACAATACACTATGTCAACTGTTTTATGTATTTTGCGGAGTCTACTGCATTTTTTCCGGTTATCTTTGATACGAATGTTATTATATCTCCACTCGCCCCACATCCAAAACAATAAAATCCGTTTCTATTTCCGCTATAAACTGCACATGATGCAGTCTTTTCATTATGAAACGGACAATTAATCATTAGTAAGTTATGACCCCGCTTAAATTGGATGTTAAATGATTGTAATATTGGTTCTGGGTCTACACATTTTAGTGCGTTAAAATCTATTCTATCTATTCTATTTGGACTAACTACTTCTTTAGTCAAGAACTTAATATCTTTTCTGATTGATTCAATTCTATTGTTAAGCCAACCTATGCCATCTTTATCAGAATACGCACCAAATTCTATGCCAATCAAGTCTTTCTTAACAGGATTTGTAGAAAGCCGTTTTTCCATATTAAATTTATTAACCAGTTTATTTCTTTGAAGCATAAATTCCCTTAGATTACTATTTAACCCATTAAGCAATACAGATATCTGCTCTTTGTTTATTGTACCGTCTTCGTTTTTATACCATTCCTTTTCTACCATGTTTACATTCCATTAAAAGTATTTCTATATCTATCCAAGTGCTCTTCTGGTTCTGGAACTCTGTATGCGGTCTCAGTAAGGTTTCCGGTCCTAAGGCTTATCTTAACTGGTTGTTCCATAGTAGAGCCAAACCTATTTTTTATAAGCGAGAATGTCATGTATTCCTTGTCCTGCGGGTCTAATGTATTTCTTCTAAGCCTAACAAACATAGTTGCCTTTTCCTTCACTGCACCAGTACCTTTAGCATCTATATTGTCGCTATCCTTCATTGATTTAGAAGATACAGATACTTGTCCTAGCAACATTATCGCAAGTTTCTCATTCTTTGCCAATACTTTTATTTCATTTGCTATATAGGTTAACCTTTCATATTCAGAGGCAGATTTATCGTGTTGTATTTCATGCATGTGGTCAATGATAAAATATTTTGTACCTAACTTCATTTTACATAACTTACATGTCCATACAATATCATTTATATTTATATATTTATCATATATTCTAGATTTAGTAGATTTTAATAGTTCAACTATTTTAGCAGCAGTTTCTTTCGCTTTACGTTCATCGTCTGGACCAGAGAATCTCCCCGTTATACAACTGGTTGTATCAACTCCAGACTCCCTTGCAATCATTCTAGCCAAGTTTTCTTCTCTTGACATTTCCGTAGAGATCAATACCGATGATACTCCAAGCTTCATTGATTCTAAAAACGATTGTATTGCCAATGCAGACTTTCCTACCCCGGGCGCAGATACTACAGTACACACCCATCCAGGTGCAATTCCTCCAACTACAGAATCTATTGATTTTATACCAAACACGGCCAACTTACCGTTCTCGGAAAATTGATTATGTAAATCTCCCCATAGTGTAAGTAGATTATCAACATTGTCAGAATCGTCATCTCCTACATATGCTTTGGATATTGCTTCTTGTATGTTAGATAATTTCTGTTGTAAGTTAGCTCCATTTATATCTACGGTCTGGTCAATAAGCACGGAGTATAATTCGTATGCCTTTCCGTCTTGAACTATAGACTCTAATTTGCTACTATAATCAACCCCTTCAATCAGATCTTTCTTTGTAATCGGATCTTCTAAATACATTAGTTTTTCGCTAGAACTCATATCTAACCAATCTACCGTACCGCCACCTCTTACTATAGGCTGTATGTATTCCCACGTTGTCCTTGCATTCCCATCAGACAGATACTCTGGCTTTAAAGATAACACGGCTTCATACATAATTTTAGGATCTGATATTGCTGCAGAAATAACAGACCTCTCAATCTGAGCGTCCACCATTTTAATAAATTCTTAACAATTAAAGTATTATAGATGAAGGAATCTCTATTTTGTTTTTAGATTTCTTCTTCGCTTTTAATTGCGAATTTTCTATTACTTTACAAATAATCGCATATCCCGCCATTCTATTCCCAACCCCTTCAGAGGCCGTTAATTGCTCTGCAAGTTTCTTCTCCTCACCAGATATTGGACATTCCTCTATGTCTTTTATATCTAAACGTAACGTCAAGAAAATACTCTTGTCTTCTAATTGCTCTACAGATAATTCCATACAGATAGTCATTAAAATTTAACTAAACAAAAGTATAGGTTATTTACCAAACAAAGTCAATAATCATTTCATCTAAAAATATTACAAACAACTATTGACAATTTCTAATAATATGATATAATTAGCTCAATTGAGACAGAGATTGCGAGATCTCTGTCTCATTAGTATAATATATAATATCTATTATCATACTAATCAAAATAAGTCAAGTACATAAATCAAAATTATTTGTATGGAATCTATTGACATATTTGTTGATTAGTAGTACTATGGGTTGATTAAATTATTATTTATAACTAAATGCCAAATACCGATATCTCAAAATTGCTTACAGCTCCGTTTGCAGTTGAGGACATTTCTTGGAAGATTAATAACATTATGACTACGCAAAGAGGAACATTCGCAATGATTACGTACCACATAGATGCTAGGGCAGTACAGAAAAGACTTAACGATGCCTTGGGAATTTTTGGATGGTCGTTTAAATTTGAGGAAGCTAATGGATTTGTACATGGAAAGCTAGAAATTAGCAATTGTATTAGAGAAGATGTGGGATATCCTAATAGTGAACTTAGTAAAGAACCCATGAAAGACGCAGTAAGTGATGCACTTAAAAGATGTGCCGTACATTTTGGAATAGGACATTTTCTATACGGGATGGATAGCTTCTTTATAAGCGTAGAACAGGGTGCTAAGAGACTTACAAAAGAACAAGACCTTGAATGTAAACAACATTTAGAATCTTACATTGATAGTTTATTAACTGAGCGTTCATTGGAATCATAAAGATTAATGAAATTAATTTATAATTTTAATAATTATGGAAACACAAATATTCAATACTAACGAAGAACATTCAGATAACAAACAGTACATAGTACAAACTGTAGATAAATGTGATATTCAGAACATAAGTCAAGTCGAGAATGGTGCAGATGCAATTTTAGCAGTATTTGTTATGTTAATAATTTTTATTTTAGGAATATTAGCTGGATATCTTTTTGCTAATAGATAATACTATATATGGGTAAATATCAAAGGACAAAGGGACATAGTTTCGAGAGAAAGGTAGTTAATGATATTAAACATATCTTTCCAGAGGCTAGGAGGCATTTAGAGTATCAAGACGGTGAAGCGTACGGCGTTGATATAGCAAATACCGGAGATTTTCTCATACAGTGTAAAAAACACGCCGACTATGTTCCGGTTAATACTATTAATGAGATACAGAATGTAACGGAAATGTATATACCGATTGTGGTTACCGCGGGCGATAGATTAGAACCAATGGCTATATTACCGTGGAAAAAGCTGATAAGATTAATTGATGCATATGAGCAACGATAAAACATTTAAACCTGAAAAATCTTGGAATATAGTATATCTATTAATGAGTCCTACGAAATGGAGGAGTATAGATGATATGACAGAAATAGCCAGAAGGAACAAACTATGGATTGCTAGATCTAAAGAGTGGCTTGAACAATCTAGGGATTTATATCCAGACAAACGCTTTATGACTAAATCCATGTGGTGGTGGAAAATTGCATGTTTCTTGTCCGTACTAGAAACTCAATATGGAAAGAGAACTTTTATTAAAAGACCTGGCAAGGACGGCTTTTATTCGGAATATAAGCTTGTGGATATTGACAATAACAACAATAGCTGATATTATATTAGTAATAATTTATAAATACATGTTAAAATGGAAATTCCAGTTACCTTAAAGGTAAAAGAGATCAAGGGGAAAGATAGATTCTTATTATCATATAAGAATACTAACGGAGAATGGGTAGATAGTATGTTTAGCGTATCTAAATTGGATACAAAGGGTAAGCCATATTTTTCAACCGTTATTGATACAGAAAGAGAACCTTGGAAGCCAAATGCAGATATTGGTACATATAATAAGATAGGAAAAGAAGCTGACAAAGAGAAGTTCTCGGATGATATTAATCAGGTTAATAAGTCCATCTGTGCCAATGATGATTTTCCATTTTAATTAATACATTTATACCGACGTGGATATACAAACAATATTAGACAAACAGATTAAAGATTCCAGAAAAGACAGTGTGCGGGATAATACCTGCCTACACGCTTCCGATTTAGGCGTATGCCCAGGGTTTGTTTATCAAAGGATTGTAAATGGATTCGTACCAGAATACGATAGCAGGACACTTAGAGTGTTTGAAATTGGTACGCAGATTCACGATTGGATAGAGGGGGTATTTAGAAACTCAGGAGATTTGGTTAGTAGCGAATTGTCGTTCAATAATAGTAAACTTAATTTAAAAGGAAGGTGTGATGCTATTATTAGACAGGATAATAAATTATATATAGTAGACTTCAAAACTATGAATAGTATGGGATTCCATAAAGGAGGAGGTAGCAGAATTGAATATGCTAAACCCCATCATGCTAGACAAGTCTGTATATATAAATCAGAGCTACAACCATTGTTCTCAGAAGAATTAATCCCTATGATAGTTTATATCAGTAAGGATGATGCATGTCTTAAGGCTTCTTTTGTAGATAATATAGAGAAAAGAACTAACGAGGCATATGATTATTTTAATAATCTTAGAACATGTATTGACTCCAATACTATGCCGGGTACCGAAGACGTTATCGTCGACGAAGAGACTGGCAAGTATGTTGTAAACTGGGTTTCTAAATATTGTCCTTGCCACGACAAATGTACTAATAATAAGAATTGGTTATATGATGCCGAGAATAGAGTTAAATTATTAAATAAAAACAATGCCGACAAGAAAGAGAGGAAGACCAAGAAAGAATACAAGTAGTTCCGACAACACTAATTCCGACCTACCACTTGAAATACTACTTAAAAAAGCGTTCGAGAGTGGAGTTAATTCCGTAATTAAAAGACGAACTAAAAAAATGAGATTAGTCATAGACGAAAGAGGCACCGAAAGAACTATTTTAGGCAATAGTCCAGAGACATTTAATGTATCTCCGACAGTTAATAGAAGTTCCGAATGGAGAGAACAACTGGAAGAATTGCAAAGAAGACAAGGTTTTAGAAAAGAAATAGAAACTAGTACAAACGATGTTTCTATAGAAACGAATACAGATAAGTATCAGTTATTAGTATGCTCAGGAGATATTCACATGGGTTGTGAATATTTTGACTGGGCTACATTTTTAAGGGACAGTAATTTAATCTTAGAAAATCCAAACTCACATTTATTATCTCTTGGAGATTTAGTAGATAACTTTACTTGGGCTCCGGGAGTTTACGAACAGGTTATGAATCCTCAAGAACAAGTAAATATTATTAATTCTTGGGCTAAAGAAATGTTAGATAATAATAAAATGCTAGCAACAATATCTGGAAACCATGATAGTGAATGGCTTATTAAGAACGCCGGAATAGAGTTCTTTACACTTGCGTTTGGATATAATAATATAGTTCCACATTTGAGAGAAGGTGGAAATGTACATTGGAAAGTAGGCAATGTTGTTTATAATATATTTGGTTCCCATAGGACTAAATACAATTCGACAATTAATCCTCAGCATTCCAATCATAGACAGTTCGAGATGCATGCTCCAAATTCAGACATTGTACTAAGCGGCCATACGCACGAATTAGGAGTAGAAGAATGGGCGTTTAAAAGAGACGGAAAGTCTAGGAATGTATATTTTGCTAAGACAGGAAGTTATAAGGCATATGATAGATATTCAGCAGGACTTGGATATCCAGTATGGCAAACTGGAGCTACGTGCTTTATTCTAGATCCTAAAAAGAAAGACATTACCCCTGTAATTGGAGTTGACAAAGCTACTAAAATGTTAAATATGTTAAATGGAGAACAGTAAACGAACCCGTTGCGAGATATTTTCTCGCATTGTAGGGTATATTAGACCAATAACTCAATGGAACGACGGAAAGTTAGCAGAGTTTAAGATGAGAACATTATTTGTACCGCCAGCAATATATGAAGAGCCTGTATTAGAGTTCGATAATAACGGTAGAAAAAATAAGTAAAAACAATACGATTGTAAATAATTTTTAATTATATAAATATGCCAACTGGAGCAGAACAACAATTAGGTCCTCAAACTAATTTTAATCATTTATCCGATGCAGAGATAGACGAACAAGCCTCAGGTCGATTGTTTTATGACGAAGACCTAGGCGTTGAACCTTCAAGACACGGACTTAATTGTTTCTTTTATAGTCCCGAGCAATACAGAAGTGTACATGGTCGTTGCATGAGATTTGGGGGTATTGAAATGGACGGCGTTCTCGTTGGAGAAACTAGCGACCCTAATTTTAAGTTCTCACTTGTGGTTTGGCTTAACACGGGATACGAACCTTGTGTTGACTATGTGCATGAAAGGGATATAGCATGAAGCATTTAGATTTGTTTTCAGGTTACGGTGGGTTTACTATTTCGGCAAAAAGGCATGGGATGGAAACAGTAGGTTTTAGCGAGATAGATAAGTATGCAATTCAAGTTTTAAATTATCATTATCCAAATATTAAAAACTATGGAGATATATCCCAAATTGATTTTAAACAGTTCAACGGAAAGGTCGACCTCGTTACGGGGGGAAGTCCTTGCCAAGACTTGTCTGTGGCTGGAAAGCGAAAAGGACTTATTGGTGCAAGGTCAGGACTATTCTTTGAGTATATCAGAGCGGTCAAAGACGTTAAGCCTGAGTATTTTATCTGGGAGAATGTTAAAGGAGCTTTATCATCAAATGGGGGCTGGGACTTTGCAAGGGTGCAAATTGAAATGGAACAAGCAGGGTATTCTCTCGAATGGGTTGTACTCAATGCCAAAGACTTTGGAGTTCCACAAAATAGAGAGCGTATCTTTATCATCGGTATTAGAAACGGAAGTGAACGAGAAATACTACCTTTCAGAGAAAATACAAAACAAACTCTTAGAGAACTTACAACAGGGCAAAGCCAGGGCTACAGGGTCTATAGTTCAGAGGGGTTAGCTACAGCACAGGCGAGTCAAGCAGGTAGAGTTGGAGCAAAGACAGGGTTGTATGCAGTAACTTCTAAAGCCGAGCCGATAGTTCATAATCTGCAACCACGTTCGGCTAATAGACCTAGTTTATTAAAGAATAAAAATGCAGGAGGCTATGGACATTTACAAAGAGAAGACGGACTTACTTATACAATAGATACCGCCTGTACGGTGGGGGTAGCGATACCAGTTTTAACACCTGATAGGTTAGAAAAGAGACAGAATGGCAGAAGGTTCAAAGAGAACGGAGAACCTAGTTTCACACTTAATACTCAGGATAGGAACGGGGTAATGATAAGACCTTCTGGCGATGTCGATAAGAGAAAGTATAGGGAGTCTAGTGAAGTAGGTTGTCTTTCTGCCAATCCTACATCTGATAATCTACCAATGCTAAAACAAGGTTTCCGCATCCGCAGACTTACCCCAGTTGAGTGCGAAAGATTGATGGGTCTAGAAGATGGTTGGACTTCATGTGACGGAGTTATCTCAGACACACAAAGATATAAACTTTGCGGAAATGGAGTTGTTGTTAATTGTGTAGATTATTTATTAGATAAAATAGTTAATGTAAAATGTTTGTAAATAACCAATTTAAACTAGGGGAATACATAAGTACAGTGTTAGATAGAAGCTCTAAGTTTATGGTGTCAAGTATACAGATTAATATAGATAATTCTATATTGTATGGATGTGTAGACGATAAGAACATTCTTTATTGGTTTAGACCCGGAGAATTGAAATGCTATAAGTCGCCAAGGAGAATGGGATTTAATTAGAAATAATGTCGGTAATCAGAGGATTATTTAATATCCTCTGATTTGATATCATCGCTATCGAGATTTCCGTCTCCGTCCTTGTCAAAATTAGTTACTAGTATTTTAAATACTATACCAATTATTAAAGATATTCCAGACTTTATGGTTGGGTCTATGTCAATCTGAGGAATTAACATGATTATAAATGGAAGTACGCTTCCTATCAATACGAATATATCATATTTTAAGACAGACTTTAAAACATTATTCTCTATTTTAGAGTCTATAAATTTGTTATATTTGTCGAACATAATTAAGTAATTATAAATTATTCTTTTCCGTAGTTTTTGGTCTTAAACTAGGAAACCAACTTCCTAATAATGCAAGTACTAATTCGGTTCTACTAAATGCATTAACGTCTTGAACAACTATTACCGGTTGTACTCCAGCAGATAACTGTGCATTCAATGTTTCTAATCTATTAATTTCATCCTTGTAACTATTAGTTATACTTGATATTTGTTTTTCGTTTTGGCTTTGCATATTAGCCATGTTATCTTTTAATATCTGAACCTGTTCAGACAAATCTTTAAATGAAGCCTGTAATATATTGTTCTGTTCTTGTATTTTAATTTGCTCAACGGTGTAATCTGGACCAATTGCGTTTACAGATTGATCTGTCAAACCTATTCCCATTGAATTTACCCAGCCAGTACCATTAGAACACTGTATATCATAATACGATTCGCCATTAATGGTTCTAGGCCCATCTATTATTATACCCACAGTTCCTGTAAAAGCTTGTAATATTCCATTTGAGGAGTCTCCAATTGACTCTTTTGTTAATATTACTTTATCTTTTGTTTTAAACATTCTTTCTTGGCTTAATAAGCCATTAAAAATTAATTCCGCATCTATTCTTACTCCATTTTGTTTTACGGCAAAACATAAGTGCGGACCAGTTACGTTTCCCGTGGCACCTGAGTACCCTACCAAATCTCCTTCATTAACTTTTCCATCTCCTCTTGCAAAACTAGATAAATGGACATATTTATATAGTCTTCCATCATTTCCTTGTAAATCTATACCCCTAGCATTACCTGATTTTGGGTCTACCCATACATACATTATACCAGAAACAACTGCGTATAGGGGAGTACCAGTTGGAAGACCGTAATCTACGCCTGCCTGAGAAGCCCTACCGTCGGACATATGTTGTTGAAATGTACTTGTTATTGGATAATATCCATTATAAGGCCTTCTCATTTTGGTGGTATATTTGTTATGTATCCTACGAACGCTATAACTAATGTTAGGGTTGCTAGTAAAGAAGCTACCGATGTAACACCTAATGTTTTAGATGACCATTTAAAACCCTTGTAGTCACTTACCATTTCCTTAATAGTGGTAGCTTTTTCTTTATCGTCGAATACTTCTGCTGCCATATTCCATCCAACACCGTGGATTTTATAATCTGCTATAAGTTCTTTTCTAGTCTCCTTTTCTGCCCTAAATTCTTCATTCTCACAGTCTATTCTAGTTACTTTAGATATAAGCCCTTCTTTTTTAAATTCCAAATCGTCCATTAAGAAGTCATATATCTTATCTAATTTTACTAATTTTGTATCCACCGCTCTATTAGTTGCACTTTCAACCATTGATTGTAACTCGTTGCGGTCTATGGTTAACATTTCTCTATCCTTTGCCACATGCGGCTATTAAAAATTTATTTAGATTTCTTCCTCGATGATCTCTTTCTTCCAGTAGAAGCCATTTTAGCAAATCTTTTTTTGCCGTATTTTTTCCTACCTACAGATGCAGCTATTGCCTTTGCGGCTTTTTCTGATTTTCCGGATTTCTTTATTGCATCTACCATTTTAGCGAATTGTCCTCCACCTCCTAGTCTCATTGACTTTCCTTTATATGTTTTAGCTTTTGCCATGTTATATTAATAATAAATTATTTAGTATATGTTTCTAATACTTTCTGCCTTAATTCGTTCGGTATATAGAAACTCTTATATGTTTCTCCGAGTCCTTGTTGTAATAAGTATTCTTCTAATCTCTTTTGAGCTTCTACTTGCCTATTTGCTTTTTCTTCCTGAACATTCTTTGTGTATACTCTTCCTCCACTAGTAAGATTTAATATATTTAATGGAATATTTCCTACCTTTGGGCCTTGACTTAGTTCGCCAATTCTCTTAGCCTGTGTGTTAAAAGAACTAACAAAAGGTAAATTGCTAAGAGCATAAGCCATATATGGATTGACCGTTTGCCTCTTATACTTTTCACCAGTTTGCTTATTAATCTTATCATACGATGTATATCCTAATAATTGTTTTATAAATTCTGGAGCATTTTCATAGGAATTTCCAGACCTGTTTTCAGATATTGGCTTACCAGTAAAAAGACTGGTTCCTGTACCTACCTCTATTGGAACCTTTAATGCAGGACTCATTGAGCTTAATACATTATTAAGTGTTCCTTTTAAAAGTCCTTCGTTTCCACCTATTACATTATTAATAGACTCAGTTGGTAATCCAAACCCAGTTATAACGCTAACGTCTTGTCCGTCTTTAGATATAGGTATTGATATTCCTTCTTTCATCCATGAAGGTAATGCGTCCCAATCTTCTTGTGACATATCGGCACCAATGCTACTCTTTATGTTATTCTGCAAATGCATAAGAGAAGTATATTTACTAGGATTCTTTGCAATATTTTCTAGTTGAAACTCTAGATTTTTTCTCATAAATGAATAGAAAGGAACGATTCTTTTAAATACATTCTTCTCTACCGCAGAAAGATTGTTATAATCGAAGTTGCTAACAAATGCATCTTTTGCTGCTTGAGCCCAGTTTCCATTTCTTTCAAAACTATCTGCCATCATAGCTACTTTCATTCCAGTTTCTCTGTCTGAGAATATATTAGCAGGATTAGTTATGGTTTTTATTATATTACCAGCTTTTTCTTTTAATGTTGTTTGTCCTATGAGTTTTGATACTGCGTCAGATGCTTTTCCAGTAGCGTCTTCTAATTGAGTACCAGATGTTAATACACCCCTATTTAATGCCTCCTTATAAAGATTTGCTATATCTGTTCCGTATTTTTTAGTGGCTTCTTCTATACCATCTGTTGTAGCCATCCTACTAAACTTCATCACATTAAATCCCTTTTCAAGATTTTTAGGATTCCTGAATCCATTTAGATACATATTGGTCATGTCTCCGATTGCATTTCTTACATTGTATCCGACAAACGCAGGGCCTTGACCAGTTACAAATTTCTTAAAGCTTCCGAGTCCGATATCGTATAACTTAACCAACTGGTTCATACCTTCATCTCCAAAGAAGTCTTTTGTATAATTCTTTAGTAATGACACCGCCTCCCTTGGGGCGTAGTATGTACCCACGCCATCAATCTTTAGCTTCTCCATGTTCTGTGGAATTTTTCCTTTGCCGAAAGATTCCATCGCTTCTTTACTGTTTAAAAACAGTCTATTTCCTGAGTCGTCAGTTACGTCTTGTAATCCTCTTGCAAAATCAAGTCTTTGCACAGCCGCTTTTCCTCTTACTTGTCCTAATCCAAATAGCCTAGCAGCGTTTTTATCATAAACAACTCCCTTTGCCTCTCCTTCTGATAACGTGTCAAATACCCTAGCCATGTCTGAACCCTCAAGGAGATTATCCGAAACCTTAAACGCAGTTTGACGACCTTTAATCATTGGTCTTCCGTTTAATACTTCTGATAATGTCTTTGTACTTACATATCCATTCTTTTCTAATTCCTTAGAAACTAGCGGGTCGCTAGTGATACTTGTGGCATTCTTAAATTTTTCATCAATAAAATTCTTATCAAATCCCATTACGCTTCTAGGGAAATAATTTTCTATCGCACCGTCTAATAACTTGTTGTCTACAAGGGTTTTAGTTAGTGGAGCGTTAATATTTGTTATCTCTTGTAATACTGGCTTTATAATAGACGCACTTTCTTCTGGTATACTCGACGGATTCTCTATGTATTTACCTATATTGGCCTGAAGTTCTTCTGGTAATGATTTTATCTTCTTTATTATAGCTCCAGATTCTGCCATTACAGTCTGTGGAACTGCGTTCTGTTTATTAACATAATTCTGTATGGTATCATAGAAATTACCCATACCTTTCATTTCTGCGTATTTCTGAGGCTTAAATACTTTAGCCGCAGTCTCCTTTATTGCAGTAGATAATTCTGGTGCTGCTTTATCTAGCCCTTTCATTCCTAATCCAGTAACTGCCTTAGTACCTTCCCATAATGGATTAGTTGCTATTTGCAATGCCTTTACGGCAGTAGGATTTGTTATCTCTGCAGATAACTTACCTATTCCAAACTTTGCTACCGTTCCCGCAGCTTTTTCTGCTGATTCTGTAGCTAACTTTTCAGCTGCCGATTTTCCGATGTTTTTAGCTGTCTGTTCTGCCAATACCTGTGCACCTTTTGCACCTGCTTTTTGTGCGGTCTGTTTTGCAACTCCCCCAGCTCCGAATGATAAATATGTAGTAGGATCCAATAGTACGTCTCCTGCAAACCCAAGTGCTCCTCTAGCTATTCTAGATCCAGTATCTGATCCTGATATCACTCCAGATTTTTCTAATATATCAGAGGTTTGTTTTAACGGAGTCTTGTCCTTCTCTCCCATAAAAGTAGTCTTTCCAGCCTGGGCAAGGTTTTCCAGATACGCCAAAGCAGGATTTGCACCTTCGTAATTAGACCTATATATTACATCTGGTACACTTCCTATTGCCATTAAGGGGGCTAACAATCTCTCTAAGAAATTAGCCTGTGGCTCAGTATTTATATTTTGTTGTATTTGAGAAAGAAGTTCTTTCTGTGAAGTTGCAGACGTATTTCTATTTTTACTTCTTCTACTACTACCTAAAGCCATTTATTTTATAATAATATTATTTCCAAATAAGACTTCCTAACGATGCTAAGCTTCTTCCGGTTGCTTCTAACGGTGCTTGTATTAATCCTTTTCTACCAGATGCTACATCTCCTATAACATCAAACACGCTTGGGACTGAAGAATATCCGGATGTTGTCTGAGCACTAGATGTAACTGGAGTTGTAGTTTGTTGTGTAGGAGTTGGAATATTATATCCACCATATGCTTGATTTAATATTGATTTTCCAGTTGCTACCATTTCTGCGTCTCCAGTGCTAGTTCCTACATCTATCATATCAAATGCTGCATTAATATCGGATTCTTTCTTTTTAGTTAACAACTCTTCTTGCGCAGATGCGGTATTCATTGCATCGCTATTATAGGGGTTAATATAGTTTAAATATTCTCCTATTAACGATTTCTGAAACGTAGGATTTTGACTATTTCCAGATATAAGCTTATTCAATACCATTACGTATGGATCAGATTCGTACCCAGTTACAGTTGGTTTTTGCGATATTCCTACTTGTTGTAGATATGGCTGTGATTCTGGTGAATTTAACCATGCCATTACTTCTTCGTTCATATACTTTATATTATAAATTAAAATCCGTAACTACTTTTAATGAAATTTGACACATTAGTAGTCTTTGGTGCTATACTAGAAATATACTGATTAGCAGCTGATTTAGATGTAGTAGATAATGCAGGGGTTGGTGTTGGATAACTTACGTATCCAGTAGACCAAGGTCCTGGGGTACTTCCTGTTACAACGGCATTTTCTTTTGCTTTTTTATCAGCTAGATATTTATTATATGCTTCCATAATCTTATCTATACTTGTAGTTTCCCAATTAATTCCGGAAGCAGATGATGCCTGAGACGCATTAAATTGCCTTTGTTGTTCTGCTAATTGCTTTTCTTTAAAGTATCTATCCCATGCGTTTTGTGCCGCGCCATATCCTGTCTTAAAAGATTCGTTACCTTGTGTAACCAAGTCTTCTAAACTAGCTTTTCTAACTCCAAGTATGTCTCTTGCAGTTTGTGCATTTGTAGATTGTTGTGCAACTTTAGAAGCTGCTAATGCAAGTTTCTGTGCTGGACTAAGATCTGATGCCGATGTTCCGAGTCCATATCCGCTAGTAAATGTATTATAGAACTCTGGTAATTGCTGATTTTCATAAGTTCTAATCTGTCTTAATTCAGGTTCTAGATTCTTATATGCTGCGGTTATAGCACTTCTGATTGTCTGCTCTGCTGTTGGTGCCGATGATTCGTAAGCTTTCAGTGTCTCTTCTGGTGTCATTTCATTTTAATTAAATTTTAGTTATCGCACTGTACGGATTATTCATCTGACCAGTATCATAAATTCCATATCCGAACATCTTTGAAATATCTAATGGAGTATACGTATAATTAGCAGGAGTTGATGTTGCGGCTTTTACGTCTGTATACCAAGGTTGATTTTCGTATCCAGTCATTACATACTTACTTGGATCTGTACTATAACTTAACATTTCTCTGTTGTACCAATCATTGAATAAATCAGATTGAGTTGTTACATATCCAGTAGCCTCTGCCTTTCTAGCCCTTTCTATTGAGTCTAACAAGCTTTGCCTTTGTAATGCAGATTCTCCAGTTCTATATGCACCACTTATATTCGCTCCGGTATCATATGCAGAAGTCTTGGCTTGAGCTTCCCTCAGATATTCTGGGTTAACCTGTGACTCTGCAAATTGTTGCATTGACTGAACTGGGAATAGCGAAGAACTAGGATATAATTCGCTAAAATTCTTTTCAGGAGTCTTTATATTAGCCGTTATACCAGATGCTATTTGTTGTGCAGGATCGTTATTTGTAACAGAATAATTTGTCTGAGTTCCCGGTATGGTCAATGTTTGACCCGGCCTTATATAATTAGCATTAGAACCTATTATTTCTCTGTTTGCATTGTATAATTCTTGCCAACTAGATAACCCTAGTTTTCTTGCTATGGCGGATAGTGAGTCTCCTCCTTGGACTGTATATGTACTCATTATGCTCTACGTAAATAAAATTTATTAACAAAGTCTCTAGCCAATCTAATACGTCTAGGCCTATCACTTTTTACCATTTCGTCTCTTGCAAAATATCCTTGTATCTTTCCGTTAAACATAGAATCCATCTTGTCAGCTGTTTCTGTATCTCCAAGTTTTAGATATGCCTTAACTGCAGCTCCTAAACTTAGAAATTGATGCATTTCTGTTGGTATGTATTGTGGAATGTCTGCGTCCGCAGATAATAATGTTGGTCTCTTTATATACCTCATGTATATACCATCTGTTATATCTTCAGATATTGGCTCTGCTAATTCAAATCCGTCGTATAAAGTTCCGCTTACTACTGCCGAAGTTCTAAAATACACTGGGTTCTTTTCTGGAAATGACTCTCCGCCTTGTAGGTATAAATCTGGATAATCTCTTGGGGTAGCCCTTGTATATTCTGTATCCGTAGAATTAATCTTTAATCCCAACCATAATATTCCTAGGATACCAAGAGAATTTCCACTACCATCTGCAAAGGTGTATACCTTCTGTCCGTCTACAACGTCTCCTTTGGTTTCTTTTGTAAATCTGTCTTTATTATGAAAAGCATATTGCATGTAGGCACTTTCATATGCTTCATTTATCCATCTTGTTGCTTCTGCTGTTGAGATTTCCGCCGATACAAATTCTCCGGTGCTATCAGTTACTTGGTTTATTATAGAACCAAGGTCGTCTCTAATTGTTTCTAATGTCATTCTATTTTAATTATATAAAATCAGTATCGGTGATTTCATCTAAAAATATTGTATAGTCTACTGCTATTACCCCACTTGGTATTACTCCATCTATCGGATCCGGAGACATGTCTCTATATCCAACTATTCTAAGGTATGTATCATTAACATACCACATTCCTATTTCATTTCCAGAATACCCGACAGAAACATGGTTTGGTATTTCTGTTCCTGTTCCGGATTCAAATACAATTGCCTTTGGCTTGTATCCAAGTCCGTGGGGTATATCTATGTATTTCCATCCGTTCTCATCAACGGCCCAAGAAATAGTTTCAGATCCTCTTGAAGCTATTTTGTAAGCCGTAGATGCAGAAAGATAAGTGTTTAAATATTCACTTCCCCAAAATGCATCAGTTCCTTCCCCAGTTATAGATATTCCAAATTCATTTGATGTAACCTTTTCTCCTGTATCGTTAAGTCCTCTATCGTATAAATATTCTACGTAAATATCCCCAGCCTTATCGCATTTAACAAATATAGCACTACTTGTTGAATAACACAACACCGATATTGGAGTACCGGTAGATGTGCTTGCTGGATAGAACAGGGCCGTACTTCCTTTCATATACCAGCCATCGTTATCTTCTGTCCAAGCCCAACACATAGGGGTCCAATTTAATCCATGCGAGAATGATGTCCAAGTATTTGCAAGTACCGTAATCTTTACATTTTTAACGTACTTTAAACTCTTTTTAATTGAGTCAAGTGTTGTATTCTGTTGTGTTGCATTCATAACGTCTCCGATTTGCGAGACTGATATTCCATAGCTACTGCTCATTGACTAACAAAAAATAATTAAAAGTAACACTACTTACTGGTGCTACAAAATTTACTTGTAAAATTAAATCGTAATTGTCTACTGAATACGACGCCGAAAAACCGTACTCTGTTCTATTGTTCCAGTCTACCGGAAGCTTCGTCGCCTTTCCCCATGCAGGGTCTGTATTTTCCGCAAATATTATCACCTGTGGAACATATCCTAAGTTGTGATTAATTGTGAAATATCCGTCTAC
Organism: uncultured Gammaproteobacteria bacterium; assembly: GCA_964636855.1. Lineage (GTDB taxonomy): Bacteria > Patescibacteriota > Patescibacteriia > UBA1558 > S5-K13 > S5-K13. The sequence continues at coordinate 3,673 of CAZWVD010000001.1, read as the reverse complement.
ATCAGTTGTAAATGTATCGTTAATAGCTACCCTTATATTCTCTCTCTCAGAAGTAAACGCCAGTTGTTTTTCTGGACAATAGAACGCACTCTTTCCTTTTCTGGATACTTCTATTCCACTCGTTGTCATATATTTAAGTTTCCAATTATTACCCTAGCATCCTGTTCGTCTCTAATTACTATCCTTTGAACGTAAGTTGACGAACCAACCCTGTCCATTAATCCAACTGGAGAAGGAAGCATACTTGGCATTTTAAGCGTAAATGGATTAAATCCTTGCCATACCCCTTGGTTTATAGTTGCTACCTTTTCACCTTTTTCATTAAATATTCCGTTATTCATTATACACTAACATTAGAAGTAAATCTTCCCTCTGTAAACTCCTGTGCTATTCCAAGCAACGCATAGTTTACTCCTGCGTCTGCTTGACTAAATTCGTATGATATAGATTTAGCATTTGTACTTCCCGTAGAAACCCTTTTAAATACGTGAGATATTGTAGTAAGTCCACTAAGTTCCATTCTAGTGTCTGTAGCGCTGCCAACCTTGGCTATGTATGAATTACTTCCGTCTAGTGCCACCTTTAGGGTTAAATATTTTCCAGTCTGATTCTGTGGTCTATAAGTAACATACATTCTCCCAAACATCTTGCCAAACTCTGGAGTTCCCATGTCATAATATTTTGTTCTTATTATTGAATTAAACGCAGATGTATCGTGAGTATATGAAAAGTCTTTAACATATGTAGTTCTAGTATCTTTACTTCCGAATAAAAGTTTCTGATCCCCTCCAGAAGTTATAATCTTAAACATGCAGGATACAGGGTACTCATCGAGAATTGTAAATGATTGCTTTGCGTTGTCGTATACTATTACTATATCGTTCAATGCTACTGAATCGCCTGGCAGGGCTTGTGTTAAATCTCCTATGTATAAATAATATTTATCGCCTACTACTTCCGATTTGAGTTGAGTCCAATTAACGCCATTAATAGAAGACCAAACAGAAGGTATTGTTGGATTATTGATGGTTCTAGAAATATTTTCTGGATTTCCACTCCCTGTAAACATATGAATGCCATCTCTATCAGCCCATATTAAATTACCGTAAATTTCTCTGATTGAATCGTTACTTGTAGTACCGTGATTATAGAATACCTTAGTCTCTAAAGTCGATGGATTATGATACCATAACGCCTCGTTTGTAAATATCATAACAAGTCCTTGGAATATTCTTATTCCAGTTATTTCTCCGTCTATTCTTATTTTTCTTCTGGTAGTTGCATATGTTTCACCGTCATTATAAAACTGATGAGTTCCAACCTTTGAGTATACTATTTCGTTACCAGAATATACCGTTGTTAAGTTGGCAAGGTATAAAACTTGCTCATTTAATGCTAGGTATTTTCCCCTTACATTTGCACCACCATTATCTGCATCTATCGTTGTACAAGCACCTCCACTTGAATATCTTACATTTTTATCGTCAGTAGCTATATATACTCTATCTAAGAAATTAGCGAAACTTGGAGTTTTACCCGCTGTAAATTCTCCTGCGTCTATATCTGACCAAGTAGTTCCACTTGCCGATTGTAGACTTCCGTTGCATATTCTTACCGGAGTATGGACACCGGCAGTAGTAACATAATCTATTCCACCTTCTATATACCCCGCACCAACTTCTGTACTTCCATATTTTGAATAGCCACCGTCTTTTTGTATTGTTCCGAATTCGTCTTGATTTACGTTTAATAGATATGTAAAATCCTTGTCTTGAACCAAAAACGGATTCACAGACTGATTCATTGTTCCAGTTAAATCGTATCTTCTAAATATACTACTTGCCATTTATGTCAAACAAATCTAATAAATATTATAAATAATTACACACTGCCTTAATTAATACTGGCGTTGCTACATATATTGTGGTCGTTCCTGCAACTGTTGTCTTTAAATTTAGATAGTAATCTGTCTTACTTGCTACCGCATATTCTTTCATTGCACTAACCGAAACATATCCAAATTGAGTAGGCCCTGCAGATAGATTTATGGTAGTAGTCATAGCAGAATCACTCTCCGAGTTATTTGCAGTTGAAAGGGTTGCAAAACATTCTAAATACCCTGTACCAGGCCCAGTTGCGGCTATTCTTGTGTTATAGTATAAATTCCAATCTCCTATAGGAATAGTTATCTTATTGGTTGCTACGTTATACCAAGTACCTCCTACTGGAGAGCCTTGATTTCCAGCCGTACCGGAATAAGATACCGTCCATTTAGTTTTTGATAATGGAAACCCAAACGGAGCTTTCGCTATGGAATAATACGGGTTTGTTATAGTAGCACTCGTTAATGTATAGTCAGTTCCACCATAAATTGTTATAGTTGTATTACCACCACTATATGATGATACTGCCGTTATTATAAAATATTTATCTGTAGTCTGAGTGAGTTTAATTCTCATTCCAGGACAATATTTAGTTGTTACATCTGCAGCAACTGTGAATGTAAATGTTGGAGAATCTGCTGACGCATATGTCCAAGTTTCTCCCGAAGCAATCCAGCCTGATATAGCCCCAGTATATAAGGGGCTGGACATTGTTTTATTAGTCAATGTATCTGTAGTGTTCCTACCTACGAGTGTATCTGTAGAGTTCGGAAATGTTAATGTTGCTGTACCTGCTGTGGCCGCTAATGTATTCCCATTAACTTTAATCACATTGCTACTTGCGGTATCTATTGTCTTATTACTGAATACATCGGTAGTAGTTTTTCCAACTAATGTATCAGTAGCTGCAGGTACTGTAATCTTTTTAGTTTTTGATACATCCTGATAGAAACTAGCCAATACATTGTCTGTTAATATTTTATTGGTTAACGTAGACGTCATATCATTAATAAACTTCATTACGTTTGCTATCGTTATTTTTCTAGTAGAACCTGCAGTTGATTGTGTTAAATCAGATACGTCTACTATTGGTAGTATATCTACACTAGCACTATCCGTTATCGCTGTAAGTTCAGTTATTCTTTTCATAAGTCAATAAATTCTGTTATTGTATAGATACTATCCGTCATTGGATATGTACCTTCTATATATAATACTTCTAAATCTTCTGTTTCTAAGATTTCTAAATCCTCTGTTTCTAATTCAATTCCTCTAATATTTGACGAACTATCTGACAATTTGTCAATCGTTAATATTTCAACGTCGTCAATATTAGTTAACGTGTTTGTTAAGTCTTCAAATTCAGTTGTTGTATATGTTATATCAGTAAAAGACATATCGTTAATTGAAATGTAATACTACTTTGGCTAAGCCCGCTCCCGTTCTACTCTCTAACACATGGCCAATTTCATAAAAATGTTTATCCGATGCAAATGGGCTCGTTGGTACTACTTCTGCTAATGCCCGACCTGCTACATAACCAGCACCATCTGCGGTTAAATATCCTCTAGCTAACATTCCCCTTGTTGTATTTCCTGTAAAGTATACGTCTGCAATACCTGAAATAACTACCCAGCACTCTGCACCATCAGCAATTCCTTCCTCATATACTGCTCCAATTGGGTCTGGTATGTCTTTTACAGAAAGTATAAATGCATTGTTAGTTGCACCCGAAAATGATACGATATTTCCTTTAACTGAGTTACCTCCTGTTTTATTTGTAAGTCTAA